>JAIXPK010000178.1 GCA_027486335.1 Verrucomicrobiaceae bacterium | reverse complement strand
AGCTTCGAACCAGAAGACCTCTTCCACGCCCACATCGGCGGCATGGACGCCTTCGCTCGCGGCCTCAAAATCGCCCACCGCCTCCTCGAAAGCGGCGCCATCGAAGACTTCGTCAAAGCTCGCTACAGCTCCTTCGACTCCGGCATCGGCAAAAAAATCGATAAACGCAAAACCAACTTCGACGAACTCGAAGCCCACGTCCTCGGCCTCAAACAACAACCCATGGTCGCCAGCGGCCGCCAGGAAATGATCGAAAACATCCTCAACGACTTCATCGCCTGACCTAGCACCTCCCCTCATCCCACTTACCCACGCCGGCAGCTGCCCCGCAGCTGCCGGCTTTTTCATGCCCACCCCACCCGCCATACCACAAAAAAACCACCAGCCTCTCAGCCGGTGGTCTCCTCATCAAGCGCTGCGCCTTGCAGCAGTAAATTCACACCCCTTCCCGCCCCATCACGCTCCATTCTCCGTCTCCGTAGCCCCCCTCATCCGCCGCCCTCCTCAACCCACACTCACGCCGTCGCCGCCACGATCCCGCATCCTTGCAACCTGTTGACCGTCAAAACTTAAACACAGTGCATCGATAATCTGCAACTAATCCTTGAAGCGCCCTTCCGCTTCTCCTAGATTCCAGCGATTCCCGAACCTACCCGCGAACTGGAAAAACTTATGGGCAATATCTACACCGATGGTGAGTACATGGACCAAAATCCAAGCTGGCACGAGGAAGATGCCCCTTGGAAAGCCGCCCAGATCCGCCTCATGCTTCAGCGGCAACCCATCAAGTTCAAGTCAGTAGCAGAAATCGGATGCGGCGTCGGCGCCATCCTCGCCGACCTCAGCAACACTCTCCAAGGGGACCTCCAGTTCAGCGGCTACGACATCGCCGGCCCAGCCATCGATCGCGCCCGCCAGAAAGAATCAGATCGCCTCCACTTCCATAACGAAGACCTCCTCCAGAAAGACGAATTCTTCGACCTCCTCCTCATCATGGACGTCATCGAACACGTCCCGGACTACCTCGGCTTCCTCAAAGGCTGCCAGACCAAGGCAAAATACAAGATCTACCACATCCCCCTCGACATCCACGCTTCCTCCGTCATCCGAGGCTCCGTCATCAGTGCACGCGAAAGCGTCGGCCACATCCAGTACTTCACCGCAGAATCAGCGCTCGCAAGCCTCTCCGGTACAGGCCACAAAATCATCGACTCCTTCCTCACAGATGGCGGATTGGCCCTCTCCAGCCTCCACCCAAGCCTCAAGCGCTCCATCGCAAACGTCCCGCGCCGTATCATCTCCGCGTTCTCCAAAAAATGGGCCGCCAGACTCATGGGTGGCTACTCCCTCCTCGTCCTGACAGAATAACTTTCTGCCAGCCCCTCCGCCCTCATTCCCGGGCACCCTCGGGCCATTCCCCGCCCGTCATCGCTCACTCGCTCACTCGCCTGTCGCTGCCCGCAGGCCGAGTCAGACGCCTCAAATACCCGGTAATCGGCTTCTCCACCGCCTTGTGCAGCACCACACCGGCAACCATGCAGCACACCACCATCACCACAAAGGCAATCATCGCCCCGCCAAATCCCATCCCCTTCAATCCAGCCCGCATCGACACCTTGCACAAGATCGTGATCACCGGAAAATGGATCAGATACAGCGAATACGACGCATCTCCAAACAACTGAAAAAACCGATGCGCCAGCACCGCACGCCCGTGCTTCTCGTAAACCACCATTCCCAGCACCACCGCCGCACTCGATAACCCCAGAAACGGCACCTCGAGTCCTTTGCTCATCGGTCGATCCACCATCGTACTGACAGCATGCACAACACAGCCAGCAACACCTGCATAAAGAAAAACCGATCCCGCTCGCATCCCGATCTCACGCCTCAGCACCACACACGCCACCACAATGCCGAATATAAACAGATAGATATAATCGCTCAGCACGAACGACCACGGAAACACCAGCCCGCCGCTTGTCGCGCTCACAATCTTCGCCACCACAAAACAACAGATCAGCCCCACCCCAGCAATGCGGCTGATGATCGCCAACCCGAAGGCAGCGTAAAACATCATCTCGTACTGCAGCGTCCACGCCACCCCAAGCACAGGCGCACCGCTCCCGCCAACCACCTCCGGATTCTGCGGAACCAGTAACAGGGACTTGACGAACGTAACCGGATCCAGCAGAGCCTGCTCCCGGGTCGCCGGACTCAAACACGCCCCACCATACGCCACTAAAAACACAATCCAATAAATCGGATACACTCGCACCGTTCGCTTCAACACGTACGACTTGATCTTTCCAGGCTTCGAAAGGTCGTTCCGATGCGCGTAGTAAATGATGAATCCGCTCAGGACGAAGAAAAACTCCACCCCGCCAGACCCGTATCCAAAGGCTGTCCGGAACCCGCTGATCCCAAAGTACTTCTCAGAGGCTATCGCACCTCCGACATGACAGAGCATCACAAGAATTGCCGCGATCGCCCGTCCTGCTTGCAGTGATTTGAACATATCGTTTCTAGGTGTAGTGTCTTGAACTGAAAAATCCACACTGGTCTCCCAATAGCATCTCCTCCAGTCGCAACGCGCCGTGCAGCACCGGACCGCACCAGTCACATTTCAGCGTGATCTTCATCTGACAAACGTCAGAAGTCCATCGGCTTCTGCCTTCAGGAAACACTTGAAACATCTCCGCAACCCCATCACCCCGGAGGATTGTATTTCCCCAGACACGCCTTTCCTAGCAACTTCAGGATGTTCACATTCCCGCGCCAGCCCGAGATCTTCGTCGGCACCTTCCCGTCCGCAGGATACTCCCGCGTCACCGGCAGCTCGCACGTCCGGAATCCCAGCCGCGACGCCCGGATCGCCAGATAATAATGCAGCTCATACGTCGCAAACACCTCCCGGAACGGCTGCACCCGCGGATCCAGCAGAAACTTCCGGCTGTACGCCCGGAATCCGTTCGTCGTGTCCGTGCACCTCGACCCCGCCGCCAGACTGATCATCGGCGCATGGAGCAGCTTCACCCCCCAGTGCCTCGAAAAGGGCGTGTTGATCGCCCTCCCACCCGGCACGTACCGGCTCCCTTGGACATGGTCATAACCCTCGTCCAGCGCCCGCATGAACGCCGGAATCGCCGACGAATCATCCTTGTTGTTCCCGTCAATCACCACCAGCCCCTCATACCCCTCGCGCATCGCCCACGCCATCGCCATCCGCATCTGCGCACTCAGCTTACCAGGCCCCGTCTTCGTCAGCACCGCCCTCACCCCGCACGACGCAGGAAAAGGCGCGTCAAGCGACCCGTCCGTGCTCCCTCCATCCGCCACCAAAAGGTCAATCTCCCCGCTCAATGCCACCATCTTCCCCAACTGCGTCCGCACCCGCTCCCCCTCGTTGATCACAAACACAGCCGCCGCATAACGCGACCGCTTCTCCCTGAGGACTTCCGTGCGGAACGCCGGCACCTCCCATCCTGCTGTCGGATCCTCACTCATACAGATTCACTCACAATGTTCCTTCTCCCCGCATCCCGCACCTCCACCGCACTGCTCGCCTCGTTCATCACAATATACGCAGGCCTAGACTGAAACCTCGCCAGCTTCCGGTGCACATACTGCCCGAACACCGTCAGAAATACAAACAGCAGAAACCACAGCGGCAGCAGAAACAGCACGCTCACCAGCGCTCCAAGACACCCCGCCAGCGTCATCACCGTCAGCGGCGCACTGCTCTCCGTAAACAGCACATCCAGTCCCTGCCTCACATCCTTGAAAAACGACGGCCTCGGCGCCCGCCCCGACACAGGGGCTCTCCGGTACTTCAGCACCACCGGATTGAACCCGATGCTCACCGTCGCATGCCGGAACGGCAGACTGTCAAACTGCGACACCACCAGCGCATTCAGCGCCGACCGCGACATCGCCCGGAACCACGACGACCCAGGATACATCTCCGTCCCCGTAAACACACGGTTCAACCCGTGAAACACCCGCGAAAACAACCGCCTTAGCGGATACTCGTCAAACCGCGACTCCGGCACCCCGATCACCACCCCGTGCCCCTTCTCCGTCAGCCCCAGCATCTCCGGGATCACCCCCACCGGATCCAGCGACAACTCCATGACCACCACCACATCCCCAATCGCACTCTGCAGCCCCGCCCGGATCGCCGCCTCCCCGCCGAACGCGCACGACAGCGTCAGAATCCTCAAACACCGCAGCGTCCGCAGCTCGATCGCCAGCAACTTCTCCAGCGGCGGACTGCACCCGTCGTCCACCAGCACAATCTCGTAGTTCGCACACTGCGCATCCAGCAGCGCGTGCAGCTCCGCAAGCCTCGGTGGCACCGGCCCGGCATCGTGCACCGGCAGCACCACGGATACAAATCGGTTATTCAGGGACATGGCGATTCGGAAAGTTCACGGTCAAGCTCCATCTGACAGTCGAAAATATTGTCGATCTTGCCACCCATGATACTGATCCACCGGGGCGTTTCCTTCGCCCGCTGAAACAATATCGGCCGCCCGTCGTCTCCTTCATGCTGCGGCAGCACCGTCTTCACCTCCCACAGACTGTCCCGGTACTCCGCCCCCCGCAGACACGGCAGATACCGCTGCGAATCCCGCACCATGAACGGCCACGCCGTCTCCAGCCCGGCTCGCCCCATCACCGCATACGGATCCGGTGCCCCGTCATCCTCGTCCAGCCACCACGTGTGCGGCGTGTACCGCACATGACTCAGCGTGTGCAACCCTCGCGCCGGAAACGGCATGCACGAAAAAAACGGCCCGCACATCACCGTCACCCCCACCTTCTCCAGCTCAGGCGGCGGCACCATCAGACACATTTCCGCAATCTCATGCCGCAATCGCGTCGGAGCCAGCCCCGCCAGCCGCAGATTGTGATTCACTCTCGAATACGCACAGTTGAATACCCGCCCCGCCCGCAACCCCGCACCCTCAGCCCCCACCACCGCATCAAACCCGTCCTCTCCACGCCGCTCCAACGCCCTCACCTCGCACCCCAATCGCACCTCCACCCCCGCCTCCTCCAGCATCACCGCAGAGATCCGCGCCAGCTCCACCGCATCAAACGCATACTCCTCCACCGTGAACACCTGCTCGATCAGCGTCGCATCAAACAGCTTCCGCAACGGCCCGCTGCACACCCTGATCGGAGCCCCCACGCGACGGATAAACGCCGCAAACTGCGCCGCACTCACCTTCGAAAGCTGCCGCGGCACCGCATAAAGCTTCTCGAAATCATCCACCACCGCGCTCCGGAACGCCTCCACAAACATCGGAAAATTCACGTGCGACCGCAGCGCCGTCAGCAGGCTCCGCGGATAGTGATACCCGTTGTGCACCCGCGCCTGATTGTGATAGGATGCCCTCCCCAGCAGCGACCCGCTCATCTCGCACAGCACCACCTTCGGATAGTACCGCCGCAGCTGCGCCGCCGTCATGCAGCCGAAAAAGCCGCCCCCGATCACCAGCGCATCGCACTCGGTCGCCCCCGCACTCATGCGTACCACTCCAGCAGTTTCGCCGCACTCTCCCGCAGCCCGTCCAATCCCCGCGCACTCCGCCCCATCTCCAGACTCACCAGCCCTTCATAACCCGCCGCCCGCAGCAACCCCGCACATTCCCGGTGCGGAAATCCATCCTCTCCAGGCTCTTTCAGAAACGGCACACTCACATGATAGTGCGCCAGCACCGGTGCCATCCGCTCCAGCAATCCCAGCGCATCCTCCCCATTCAACCGCACACACCCGCAGTCCCAGTGCACCCGCACCCCCGGACAATCCACCACCGCCACAAACTCACCCACCGCCTCAATCCCCGTCAGCCAGTCACACCCGTAATCCACAGGATTCGCCTCCAACGCCACCACACACCCGCGCCCCGCCGCATACTCACCCAGCTCCCGGAACACCGGCACCGCCATCTCCCGCGCCGCCTCCTCATCCAATCCTCCGCGCCGCCGGTTCCCCGGCGACCCAAACACCAGAGGCCCCGCTCCCAGCACCGCCGCCGCATCAATCACACGCTTCAGATACGCCACCAGTTCACCCCGCACAGCCTCCGTCCCGAACACCGACAAATGCCCCGTCCGCGTCGGCTGACCCTCCTCACGCGCCTTCGAAAACAACAGCGCCTGCATCGCCCCGAACCTCATCCCCGCTCCCTCCGCACCCCGCCGCAGCCCTATCAACTCCTCCTCACTAACCACATCCAGCCCATACGGAAAATGCCGCGTCGGTGCCGCCTCCAGCACTCCAATCCCCATCCCTCTCAGCAATCCATGCGCCTCCCCATCCTCCCCCGGCTGCCACGCGATCTGCGAAACACTCAGATTCATGCCCCAGGCGCTGGCGAAAGTTGCTCTCTCCTCACCGCATCCGCACCCCGCCACCGCTCCAGCCACCGCCCCAGATCCTCAAGACACTGCTCCCTGCTGTACAGATACCCGTCACGTCCACCCCACTCCGCCGCGTGCCGCGACCGGAAATCATAACTCCCAGCCACCGCCGCAGATTCCTTCAGCTCCACACCCGGAAAACACCTCTCCGCAATCTCCCGCGTCTCCAATGGAGCCGTCGCCACATTCAATAACCGTATCCCCGACTCCCTCGCACGCTCCAGATCCGCCCACAATCGGTCTAGGTAGTAATACTGAAAACTCCCCCGCGGATGCATCCCCGCAATCATGTCCGCACGCTCATGCAGAAAATCATAAATCACATTCTTCTTCAATCCGTCCCCGAACAACCCCGGCAATCTCACAATGCTGTGATCCTCAAACCGCTCCGCCACCCACCCCTCCAGCTCCAGCCGGTGCCGCCCGTACGCCTCCACCGGTGCCGGCACCTCATCCTCCGTCCCCCGCACCGGCGCAGGATACACATCCACCGTAGAGATCAGCACAAACCTCCCAGCCTCCACCGTCCCCAGCACCGCCTTCAATCGCTCAATCCCCTCCCGATCCCACTCCGGCTCCCGATTCGCACGCCACTTCACCGCCTGCACCCCCGCACACACCACCAGATCATACGCTCGACCCGCCATCTCCCCAATATCCGTCGACCGGTAATGCGCATCAAAGGCATGCTGCCGCCGCAGATTGCCGCCCACAAACCCACTATGTCCAATCAGTGCCGTTGCCATCGCTTTTGTCGTATTGAGTTCTCTCGCTTCTCTCCCCTCTCTCCTCCATCCCGCCTCATCTCTCAACCCCGCCCGTCAGAATTTCCGCCACCCGCGGCACATTGATCGCCCGGTTGAAATGCCGCTCCGCATACGCCCGCGCCGCCGCTCCCATCCGCGCCCGCACCCCCGGATCCCGCGCCTCCCGCATCGCCGCCACATGCGCCTCCTCATCCCCGGGCGCACACACCCACCCAGCCCCACTCTCCAGGATCCAGCGGCCAATACTGCTCGTCGCCGACCCCGTAAACAGCACCGGCCTTCCCGAAAAGAAAATCCCCTGCAGCTTGCTCGGAACCATCGTCCCATCCCATCGCGGATCCAGCGACGCCAGATGCACATCCCCGCTCGCCAGATGCGCCGGCAATTCCTCCTGCGCCACATAATCCCCCATCACAGGCACCGCCACACCCCAGTCCCCCTCCTTCACCGCCATCTCAACCTCCCGCCGCCGCCCGCCTCTACCGAAAAACGCCAGTCGCACCCCCTCGCCGCTCAATCGCCGCCCCGCCGCAATCACATCCCCGAAACAATGCCCTAACCCCATGTTCCCGGAATACAGAAACACCGTCTCCCCTTCCCCCCATCCCCGCGCCTTCCGCAACGCCTCCGTCTCCCCTTCCCCAGCCTTCCGGCCCGCCGTCTCCCACAACGCTACCCATTCAGCCTTCCTCCCCGCCCCGCAATACGCCGCTAGCTTCTCCGCCATATCCGGCCCCAGCCCAAGCACCGCCACACTCCGCCTCCCCCCAAACCCGAACCGCGCCACCACTCCCAGCAACCGATGCATCAACCCACCCTCACGGATCATCCCGTGCCCCAGCATCACGTCAGGATAAACATCCATCACCCAGTGCGCATGCCGCGCTCCCCGCAGCCGGCTCGCCACCCGCACCAGCACAGACAAAAACGGCGGCGTCGTCAGCGCCACCATCACATCCGGACGCGGCCCCACCATCAGCAGCCTCGGCACCATCGCCACATAATACGACGCATAATCCAGGAGCTTCGCCAGCTTCGATGCCCGCCCGAACGACAACGCCTTCATCCGCCTCACCCGCACCCCCTTCTCTCCCCCTAACGTCTCCACCGCATCCCCGGAACCTCCATACCCCCCAGTCGCCGCCAGCACCGTCACCGTATGCCCGCGCCGCACCAGCTCCGTCGCCACCGCCTCCAGCATCACCCCAGTCGGGGCCACATCCGGAGGATAATACTGATTCGCAAATACAATATGCACAGTCTCAGTCGTTCAGCTCTCCGCTCGCTTCACAGCACCCGGCCGCGCCGGCACACCATTCACACTCTCACCTGCCCCCACATCCCGCGTCACCACCGCCCCCGCTCCACACCGACTCCCCGCTCCAAACGTCACCCCAGGAGCCACAAACGCCTGCGCCCCGATCCAGCAACTGTCACCCACCACAATCGGCCTCGTGATCAGATCAAACCCCACCTTCCCGAAATCATGCGACCCCGTACACAAAAACGCCCGCTGCGACACACACACACTCGACCCTAGCTTCACCCGGTCCAGACTCAGAATCAGCACCTCATCCCCTATCCACACATCATCCCCGCACTCAAACCGCCACGGAAACGTAATGTTCACCCGCGACCGGATCACCACCCCCCTCCCCACCTTCGCCCCGAAGAACCTCAGCAGCACGACCTTGATCGCAGAAGGCACCGGCACCGCATGCGCGAAAAACACCGCCCGCACCACCCACCACACCGCTTCCTTCCACGCAGGCTCCCCACGCGAAAACCCATCGTTCCTGAATTGGGAAAGGTCAATCACGGCATCTTTATTGTTAGGACCCCAGACCGCATCGCACCCGCGCTGCGCATCTCCCCGAAACTCACCGCCCCTCCCTCCCCTCGCCACCACTCCTCACCCACCACCTCGGCTTCATGAACGGCTTCTCCAGAAACACAAACAGCACCGCACACACCGGCAGCACCAGCAGCGTCGCCAGCACCGCCTGCAGCGCCACATTCGCCCCCAGCGACCACTCCTCACGCCAGAACCGCGGCAGCCCGTAGCGCCCCCACGCCATCAGCACAGGCTGATGCCACAGATAAATCGTATAACACGTTCCCCCGATCGTATAGATCAGCTTGTTCCGGAAGATCGTGCTGAACACCAACCCCCGCATCGACCCAAGATACGCCACCAGCACCGCCACCGGCAGCAGAATCTGATACCCACTCCCCCCTTTCACGTGCGTCCACGCCCACGCCCATGCCGCCACCGCAGCAGCATCCCAGCCCAACCTCACCGCCAACCCATCCTCACGCTTCTCACGGCTCACATGCAGATCCGCCAGCAGCAGACCTGCCATGAAATACCCGAAGTAATTCAGCACCGACATCTGCCACGCATTCCCGTTCCACCGCTCCTCCGTCTGCGGCATCCATTCCTCAATCGCCCAGCCCGCCGCCAGTATCGCCGCAAACTGCACCGCGCGCCGCACCACCCGTCCCTTCATCAGATACACTTTGCACAGCAACGGTGCAATACAGTAAAACTGCACCTCCACCTCCAGCGACCACGCCCCGGACATGATCGTGCTGCCAACTCCATACACCATGTTGTGCACATACCCGAGACTCGCCGCAAGGTGCGGCCAGTCAGACAGCGGCGCCTGACCACGCAGCACCTGCGCCGCAAACAGAATGCACAGCCACACCACATATGGCGGCCCCAGTCGCGACAGCCTCCTCAGATAATACTGCTTCAGCGGCTTCGCCGGCGCTTCCTTCAGATGCTGATACGCAAACGGCACCGCCAGAATGAATCCGCTGATCACAAAAAAAAGCGGCACCCCGAAATGGCCGCTCGTCAGCGTGCTGAATACCGGAATCCCGTCAAACGCCGCAGGCTCCCAGCTCCCCAGCTTCCTCACACTGATCACCCCAAGCAGGTGATACCACACCACCGACATGATCGCCACAAACCGCAACCCGTCGATCTCAGGAATGAACCGCGTCGAATCCGTCACCCGCGCCAGCCGGTCCGGCACATACCTCAACATGCGGATCAACAGAGAACGGTTGCCTTCCATAAGTTATTGCTTCGTTTCAGTTAGTCACACACGCGGGCTTCCCCCCCGCCCCCAGCACCCACCGGTACACCTCAGCCATCTGCGCCGCACACGCACCCCACGTGAACGATCGCTCCACCAGCGCCCGGCCCCTCTCTCCCATCAGGCTGAGACTTTCTCCACCCCACCCGAAAACCTCCCCGAACCCGGCCGCAATCTCTTCAACCCCCGTCCCCGTCCTCACCGCCGCTCCCGCCGCAAACCCTTCCGGCAGATTGCAGTGCTCCGTCATCACCACCGGCAGCCGGTAAGCCCAGGCCTCCAGCACCGACATCGGCAACCCCTCGCTGAAACTCGGCAGCACAAATGCCGACACCCGCCGCAGCAGCGCATCCTTCACCTCCCCGAACGCCGGCCCCGCAAACACCACCTCCGCCTCCGGCATCACGCCTCCCCTCACCAGCTCCGCCGCCGCCATATCCGCCCAAACCAATCCGCTCTCCGTCGCCAGCCGCTTCAACTCCGCCTCATGCCCGCCCTGATCCCACCCAGCCACCACCATCCGCCACCCTCCCCTCTTCGCTTCCCCGCGCCTCGCCGCCCACGCCCGCAACGCATTCGGCAACCCCTTCTTCGGATGCAATCGCCCCATGAACAGCATCAGCCGCTCCTCGCCTCTCACCTCCACCTCCCCTTCCGGAAGATCCACCCCGTTCGGAATCACCGCGATCGGCTGCCTCAATCCATACGCTCGAATCGCCTCCGCCTCCGCCTCGCACAACGCATGCAGACACCCAGCCTCCCTCAAATGCGCACTCTCATAACAAACCGATACCAGCCGCTTCTTCCACCGTGACTGCCTCACCGCCCACGGATCCAGCATCCCGTGCGGCGAAACCACATACGGACCATCCGCCCGTCGGTGCCACCGCGACACCGCAGCCGACGGCCACTGCCAGATCCCGTGCGTATGCAGAAGGTCATACCCCCCCGCCAGCAGCGCCCCTCCCATCCCCGGAGCCCACGCCAGCCCCGCAGGCCCCCTCCCGGCATGCGCCTCACACCGCAACGGCTTCCAGCTCTCCCCATCCTCCGCCCACCCCCCATCCGCCACCCCATGCACCTCTACCTCCACCCCACCCTGCTCTCCCAATGCCTTCCCAAGACTCCGCAGTGCAAAGAAAATCCCACCCCCCTGCCGCGTCACCGACGATGTCACCAGCCCTATCTTCACCGGCAGCACAGCAGGTTCAGCAGCGCACGATCCAGCACGCCTGCTCGTTTCGCCCCCACCGCCAGCGCCTTCTCCGCCGCCCCCGCCAATCCCTCCCCGAACCGCTCCGGACCCCACTCCGCAATCCGTCTCCGCCCCGCCGCACCCATCGCCACCCGCGCTTCCTCCGGCATCCCCGCCATCTTCCCTAGCAAGCCCTTCAGAGCCTCCGCATCCAGCGGGTTAAAGGCATACCCCGTCTCCCCGTTCACTACCAGATCCGGCGCACACCCGCACCGCTCCGACACCACCACCGGCACTCCGCACGCCATCGCCTCATTCACCACCAAACCCCACTGCTCCTTCGTGCTCGCATGCACAAACGCTCCCGCATGCGCATAAAACCGCGGCAGCTCCCCAATCTGCCGAAACCCCGGAAAATACACCGTCCGCGCCCCAGCGTCACTCACCTCCCCCTCCCATGGCGCCCCCGGCACCACCCTCAACCCAAGACGCTCAGCATGCGCCACCAGCTCCCCCTTCAACTCCCCATCCCCCAGCAGCACCAGCGGCCACCCGCCCCCAGCCTCCCCATCCCCCATCCCGGAGGCATACCCAGCCTGCGCATCCAGCAGCCTGAACAGGTTCTTCTTCTCAATGAATCGGTTGGACGCCAGAAAATACCGCTGCCGCTCGCCATCCCGCGCCCGCCACTGCGCACTCTCCTCCTCGTAATAACCATTGCCCACCGCGTCATACCCCAGAAACACCGCATCCCTCCTCATCCCCTGTCCGATCATAAACTCCCGATGCGGACTCCCTCCAACCAGCGCCGCTCCGCTCAACCCAACCAGCCGCCGCCGCACCCATCCCTTCCACCCTCCCGACGGCCGGTCCAGTCCAGACGTCTCCGACATCATCACCACCGGCTTCCCGCGCTCAAGGGCCCACCGCATCGCCTCCAGCGCCAGCCGGTCCGCCCACCCAGGCACCGCCACCACATCCACCCCAGCTCCCTCCAGCTCCCGCCGCAATCGATCCCGGAACTCCACCCTCCCCAGCCCTCCAACCGGCCCTCCTGGATTCACTACCCTCAACCCAGCCCCCTCCGGCTCATCATGATCCCACGCATACTCCTTGCAGTTCCCCCCGCCACCAATCCCCACCACCTCGCACCGCCCGCGGCATCCCGCCAGCCGAGCCAGATGATACGGACCATACGAACTGAATATCAATGCCACCTTCATGCTGGTTCTCTTCTCATGTTGCTCTCTCATCACTCGCGCCATCACCGCCTCCTCCTCAACCCCGTACGCCTGCTCCCACACCCGCCCGGCGACCCCGCTGCAATACCCGCAACTCCCTCCCCAGATCCTCCAGCGTGAAATCCGGGGCCCTCACCCCTCGCAGCGGCAATTGCCCACGCGCCGCCCGTATCGCCGCCGCTATCCCCTCCGCAGACACCTCCTCAATAATGAATCCATTCTCCCCAGCCAGCACCGCCTCCCCGCAGTAACGCGACGCCAGCACCGGCAACCCGTGCGACATCGCCTCCAGCTGCGTCAGAGCATACCCGTCAGACAACGTCGGCAGGATGAACAAATCCGCATCCCGGTAATACTCCGCCACCCGGCTCCGCGGTACCGCCCCCACCCACTTCACCGCCGGCAGATCAGCCCATGCTGACGGATCAATCGCACTCGGCCCCGCCAGAATCAATTCCACAGGCTCATCCCTCAGCAGCCTCATCGCCTCCAGCAGCCTCGCCACCCCCTTCCTCAAATTGATCTGCCCCAGAAACAACAGCCTCAACCGCTTACCATCCCCACCTCCATCCCCAATCCGACTGCCCGCCGCATCCACCAGCACCCCGCTCCCCTCTCCTCCAGAACCCTCATCACGACTGAACACCAGCGGCAGCACATGCAGCTTCTCCCCAGGCACCCCGTCCTTGCCCAGACACTCCCTCGACCACTCCGAATTCACCAGCACATGGTCCGACAACGCCACCTCCTCCCGCCACAACTTCCAGTACCGCTCCGGCGCCGGCTCCCACTCAGCCTTCAACCGCGACTCCCTCTCCCACTCCTCACGCACAATCCGCTCCTCCTCAGGCCCGGGATCAATCTGCCCAAGCACCGTCTGCCATCCCCTCGTCCGCGCATACCGGAATATCTCACGCGCCGCATAACTGTACGAAAACACCGTCACCTCACCCCCGTCCGGCAACCGCCTCAGCCGCTTCACCGCCAATCGCTGAAACCGCTCGTTCCGCGCCATCACCGCCCGCATCCCTCCAGGCCGCCGCAACCGCAACCCAGCCTCAAACGCTCCCATCCGCAGATTGAACGCCTGCACCCCAGCCCCGCTCAACTCCGGATGATACCGGTCCCGCATCCGCTGCGACCGGTAAAACTTCTCCGTCCGGCTCCCCGATGGCACCCAGAAATCCGTCACCACACCCCCTAGCAATCCAACCTTCGCAAGCGCACGCGGCACCGCATAGTGCTCCCGCGCCCCAATCTGAAATACCCACCACATGATCAGTCAGACAGCCGCAAGGCCCCGCAGTTCACCCTCTTTCCCCTTCCCCTCAGCCTCAGCTTTCGCTTTCGCCTCAGCTTCCGCCTTCGCTTTGGCTTTGGCCTCCGCCTCCGCTTCCGCCTCCGCGTCACCAAGCGTCACTTTCTTCTCCGACGGCATGTCGCTCGCCACCATCATCAGCGCCCAGAACGACCACACCGTCTTGTAAAACTGAAACGACAGCACCATCCAAAACGTGAACACCGCCACAAACACCATGAAAAATGCCGTGAATTGCATCCGGTTCGGATGTCGCCACAACTTCCATGCCGGAGCAAACAGAAACATTGTCACAAACACCAGCCCCGGAATTCCCCCATACCTCCCGTAATCCAGAAACACACTGTGCGCCAGATAAAACCCATCCGCCGCATAGTGACTCGTAATGTTCTCCTTTCCGCCCACAAATTTATAGCCGGTCAGCGGGTAACGCATGATCGTATCGATCGCATCGTTCCACACGTCCGTCCTCGACGCCGCCGCCCCCATCTCGCCAGACTGGTGTTCGAAATGATTCGACAACGCCTCCGCCCGTGACCGCATCCCGAATGCATCCACCGCATACATCACCACCGCCCCCACCGCCAGCAGCAGGATCAGCGCATTCATCCGCGACCGAAACGCCGAATTGTCCACCCCTTTGTTCCTAACCGGCGAATACATCGCCGCCAGAAACACCACCACAATAATCCCAAGCCCGGCAAATGCCCCGTGCGTCATCGTCGCCGCCAGCGGCGGAAGCGTCACAAACCCCGCCGCCAGCACCGCAGGCACCAGCCACCACGGCGGCATCCGCCTCGCAAAACTCGTCCCGAAACTCCCCGCAATCCCCAGAATCCCCGCAAAACCAATCAGCAGCGCAGGCCACACCATCACCGCATCCGCACGCACACTCCCCATCCGCTGAAACCCTTCACGGTCCTGCCCCCAGTCATTCACCTGCACCGGCAATCCCAGATTCAATCCCCAGTACGCAAACCCCACCATCAGCGTGCCGCACACCAAGCCCACAATGCACAATAAATACCTCCCTTTCGCCTCGTTCGCCATCTGCAGCCCGATCACCGCATAGGCAAATGCCTTCAGATACTCACTGTCATAAGCCAGCAGATTCTCACCCATCATCAGCGAATGCCAGCCCAGCCAGGGCACCATCCATACAAAATGCCGGAAACCCTTCAGATCCACCTTGCGATACCTCACCAGCGCCGCCGGCAGCCACACCATACTCCCAATCTGCGCCGGATTCAGCGCCGCCCCGTCCATGTACGGCAGAAACTGATTGCATCCCAGAAAGAAAAAGGCCGACAGCGGCGACAAATAACACAAAAACGCCATCGCCCCCGTCAGCGGCACCGCCATCGATGACTGCAGCACCGGCGTCAGGTGCAGCATAGCACAACAGACCATCCCGAACAGCAGCAGCACCCACTCGTACCCAGGAGCGTTCATATCCCAGAAACTATCAAGATACCCCCGGTCCACACCCTCAGCCTCACGCTGATCCTTCAGCCGATCCTTCATCCGCTTCTTCGGAATCACAATCGCACGGCCTTCAAAATCATCCGGGTCAGCTCCCGCAGGTTCAATCGCATTCATGACGGCCTCCCCTTAATCCATTCCCACGCTTTCGCAATCCCGCACGGCTTACGCATCGCACCCATCCGAAACGTATCCACCACCCCAGCCACAGTCCCTCTCACCTTCGCCCACGTGTTCCGCCGCCGGTACAAAGACCGCCGCACCGACCGGAAAATCCCGTGCGGCAACCCCAGCACCAGCGGAAAATTCATCGCCGACATCAGGATGCTGTTCCGCGCATAATAATAATCATACTCCCGGTAGTCTCGCTTCTCATCCGGCGTCTCAAAATGATTGTGCGCCACCACCACCGCCGGAAACTGCTCGATCCGCACCCCGTTCAGCCACAGCCGCAGACTCAGCTCCGGTTCCTCATAACCATACACCAGCGGCTCCAGAAACCCTCCCACCCCCAGCACCTGCTTCACATCAAAAAGGCTCGCTCCACCCAGAAAACTCATCACTCGTCCCCTCCCCTCCCCCTCAGGTATCGACAGCTTCCCGTCCGCCAGCGATCGATACTGAAACGTCCCCACCCCGATCCCCGCCCCGCTCATCTCATCCGCCGCCGCCTCGAATAACCCCCGGTCCTCAGGCCAGCTATCGTCATCCAGCATCAGCGCAAAATCAGTCGCCGCCGCCCTCAACAGGCTATTCCGCCCCGTCGCCTGCCCGCCGCGCTTCTTCCCGTGCACCACGCGCCCCCCTGGCCACACCGCCACCACCGCCGCAATCGCTTCAGGCTCGTCCGACGCATCGTCGTAAACCAGCAGCGGATACCCCCCGAACCCCCGCCCCAGCAGCTCGTCCAGCGTTCGACGCAGTATCCCCGGACGATTGCGCGTCGGAATGAGTATGCTGATCCGGTCTCCTGTCATAAGAATGCCCCTGCGTAAACTCCGTCGTAATCCGACACAATCCGCGAAATCGCAAACCGTTCCGCAAAAACGCTCCCCGCTCCCTCCGCCAGCCCGCGCCACTCCCCAGGCTCGTCATACCAACGCTCCAGCACCTCCGCCAGCGCCTCCACCGTCCGCTCCACCAGCACCCCCGCCCGCCCGCCCGCCAGCGCATCAGGTATCCCCCCAACAGCCGTCGCCACCACCGGCGTCCCCTGCGCCATCGTCTCAATCATCGACATCGGCAATCCCTCATGCCGCGACATCACCACCAACCCGTGAATCCTCGGCAGAAACTCCTCCCTCGGCCTCCCCACTCGCCCCAGAAACTCAACTACCCCCCCGGACCCCGCCGCCACCACACGCGCCTCCTCGTCATCCGGTCCCTCCCCAGCCATCAGCAACCGCACCCGCCGCCCCGTCGCCGCCACCCGCTGCACCGCCTCCGCAGCCATCCGCCATCCCTTCTGCTCCGTCATCGATCCCAGATGCCCCAGCACCAGCTCCCCCTCCCCGCTCCACCTCGACCCCTTCCCTCCAGGCGCCACCCCGTTCGCAATCACCGTAAACCGCTCCCCAGGCAACCCCAGCACCCGCTCCGCTCGCTCCAGATTCCCAGCATCCACAGACGTCAATCGCGCCCCGTAACGCACCAGCCTCCCAGCCATCCACCGGTGCAGCATCCGCCTCACCGGCTTCCCCTCAAACGCCTCATTCACCCCATGCACCGTCACCACCACCCGCACCGCCACCCCGGCCACCTCCGGCAGCGGCAGAAATACCCCGGACATCCACGCATTGTGAAAATGACACACCACCCGATCCACCCCACCAGCCCTCATCTCCTCAATCCACTCCCCAATCGGCGGCCGCCGCCACCGCTGCCTCAGAAACTTCACCGTCCCAATCCCATCCCCAGTCCCCGCCACAAACACCCGCACCGGCAACCCCCGCGCTTCCTCCCGGTACGCCTCACCCCACTCGCTCGACGCCACCACCCCCATCGCCACCTTCCCATACCTCCCGCTCCTCTCCTGCGCCAGCGCCAGTTCCCGCATCACGCTCCACGGCCCAGTCACCGGATCAAGGGCCACATGCAGGACCCCCATGCCTCGCTCAACACTCACGAACGCCTCCCTCCCTTCAATGTTGTCAGCACCCGCCGCGCCAGTACCCGCGGCATCCCCCCCAGCGCCGCCATCCTCACCGTCACCCCGCGCGGCAACGGCCCCAGTACAGCCGCCGCCACTCGATTCCCCGCCGTCGGCACATACCGCACCGCCGTCGCAAACAACAGCCGCCTCGTCGCCCCATCCCCTTCATCCATCGCCGACGCCCGGCACAACTTCGCCGCCGTCGCCCGGAACCCCGCCATCACTTCCTCCCCCGTACACCCCTCCGGCAGCACCACCTCACCCAGCAGCCTCCCCAGATGCCCCTCCATATACTCCATCGACGCCACAAACCGCTGCCGCCGCCGCGTCATCAGATCCCACCGGTCATCATACTTCCTCATCTGCGCCACCACCTCTTCCACAAAACAATAACCCCACCCCCGCATCAGCATCTCCAGCCACAACAGCCAATCCTCAGCCGTCGTCATCTCCGGCCGGTACCCTCCCACCTCCAGATACGCCCGCTTCCGGATCATCACACAGTGACAGGTATCATTGTGCCGCAGATACGCCCTCAACGCCTCCCCTCCCCCGTAATACCCGGACCGCTTCCTCGTGTGCGCCAGCGCCAGCGGCGTCCGGTCCTCACGGATGTTCATCACATTCCCATGCGCCCATCCCGCGCGCTCGTTCCCCTCCAGCGCGCCCCCCAGCACCTCCGCAAACCGCGGCTCCAAAATGTCGTCTGAGTCCAGCTTGATCACATACTCCCCAGCCGCCTCCCTCACCCCTCGGTCAAAATTCCCCCCAATCCCCAGGCACGCCTCATTCCTCACATACCTCAGCACCCCCGCCTGCTCCGCCGGCAACTCCCGGCGGTACGCCTCCACCACCGCCCCGCAATCGTCCGTCCCCGCATCATCGCACACCACCACGTCCACCACCGGAACCGTCTGCCGAAACACAGAATCCAGCGCGTCCCTCAACAGGTTCGACTGATTACGCGTCGGAATCGCCACCGCTATACTCGGATGTGTCTTCATGTCTCTCAATTCGTCTGCTTCGCTCAATTTCACCGCACCCCTGACGCCACTCCCTCAAAACACCGCGCCGCCACCGACCGCCAGTTCCATACCCTCTCCTGCAGCTCCCGCGCCGCCGCACCAGCCGCTCCCAATCGCCCCTCATCCCCGAAAATCTCCGCCAGCAAACCCCCCACCACCACCGCATCCGCTTCCCGCGGCACCACCCACCCGGTCTCCCCATGCCGAATCATCTCCCCAATCGCTCCCACGTCCGTCGCCAGCGTCGGCACCCCGTACGTCGACGCCTCAGGGATCGCCAGCGGCGACAAATCATTCCGGCTCAGCAGCAGATGCAGCCCAGCCTCCGACAAAACCTCCGCAAACTTCACCCGGTCCTCCACCTGCCGCAAATCCAACCACCCGCACCACTCCACAAATCCTTCCCCCATCACCCCCTCAGGAGGCTTCTCCCCAATGATCCGCAACGTCAATCCCGCCCCTCTCCGGTTCGCCTCCGCCACCGCCGCCACCGCCAGCCTCCCGCCCTTCCGCTCAAAATCCGCCGCGATCATCACCACCGTCTTCCCGCGACCACCCGCCACACTCCCCACCCCAGCCGCAGGCACATTCCCCGGCCCCGTCCCCACAAAACGCGCCAGCCCAGCCGGTAACCCATACTCCCGCGTCAACCGCTCCGCCAGCCATTGCGACGAGCACCACACCCCCGCACTCCCCGCCATAAACTCCGCCTCCTCCCGGCAGATCCGCTCAATGTCCGCCCTCCGGTGCGAATGATCCTTGTTGTACTCCCAGTAGTGAATCGCAAAACACCCGTCCGTGTACATGTAATACGGCGCCGCAGGCCGGCACGCCACAAACGGCAGCGCCCCGAAAAATACCACCGGAACCCCAGGCAACTCCGCCAGAAACGGCTCCACCGTCCCCGCATACCGCTTCAACCGCGTCGGCGAATAATACGCATACGACCGCGGTATCCCTAGCTTCTTCCACACCCGGCTCACCCACTTCGCACCAGCCTCCTCAGGCACCTCCACCGGAGCCAGCCGCCGCGACGGCCCCCGCGCCTCCTCCAAAGCCCGCAGCAGATAATACTGCATCGACTTCCATCCCCCGCGGCTGTCCCCAGGTTCATACGGACTCACCCACTGAAAGGCCAGATGCCGACCGCCTGCATTCACTGATTTCATAGCTCGCTTCAATTCAACTCAAAGATGCCTCTCAGCAATTGACCGCCACAACCACCTCATCGTCCCAGCCCCTACTGCGTATGCCGATGGAACGACACCGAATTCCGCCCCGCCAGCCTCCCCTCCCCAGCTCCAAGCACCTCCTCAGGCACCCGGTTCGGCGCATCCACCCCATGCCAGTACTCCAGCACATGCCGCCCCCGCAGCTCAGGATCGTTCATCACATAGTTACCGTACAGATCAAACTCGGAAAACGATATCGGACTGATCGAATTCGCATCAATCACCCGCACCAGCCCATCCCACCACTCCGCTCCCAACCGCTCCCCAATCTGCTTCAGCAGCGCTTCCACAATCCCACGGCTCATCACCATGTGGTGCGTCACAAACGACACCGGAAACCGCGGCCGATCCCCCAGAATCATCGTCAGCGACCGCTCATACAGCAACTCATACTGATCCGCATACCTCAGCACCGTCCTACCGCGGCGGAAAAACACCTGCTTCCTCAGAAACACCGTGTCCGCATCCAGCACCAGATAATCTTCCGTCGGCACATGCCGCCACGCGTTCAGCTTGATCAGCTGCTGTACAACCCATCCTCGCGTCCGCAATTCCCGCGCCCGCACCGGCAGCACCTCATCCTCCAGCACATACCGCACCCCCGCCTCCGCGCACACCGCCCTCAGCAATTCAGACTCCGGTGCCACCACCCAAACCTCATGCCTCTGCCCCGCAAGATGCTCGCGGACACTCCCAAGACACAACACCAGCAAATCCGCATCCTTCTCCGCCGCCGGCACCAGCACCGTCAGCCCCCTCTCGAAATCCCCACTCCCCGCCTCCTCCACCGTCACCACCCGCGGCCGCACATACCGATAATAAAACCTCCGGAAAAACCACGCCCCGGCATACCCCCACCCATGACGGCTCTCACGCTTCAACGTCGCCCCCAGCGACCGCACCCTCGACAGTATCCCCGTCATCATCCGTTCATCGTTCCCCGTTTCTCGAATCTCATCCCCTCGGCCACCGCAAGGCCTGCAGCCCCCGCCCCAGCCTTTGCCGCTGACTCAATTCATGCAACTCCTTCCCCACCTCATCTACCCCTCGCCGGGGCCCGCTCAATCGCCCACCAATCCAACGCACCAGATCCTTCAGCCCAATCGCCCACGACAGCACCGTCCGTGCCTTCCAGTCATACACCTTCCGCGTCGCCGCCTGGCCCCTCCCAATCCCCTCGTACAGCCGCATCAGATACTCGACCTTCATCCGCGACTCCGGAAGCATGTGCTCAATCTCCATCGACGGCTCGTACCAGCACTCCCAACCACGCAGCCGAGCCACCGCCGAAATCGCCAGATCCTCCCCGCTCATCAGATTCGACCCCGTCCGTCCCGTCACCTGCGCCGGTGCCGCCGGATCCGCGTAAATCTCCCGCAGCAACCCCGTCCGCACACACATCCCCGCCCCCACCACGCCCCCGCCTTCCTCCACCACCCGCACCCGCTCATCCCCTCGATCGCAGATCGCCAGCGCAAACGGTGCCACCGCCTCCGCCAGCGGCGTCGGACTCACCTCCCACCGCGGCCTCACCTTGCCCCCGACAACCCCGGCCGCAGGGATCTCCGCGAACACCCGGACCGCACACTCAACCCAGTCCTCCGCCGGCACCGTATCATCATCCAGAAACAGCAGCAGCGGACCCCGCGCCTCCGCAGCCGCGCGCGCCCGTGCATAGGCCAACCCCGCTCGCATCTCCAGCACCACCCTCCCGTTCCCCGGCAGCAGCATCTCCAGTAAACCCCGCACCACCTCGTGCGTGTCATCCTTGCTCGCATTGTCAATCACCACCAGTTCCCACGAACCCTTCGGCAGGGTCTGCCTCGCCAACGCCCTGATCACGTCCCCGATCCGCGCTCGGCCGTTGTACGTGCAGATCGCGACCGTCGCTTCAAGTGGATGAACCGTCAGTTCCATGGTGTCTTTTAATTCATTCAGGCGGGCCGCCGCCACCGCTCAGTTGTCCTGGTCCACATCCTCAAGGCAAGCGCTTTATCCTCAGCTCGGAAAGTAATGAACCACACCACCGGAACATAAAGCACCGCCCCCACCGCAAAACACCCCATCACCCCGGCCAGCGTCTCAGGCGCCGCCACACGCCGCACCACCACCAGCACCAGCGCAAACACCGCCGCCCCCGCCATCGGCCTCAGCACCCCGTCCAAATAATAACGCCCCGCTCCCACCCCGGAATGCCGGATCAGCAGCAGCGGCGTGTATATCAGATTCCTCAACCCCATCGTCAGCACACACGCCAGCGCAATCCCCTCCAGTCCCCAACCGAAATACTTCACAAACACCACCGCCAGCACCACATTGCAGATACCACCCACCAGCGTCGAAATCACCGCCTCCCCGATCTTCCCCAGCGCCACCAGCGTCTCATACCCGATCATCGTCGGCAGCGACACCGCCGTCCCCACCAGAATAATCCGCAGCACCGGCACACTGCTCGCCGCAAACCCAGCACCCACCCACGCCGTGATGAACGGCTCCGCCAGCACCAGCAGCAGCACACACGGCAACAGCCCTCCCGCCACCGCATACCGCGTCGACGCCACCAGCGCCCCCTTCAGCCGCTCCCCCTCCCCACGCGCCACCATACCCGTCAACGCAGGTGTCAGCGACCCCGCAAACCCCGCCGCCAGCATCCGAATGATCGGATCCCATCGCTGCCCGATGTTGTACTCCAGAATCTTCTCCGGCCCCAGCTCGTCTAGATTCGAAATCAGCATCGAATCCGTCGCATAATAAAACAAATACCCCAACCCACCCAGAAAACTCCACACCCCCAGCCGCATCAGCGATCGCGACCGCGCCACGATACTCTCCAGACTCAGCACAATCCGGAACTGCGGCACCACCCGCCGCGCCGCCGGTATCTGCATCAGAAACACCACCACCACCCTCACCCCATTCGTCACCGCCACCCAGAACACTACCCCCGGCTCCCCCATCCGGAATCCCACCACCACCACCACCGCCGCCACCACCGTCGCCACTATGTTCCCCAGACTCTGCCAGTACGCACTCTGCGCCAGTTGCAGCGGCGCACACCACGGCCCAGTCATCGTCAGCAGCGCCGACGTCAGCCCCGATATCACAATCACCCAGCTCGCATCAGTCACCAGCCCTCCCCGGATCCCGAACAATGCCTCAGGATACAGCGCCATCACCCCGGCCCCCCCCAGAAACAACACCCCAGTCACCACACTCAGCCAGAACCCAGCCCCAATCACCAGATTCATCTCCTCATACTCCCCCTTCGCATAACAAACCGTCGCCGCTCGCGTGTAACTCAACCCCATCGCACCCGTAAACAACCCGATGAATGACAACGCCTGCGACGCCAGCGTCTGCAACCCCATCGACTCTCGCCCAAGCCGCTCCACCAGAAAAGGCGTCAGAAAAAACGTCACCGCCATCCCCACCGCGATCGCCAGATACTGACCCGCGGAATTCAATGCAATCTTACGCAGCATCCTGTCTCCCCAATCCTTGCGGTTACCCGGTTCATTCCTACCAAAAACACCCAAAGGCCCCCTCTCACTGCCCTCCCGCCACCTTCCCCGCTCCTCCAACCATTCTCCCTTTCAACCTCCCGAATACCCGCCGCAGCATTCTCGACGCTCGCTCCTCAAACGTCGGCAGCAACGACTTGCGATACCGCGCAATGATCGGCCCCATCGCCTTCGTGAAAATCCGGAAATCCGCCCCGTCCACCGCCATCCGGAACGCCTCATGGCTTCTCTCAGCCATCTCCCGGCGTAACTCGAACTTCTTCCTTTCCTGCCGCGTCAAATCTCCCGACGTCGCAACTTGCCGTTTCTTCGGCCGCCAATCCCCGTCTCGATCAGCCAGCGCCAGCCGATAGGCAAGCCCTCCCCGTCGGTGCCTCAATCCCGCTGCCTGCGATTGCGCACACAGCTCCTCGGAAATCGGCTGCATCGCTAGTGCTCCAGACCCAATACCCCTCTTCATCAACTCGTCCACCTTCCCATTCCTCACCACCACCACATTCGCCCCTCTCCAATCCTCATCATACCCTTCAAGCCACGCATCCCCGAACGTCACATCCGCCGTCTCCGCAAACACATCATCACAGAAATCACACGCCTTGTATTTGAAGAACCCTTCCCCCCAGTCATATCCAAATAACACGTGCGCCGGCGCCCTCACCACCACCACCTCATCGTCAACCGTCCCGCTCGCTTGAATCGAATATGAACTCGCCTGAAACCCAGGTGTCTTCACACGGAAATCAATCCCTCGCAGCCTCCCCGGTGCAATCCCCAGCTGCCACGAAAACATGTCAGCGTAGCGCGACGACTTCAAGTGCCCGCAGACAATCCCCACCAGTATCGCAAACTTCCCCTTCAGCTCGGCATCCTGCTCGCAAAGCAGACGAACCGCCTTCACGAAACACGGAACGCCCACGAACGCAAACCGTCCCGGTGCTCGCCGCACCTCATCAATCACCCTCGAAATCTCGACAGGATAATACCGCGACTTTGCACCAGCCGCCACCTCTTCTGGCGTCCGCGAAATCCCGTACGCAAACAATGGTTCACCCTCGACCCCTGACGTGTTCGCCTTCACGTGAATCACCCCATCCACGATTCCA
Organism: Verrucomicrobiaceae bacterium; assembly: GCA_027486335.1. GTDB lineage: Bacteria > Verrucomicrobiota > Verrucomicrobiia > Verrucomicrobiales > V1-33 > V1-33. The sequence goes on along the minus strand of JAIXPK010000178.1, from coordinate 30,811 downwards.
GCATTCAACAACTCCACCAGAAGCCAACTCACGCCCCCACCTGAACTCCCGCGCTTCCGGTATCCCCCTTCCGCGACGTGCCCGGCATACGTACTCGCATAGCGCCCCAGCGCCGGATGAGACTTCCCAGCGTCGCCAAGTGATCTCTCCGCAAGCTCATCCTCGTTCAAGGACTGATCGGAAAATGGACACACCTTTCCTGCTCCTCGCTCATCACCTTCACCGTCCGTCCGAACCCGCGCCTCATACATCCCGTACGGGTTCAAATCCACCGCGTACAACGGGTCCTTCACCGACGCACACGCCCCACACCCGATGCAGTAGCCTCCCGACAAAACCGTTTCTGCGATGCTTTCTCTCATTTTGCGTTGCTCATGTGCTTTTCTCAATGCCTGTCTTCTGCCTTTGCCTCCTGATCCAGCCCCCACCCCTACCGCAGCCGCTCAGGCTTTAACATTCCCCCCAGCATCCCCGCCAACTTCTCCCCAGGTACACTCACATTGCGCGCCAGTTCCTCCGTAATCCTTCTCAAGCTTCCATCAGCATCCCCAGCCGCCATCTCGGCACCAATCCGCACCGCCACATCCGCAGGCCGCGACAATTCCACATCCCACACCCAGTCAAGCTTCCGGTACCACGCAAACAACCCCGAAGACTTGCCCCGGAAATACTCCCCGTGAAACAACCCGAACGCCGGCACGCCAGAAGTCAGCGCAAACACCCACGCATGATAACTGTACGCCACTAGTGCCTTCGACCGCGCCACCACAGCCTTCATCTCAGGCGGCGTGTACGGTCGCCGAATCAAAAACGACACGCTCTCCCGATGCTTCATCCCCGCATACACATCAAACGCATCCCCGATGTCCCGGTCTCCCGCACGCCGCGCACAATTCGTGATCGGAATAAACACAATGTGACACCCCGTCCGCTCGATCAGCTCGTCGCACAACTCAGCCGTGAACGGACTTCCCTTGCCGCCAATGTCACTCACAAAATTCGTGAAACGCACATGCACCACCACGATCGGCTTCCCGGATAACGGCACCCCCTCCGCCTCAAGGATCGCCTCCGCCGCCTCAACAGGCACCACCGCCAGATCAAACGCATCGTCCCCCAGCGACGCCACCTTTTCCTCCGGCACTCCTATCGCCCGCAAATGCTCCGCCGATTCCTCAAGATCTCGACACGCAAAAAACGCCACATGCTTCACACCCCACCCCAGCACCATCTTCCCCGCACGGCTCTTCAGCGGCCCCACCCCCTGCCCGGACACCACACACGGTTTCCCCATCACATGCGCCAGCCGGTAACTCACCGCCCTCGGCACCAGCTCGCTCCGCAGCCAGATGTCATTCAGATTGCCTCCACCGGAACAATACACCGCATCCACCCCGCCCATCTCCTTCACCGCATCCCGCCCGCGCGCATCCATCAGCGGCGCCACCCCAAACCGCCGCCAGCACCACCCAGCCACCAGAAGCCTCACCACCCGCGTCACCAGACTCAGGTGAAACAGCATCGCCCCCACCCGCCCAAGTCCCATCCCTCTCAGAATCCCAGCCGCCTTCACCGTCAGCCACGACGACGCCACCACATACAACCGCGGCGACGCCACCAGTTCCACACCCGGCCACAACGCCCCATCATCCTCTTCATACATCCGCGCAGGCCGTACCTCCAACCCAGGTATCAGCCGCCGCAACCGGTCCGCTGCAGAGTACGCCTGCGCGTCATCCCCGATATTCCGCGGAAATGCCCCCGCACCATGGATCAACAGAATTTTTACACGCTTGGAATTGGTATCACTCACGAGACGTTTATTTGTTTACTTGCTTGGGTCGCGGCTTCCACCTCTCCCCTCAGTACTTCACCCGGTACAGCACATACTTCACTACTTCATTCTGAAACGAAATCAGCCCCGCCTCGCTCGTCCACCACCGCTCCACCTCAAGATCCCGCGGATCCGTCCGCACCACCGTCGCCTCACACCCCGGAATCGTCTTCTCAAACAGCCAGTTCGTCCTCCTCGTCGGAAACGGATCCGTAGGAATCAGCAACCGCGGCCCCACCTTCCCCGCACCCTCCACCCACTCCCTCACCGCCAATGCCTCCTCCCTAGTGCTCGTCACCCCCTTCCCTATCCTCACCACCACCCCCTCAGGCACCCCCTCCGCCTTCAATACCCCAAGAATCACCTCCGTCGTCCCCGGCCGCAACCCCAGCGCTTCCGTCGGATGCAGCCGCACATCAGGCACAAGAATCACTGGTGCCATCCCCGCCTTCCACAACCGCGCCGCCGCAAATGGCCGATACTCCTCTCCTCCCCCAAGTACCACAATCGCATCCCCCGCCACCACCGCCTCATCCACAATCCACCACCGCGCCGCACCCCGCAACAGCGGCCCTCGCAACGCCACCAGCAGCAGCACCACCGCCGCCACCCGGAGCAGCACCGCCACCACGCGCACCATCATCACCCGCACCCGCCTCCCCGGTTCCAAATCACGCTACCGCCCGTGGCCAGTTCCTTTTCAGGAAAGCCACCAATCATCTCCCATCCATGTCCCGGCGTGTCGGATTCCACGCAATTCTCGTTTAAACCGTCCCATACCGCCCGATCATCGGCAGCAACTCCCGCGCTCCACGATGCCACGACCGCAGCCGCTCAATCCGGCGCGAAACAAAAGGATCCTCATCAGCCACCCGCGCCAGCAATGGCTCCCCTGCCTCAAGCTGCGGCAGCATTGTCCCCGCAAGCACCCCCCTCACCAGCCGCCGCGCACTCGTCTCCGCCTCAAACCTCGGCCGCCTCTCCCCTCCGCGGGATACCGGATGCACCGCCCGCAATCGCGTCAGAATCCTCAACCCAGTCGAAGCCGACGCCTTGCTGATCCCCGCCGCCTTCACAACCTCGTTGAACGTCATCGCCTCCCGCGACAGAAAAAGCACCCCGTAAATCCTCCCCACCGTCCTTGGCAACCCGATCGCAGACGCCAGCCCCCCAAAATACTCAGCCACTCCCGCCACCGCACAATCGTCCCCCGCTTCAGCTTCGATCGAGGGTATTCGGTTCATCACAATTGTCTGGAATGGCGATACTTCCGGCCGCCTCAGGCTTTCCTGAGACCAGCCCTTGTTCGGAATTCTGCGAACGCAGTTACCTACCTTCCGGAAAAATGAATTCAAGCTAATACTTTCGGATCGCGACACTTTTCCACGTAGGCCTGCTGCCATCCCAACAGTCTCTTGCTCTGACACTTGCGCGACACCCAAAACAACGGCCTCTCCACGGCCCGCAATGCCGCCTCGTCGCCAAAATCGCGCCCCGTCAACACCGCATACCTTCCTCACATTCATCACAGGTTCATACAGAAACACCGATCTCGCTCCCCGTTCTACATCGCCCTCACCATTCAGTTCAGCGGCCACCTCAACGCCTGCGTCGCCCTCCCCAGCGTCTGCGCCTGCCGCAACTCATGCAGATCCCGCGCCAAATCCGCCGTCTCCCCTCCCTTCGCTTCATCGGGCCCTCTCAAATCCCCCGCCAACCACCGCATCAAATCCTTCAGCCCGATCAGCCACGCCAGCGGCGACCTCGCCCGCCAGTCATGCAGCCGCCTCAGCGCCGCCTGCCCACGCCCAATCCCCGAAAACAGCCGCAGCAAATACGGCTTCGCCATCCGCGACGGCGGCAGAACGTGCTCCATCCTCATCCCCGGTTCATACCAGCACTCCATCCCCAGCATCCGCGCCGCCACCGAAACCGCCAGATCCCCACCACTGATCAGATCGTCCCCCCGCCGGTCCGAAATCCGCTCCCGAAAGCGGAACGCATCAAATATCCTCAACAACAACTCCCGTCGCACGCACATCCCCGCACCCACTATCCCCGAACCGGGACCTTCCACCAGCCGGGGCTCCGGCCCCAGATCTACGATCGCCAGCGCAAACTCCGCCACCGCCTCCGCCAGCGGCGTCGGCTCCGCCTCCCAGCACGCCTCCACCTTCCCCCCGATCACCCCCGCTTCGGACCGCCGGGCAAACGCACCCACCGCCACCTCCAGCCAATCGGGCGACGGAATATTGTCGTCATCCAGAAAACAGACCAGTTCCCCCCTCGCCTCCCGCGCCGCACGCTCCCGCGCAAACGACAACCCCTGGTTTACTTCCGTCACCACCCGCCCGCTCATCCGACAAGCGCTCCGCCCCAGCCATCCCTCCACCACCCTCACCGTTTCGTCAGTGCTCGCATTGTCCACCACCACCACCTCCCAGCTCTCCATCGGAAACGTCTGCCGCTCCAGCGCCGCCAGCACCCGCGGCAATCGATCCGCACCGTTGTATGTGCAGACCGCCACCGTCGCCCGCAACTCCCCCGGCTCCCCCGGCTCCCCCGCTATCGCCACGCGCCGCTCGCCACCGGCACGCACCGGCACTTCACCAGCGGCATCCGCGACGCTTCCAGCCTCTAATGTTCGATCTGATGATGCTTTCATAGCGACATGTTTCAGCTGCGGCGCCACCTCCCCGTCAGGGCGCGCCATGCGTTGAATCCAACCATCCGGTTCAACCCGTAAAGAGACCCAGCCACCGCAGCCGTCGTCAGCGCCACCCCTGCCACCATCCCCGGCACCCCGGAAACCACCCGCGTCACCCCATAACCCACCCCCAGCAGCAACCAGTGACCAATCACAATCAGAAGACTCCGTCGACTGAACCGGAACGACGTCACCACTCGCGCGCATCCCCATACAAAAACCCCGAACAGAAACGCCGACACCGCGGCCGCCACCCCAGCACCGTTCAATCCCCACCACCCCAGTCCCGCCGCCAGCAGCACCAGCCCGCATACCGCCCCGAACGCCTCCGACGCCATGAACATCCCCTTCCGGCTCCGCGCCAGCATGATATAACCAATCGGCCACGCCACCACCCGGAACGATGCCCCGAACGACATCAGCTGCACCAGCGGCACCGCCCCGGAAAAATCCCGCGAAAAAACCAATCCAAGCACCAACGGTGCCAGCGTCAGCATCCCGCACAACGCAGGCGTCGCCAGTAGCACCCCCATCTCAATCTGCTCGTTCACCAGCCGGTTCATCGCCTCAGACTCCCCAGCCACAGCCGTCAGCCGCGGGTAAAAATCCGACCCCATCGCCGCCAGAATCACCTGCACCGCATACCCAGACAATGTCCACGCCGCCGTGTACAAACCCAGCGCATCAAGCCCACCATGCCCCATGATCAGTACCCGCGACCAGTACCCTCCCACCCCAAGCACCAGATTCTGAAACAAAAACGCCGCCCCCAGCGCCAGCAATCCCTTCGAGTCCCTCAGCGCTTCACGCCATGAGGCCCCTTCCTCCACACTCCCTCCTCCTCGCCTCGTCTCCCGCCCGAACACCACCACCGCCGCCACCCCATTCGCCACCAGCGCCGCCACAATCCCCCGCTCCCCGAACACCCACAGCAACACGCCTCCCACCATCAGCCCCGCAAACGTGCTCACCACCTGACACTGCGCCACCTCCCTCACCCGCTGCATCCCCTGCAGAAACGCCCGCTGCCCGGACGCATAATTCGCCAGCAGCACCGTCACCGAAAGCAGCGCAAGGTCCACCCATCGCTCCCCGCTCCCAAAAGTCATCACAGACACCGGATACGCCAGCACCAGCGCCACCACCATCCCCACCACCCCAGTCGCCAGCATCGCCGCCCTCAGCGCCGCTGCCATCCGCCGCACCTTCCCCTCATCACCCGTCGCACATGCCTCCGCCACCGCACGCACCCCGCTCGGCGGAATCCCCAGCTCCGCAATCCCCCCAATGAACCCAGCAATCGTCAGATACGTCCCCGTCAGCCCCACACCCCCAGGACCCAGCAGCACAGCCGTCAGCTTGCTCCGCATCAATCCCATCACAAGAACCGCCACCTGCGACGATCCCGTCCACGCTGTCGCCTTCAGTATGCTGCTGTGAGAACCCGTCCGCATGTCTACACAATAAAATGAATTCCAGAAACCCAAACCGGCCATCCAGTGAACGCAGGAGCCGCAGACCGTGCCCATCCCTGACCGTCCTGAAAACAAGCCAGTCGCAGGATTCGCGCCAAACCAACCCGCCATCCATTCATCAATCCTCCCGCCCCCACCAACACACCACCATACCAGCCCCCCTCAGAAAACACCGCCCCCATGATGCCGGTTCCATCAGCGCCATCAGTCATACTCCTAAACCATTCTTCATTGGTAGTTTTGGTCACGCATGTCGAAATCGGGTCGCGCTTCTCATCACAACACTCAACCTCCACCCTTAGTATTCCCATCCCCTCCCGCACACAAGTGGAACCCTCTTCCTATCGTTTAGTTTGCCGGATTGTGAACCAGATTTAACCCCTGCCGCATCCATAACCTCCAGAAAACAAGGAAGTCTTCACCGCATCACCGACTCTCTCGCGATCACCTCCCAACCCGCTTCCCTGCGTCAAGGCCACACCCGCCAATCTCACCGTCCCCCGCGCCCGAACAACATCACATACCCAGTCTTCACCACCGTCACAAAATCCAGAATCAAAGAACAATTCCGAATGTAAAACAAATCATACGAAAGCTTCGCCCGCGCATCATTCACATCCTGCCCATACGGATAGTTCACCTGCGCCCACCCTGTCAGCCCAGGCCTCACCAGATGCCGCAAATCATAAAACGGAATCAGCTCCGAATACTCGTCCGCACATCGGATCCACTCCGGTCTCGGCCCAATCAGACTCATGTCTCCCGTCAGAATATTCCACAACTGCGGCAACTCATCGAGCCGGTACTTCCTCAGAAACGCCCCGCCCTTGATGATCCTCTTGTCGTTACTCTCCGTCGTACCCCCTTGATTCCCCATCGTCATCGTCCGGAATTTCACAAGGTTGAATGTCCTCCCGTACCTCCCCCGCCGATGCTGGAAAAACAATACCGGCCCAGGCGAACTGCACCGCACAAAAACAGCAATCACCAGCATCAGCGGCAGCGTCACCACCCCAAGCACCAGCACCGACACAAGATCAAATGCGCGCTTCATCGTCTGATGCACCGATTGCGAACCCATCCGGAAACTACCCTGAAATATCCAGTCCGCCGTCAATGAATCCAGACTCACTTTCTTCAGGTGATTCTCAAAAAATCCCTCCCACGTGTACACCGGAGCCCACCCCAGATGTGTCCCCATCAGCGCCGTGAAGTGCGCACTCGTCAGCCTCGTCAGCCCCGGCCCCAGCACCACAGCTGAGAGCCTCCCACCATGCGGCCCAATCGCCTCCGCCGCCGACTCAGGACTCAGAAAACAGTCCGGACCAAAACAACGCGACCGCCCGTGCCAGTCCTGCTGGTGCAGCTCCGCACGCAACCGCCCAAGATCATCCTCGTTCCCAATCACCGCAATCACCGGCGTGCCGCGCATCCGCCGCTCCCGGCCAGCCACCGCCCGGCGGAAGATCAGCGACGGAACAAAATACAGAAACGGCCACGTCAGCATCAACCCCCGGCTCGGCTGCGACGGCGACCCATACGTCAGCAGCAGGCTCACCACAGCAGTCGAAATGAACGCCGCCGCCGCTTGCCCCAGAAAATGCTCCACCGCAAACCGCAGCGATAGAAAATCCTCCCGCTGCCGGTACGCTCCCGCAAGCCCCGAACACAACATTGTTATCACCACCGGCACCACCACAAGCAACGGCACCATCCGCGTCGATACCCACAGATCCGCCGCCGTATGAAAAATAGCCAACGCAAATACACAGTCCGCCACCACCAGCAAAAATGCCCGGAATCCATCGCTCCTCATCCCGCTCTTCACAAAAGCCTCGGGAATCACAGCTCGATCAACCCCTTCAGCTTGAAGATCTATGGCTGTCGGCCTCATTGGCTTAGAAGTGGAATCCAAGGAGTATAATCCAGTTGATTGACATCGGTTGATAAGCTCCGCCGATCATTCACGCGAATCAGAGCCACTCCTTGATTGTAGGCACTTTCCGTGACAATCGCCACCTGAATTTGCACCTCCTCTCAATATTCACGCCCAGCCCCTCATCACCCCCCACCACCCACTCCAGCCATCCCCGTCGGCCCGCACTCAGGCCTTCGATCCCTTCACGTACGGATCATACCGGTAATTGTAGTAATACCCGTACACCCCACCCCTCTGCCGGTTCAGAATAATCCCCACCGTATTCCCCTTCGCCCTCTTCAGACTCTCAATGGCTCGCTGCACCGATCGCCGACTCGTACTCCCGGAATGCACCACGAGACAAACCGCATTCGCATGCGGAGCCATCACCAGGGCGTCCGCCACCGAATTCACCGGCGGGGTGTCAATGATGATCCGGTCATACAGCCCCTTCGCACGCTCGAGCATCTCGGTGAATCGCGTCTGCGCCAGCAAGTCAGCAGGCTGCGGCGACCGCCCCCCGGCAAGAATAATCTTCAGATTGTCCACCGATGTGCCCAGCGTCGCCAGCTCCATCGAAACATTCCCGCTCAACAGGTCTGACAGCCCAATCATCCTCCCGGCCTTCGCGCTGCCGTCAGCTCCCGCATTCATCTCCACCGCCTCCGGCGACAGTCGCAACTCACTGCCAAACAGATTCTGCTGCGCCGGACGCCGTAGGTCAGCATCAATCAGCAAAGTCTTCAACCCTCGCTGCGCAAACGCCACCGCCAGATTCCCGGACGTCCGGCTCTTTCCTTCTCCAGGTACCGCCGATGTAATCAGAAAAACCCGCCTCGCCTCCTCGCTCCCCAGCAGGCTCAACGTCGCCCGCAAGGTCCGGAACGCCTCCGCCTGAATACTCTGCCGGTCAGATACCAGCGGCAATCCCCCCAGCCGACGCTTCTCCAGTGAGTCATCAGGAATCGTCGACAGCACAGGAACTCCCATGTCCGCCTCCACATGCTCAACCGATTGATAGGTCTGATCCAGCCGGTCAATCAGAAAGATAATCCCAAGCCCAAGCAGAATCCCACCAATCGCAGAACGTAGCAGCAGCGCAGGCGTACTCACACGGTCCGGCACAGACGGCACCATCGCTGCCGCAGAAAGATACACCGGCACCCGGTCGGCCCGCTTCTCCTTCATGCCAATGTCCGCAATCCGCCCCGTGATCTCATCATACCGCTTCTGCAGCGTCTCCACTTTCTGCTTGAGTTCCTGATAAGGCACCAGAATCGCATTCAGGCTCGAACTATCCTGGCTCATCGCCGCCACCGTGGCCTCCAGATTCTTCACCATCGCGGCAGCCTGCCCCGCCCGCTCCTCCAGCAGTGGCGATGCATCCCCAAGCAATCGGCGCAACGCCCCCTGAGCCAACTCAATGTTCTCCTTCGCACGGATGTACTTCGGATGCAGCTCCAGATACCGCCGCTTCAAAATCTCAAACTCCTCCACCCGCGTATCCAGCACCCCCCTCGCCGTCGCCACCGCCGGAATCGCCGCCAATGACGAAATCTTGAGCATCGCATCATAATCATCCGGCGGAATCGCCCGCGCTCGCTCAAGGTCCGCCACAAGACTCGCCTGCAGAGACTTCGCATCCAGCAGCCTCGTCCCCAACTCCGTCGCACGCTCAACCGATGTGCCCGCCTTCTCGTCAAGAGGCAGATTCTTGTGCTTCACCCGGAACTCCGCCACTTCCTTGTGCGCCGTCGCCAGCTCCTCGTCAATCCGCTTCGCCTGCTCCTTCAGGTATTCAGTCGCCTCACCGCTGATCGTGCTCCGATTCAACGTCGCCAGCGCCAGATACTGCTCCACCACAGAATTCGAAAGCTTCGCCGCACGCGCAGGATCAACGTCCGTCGCCACCACATCAATCAGCCTCGTCCCCTTCCTCCAGATCGTCACAACCTTCGTCGCCAGCAGCTTCACAATCGCCGCATCCGCCATCCCAGTTCGCCTCAGTTCCTCGTAAAGATCAGAATTCTTCGCCGCTCCCAGCAGCACCGCGTCAGCCTTCAACGACTCTGCCACCGTCAGAATGTAATCCATCCCACCGGGATTCTCCGACTTCACAGACTGAACATTCACAATCCGCTCTTCCTGCTGCGCCACCTCCACCACCGCCTTTGTCGTGTACACCGGCAGCTGCCGCTGTGCCCACGCAAACGACCCTAGCATCGCTACAATCACACTCAATAGAATGATCCACCAGAATCGGAAGAGCAGTAGGCTGAGTCGGTTCTTGTCAAACATAGGCAGTCACAATGTAGCGCAGACGTAAATTTCAATCCTCACGGACAGTTCCTCTTCAAACCTCAAAAACCACGCTCCCGGCAGTCCACCGTATCCCCAGGCAGCAGCCGGAACTTCAGCGCCTCATTCCGGTTCGACGCGTCAATCTTCACCACCGCACCAGAACTCCGCGTGACGATTACCTTCTGATTCGCCATCCGCGTGAACCCTCCCGCAAGCCCAATCGCATCCAGCAGCGTCAGAGTACCCGACTCAGGAAAATAATAGGCATTCGGCTTCGCCACCTGCCCAATCAGATTGAAACGCTCGCGCTTCTTCTCCAGCACCGTCACCGTCACCGCTGGCTTAACCAGATACCCCTTCCGGTACGCCGCCTCAATCACCCCCGCAGCCGCCTTCACCCCAAGCCCGGACAACGCCACCTCCCCAATCAGCGGCAATGTCGCCTTCCCGTTCTCAGAAAGCCGTACCTTCCCCACCTCAAGCTCCGGCTCCTCAAAAACCTGCACCGCAACCACATCCCCTGGGCTCATCCGATACTCCTCCACCGCTCGCACCGCAGGCTCCGTCCCCACTCCCTCCTGCGCGGCAATAGATCCAGCGCCAATCACCGTCAGTAAACCAACAGCCAAGAACCAGTTTCGAAAATCCATACTCCCGCTCCGTTAATTCAATGTGCCAAAAAGGAAAGCAGAAATTGGGCAAACCAGACACGCCACCGCCAAGGCCCCTCACTCCCAGCACCTTCCTTCCGGCCCCGTCCTCATCCCCCATCCCACCGCTCCCCACCTCATCTCTCAATTCCTCACGGCACCACCGCCGCCCCTGGCGTCTGCGGCTTCGCAAGCTCCCGGTGCTGCTTCGCCAGCTCAGAAAGCTTCAGCCCGTCATATGCCTCCGCCAGCGCCGTGTGAATGCTTCTCTCATACCCAGGCAGTTGCGGCAGCGCCGCGTTCAGGTCCACCACCGCCGCTGAAAAATCACCCAGCTTCAGATGAATCCGCCCACGCGTGTCCAGCGCCGCAGGCAGGTTCGGATACCTCACCAGTAGTTGCTCGATCACCGTCATCGCCCGCTTCAGATCCGGCTCCGCCCCGAACGCCAGCGCCATCGCAAAGTTGTTCGCAATCTGCGGCAGCTCCGGTGACTCCTTGAACGCTAGATCAAACTGCGCCGCCGCGCCAGCTTCATCGTTCTTCTCAAGCGATGCCACCCCAAGCACAAAATGCAGCATCCCATTCGACGACCCAGCCGCCAGCATGCTCTGCACAGCCTTCGACGCCTCCTCGCCTGCCTCCCCGCTCTGCTTCGACAACCGCACCAGCTCCATCAGCAGAATCTCGTTCCGGTTGTCAAAGGTCAGCCCCTGACTGATCCTCTTCAGCACCTCTCCAGCAGGCGCTTTCTTCCTCTTCAGCGCCTCTACCCAGTTCCCATACACCGCCCCGATAGCCCCGGTATAGACAGGATCCCCGCTCCGCTTGTACCCGACCAGAAACGTGTCCGCTGCTTTTTCGTACTCCTCCGCCAGCAGATACGTCCTCGCCAACCCCATCCGCATCCTCGTGTCCTCCTTCGGTGCCGCCCCAAGCCGCTGCTGGTAGTACTGTTGTGCCCGCCCGTTCCACTGTCTCATCCCCTCCGGATCGTTCGTCCCCTGACTCACCAGCGCCAGCAGCAGATACGCATCACCCCGCTGATCCGCAGCCTTCAGCAGATGCCGCTTCGCCTTCTCCCAGTCCTTCCGGCTCAGATACAACTCCCCAAGCATCTGGTGCGCCTCAGCCATGTCCGGTTCATCCGTCGCCGCCCGCAGCAGATGCCGCTCCACCTGCGCAATCAGCTCGGGCGTCCTCTCCTTCGTCTCCAGCCACTTCAACTTCGCCATATAAAGGTGCGCAGGCGGATACGAATACGCTGACTCCGCCGTGTCGAACGGCGCCACCGTATTGATCAGGTGCCGCGCATCCAGCGGCCGACCCAGATTGATCAGACAAATCGCCAGATCAAACAAGTGCTCAGGATACCGTGCTTTGAAATAAGCGTCCGCCCGCGTGATCTCCAGCGCACGCTCGCACGCAATCCGCGCAGTCCGGTAGTCCCCCTGCGCCATCGCCGTCTTCTTCACCGCCGCATACCGATCATGCACCGTCAGCGGATTCCACTCCGTCCGGTAAATATACAGCGCCAGAAACATCAGCAGACTCAGCAGCGCCGGTATGCCCCAAAGCAGCCACGGAATATGGCGCGACTCCCACCACCCCGACATCGATTTCTTTACGCTCATTTCGCTTCGTTCAACTGGGTTTTCACCTGCTCCGCCAGACGCGCCGAAGCCTCCTCGAACAACTGCTGAATCGATGTTCGATCCGCGTCAAGCAGAGGAGCCAGCCCCGTCCAGCACAGTTGCACCCGGAACTGCAACTGCCCAATGCCCTCCTCCGCCTCCACTTTCGTCTTCCGCAGCACGCGGTCCCAGAACGACACGTTCCTCGCCTCCCCGGACTGCGCCGCGGATTTCCCCGCCCACTCGCCGTTCCCGTAACAGTTCGCATACCAGACCTCCGTCCGGTCAAACCCGCGCCGCGCCAGATTCAGATACGCAATCGGCGGCCTCTCAGGCGTCAGCGCCGACACCGGCGACGCAATGTTCGTCGCCCACCCAGCCGTCGTGTAGCAGTTCAGAAGATCGTGAAAATGGTCAAACGGATAGTCAATCGACATCAACACACTCAGATCCCCACTCGTAAACATCCAGATCTTCGTCCTCAACCCGATCGTCTCAAGCGATCGCTCCGCAGGCACACTCTCCCCCTGCGTCCATCCCCCCACCACCTTCGGAAGCTCAAACTTCAGCTCCGGATAATCCGCCGGCCCGTAACTCACCGTCGACTCCTCAGGCGCTCGCTGCGCAAAATGAACCACCCCGCGCGCCCCCAGCGCCAGCCCGAAAACCGCAAGACACGCCACCAGCAGGAACGTCCGCTTGCCCGCCAACGGCAGCACCCCCTCGCCACCCACCACCACAGGTGCCGCCACCGCCCTCTCCTCTCCTCGCCTCTGAAACCCCATCACCGCTCCACTCGCACTGTGCTGCACCCCAATCTCGAAAAACGCCAGAAATCGATCAAAACTCAACACCAGCAGCAGCTCCACCACAAAAATCACCGCCCCAAACGCAAGGTGCGGTGTCCCGCTCAGCAGATCCCAGTTGAAGTGGACCAGACAAAACGTCCCCATCGTGATCCGCAGAACATTCGCCGCAATCACCACCATCGACGCAAACACCGACAGCAGCAGCCAATGCCACCACGGCCGCTTCTCCAGCACAAAAATCAACGCCGCAAACGCAGCCACCGCCATGAACGACTGAATCCCCGAACACGCATCCTCCACCAGCAACTGCGTCGCCGGTAGCTCCAGCACCGTCCCCGATCTCACATGCACAATCCCCATCAAATCAAGCAGGCTGCTCGATACCGTCACCGCCACCTTCTTCAGCTCCAGCATGAAAATCGTGTCCACCCCAAGCGGCAGTGGCAGCGAAATCGCAATCAATAACAACGGGGGCCATAGCGTCCTCAAGGCTCTCCACCCCCCGCGAATCACCGATGCCGCCCCCATGAATGCCAGCAGCCCAACACCTCCTGCCCATGGAGACCACCGCAACGCCGCAAACGCAAAAAACAACGCCGCAAACCCAAAGAGCACCCCCACCAATGCCTTCGGATACTTCACCGCCGGTAGCTCAGCCCCATAACGCACCATCCACACCACCAAGCCACACACCCACGCCAATGGAAAAAACCGGTACGGCTCGTTCGCCCACAATCGCATCGCAAGATCCCCAAGCAATGGAAGTAATCCCACGACCGCCACCACAAGCAGGACACGAGTCCCCCACGACTGTGGAATCGCAGCCTTCCAACCCATTGATGAATTCGGTTTCATTCAAAAAAAAGAGCACCTGCCGGAGGTCCGGCAGGTGCTTGTATGGGAGTCTGCCTGACTTCAGTCAATCCTGAAATCAAGACCTTTGACAAACTCAGGCGCGGCGGCTGCGGAAACGCAGGACCATCGCACCAAGTGCCAAGGCCATCACGGACGAACCAGCTTCTGGAACGTTCACCAACGACGGGATCACGAAGACATTGCCGGAATCACGCACGGTGCTGGCAGCGAAGGTTGGATTTGGAACCGTGGCAACACCAGACGTCGCACCCAATTGGGCAATCCGATAAGAGTCCAACATCGGGATCGTAGGCTCCGTAAGGGTGCCTTCTGGGGACGTGTACCCGTGGAAGTTCGCACCGGACCGGATTTCGGACATGCCGATGAAGTACGTACCGGCAGCCAACGAGACCGATCCACCGAAGCTCGCGACCTTGAAGTCTTGAACGCCGACGAAGTCAGTCAGCGTGGCCAAGCCCGTGCTCGTCGTGAGAGTCGTGTTTTGAATCCGGGTGTACGTCGCGCCCGAGAGCGAATACAGCGAGATCTGCTTGGCATCGCCAGCGGTCCAACCGTCGCCGAGGTAGTCATACACCGCGAAAGTATCGAGGAATGCTGGAGAGTTCAGCGTGAACTCGACTCCGTAGACCCGAGAAACGGTCGGCTGAGTCGTGGACGAAGTTTCTGGCGTCGGCGACGAGAAGATGTAGGCAGCGTTAGCGGCCACCGAAGTAGCTGCCAGCGCCAAGATGGCTAGTTTGGTTTTCATGTGTTTTTGGGTTGGGTTTGGGGACAATTTTTGTTTTTTAGTCAACACTGGCCGACTTATGCCTCGGACTTTTGCAAAGTCAAAGAGAAAATGTGCGCGCCGATTTCGGGTTAGAGAGTTTTCACAAGGCCCACGGTCGCAGCCCCGCTTCTGCCCTCAACCAATCCATTCAGAAGCAGCATGCATGCCAAGTCAGCCATCTGCTTCAAAAAGCATACGAGAAATTCACCCCGATCCGGTTCGCACTGAAATTCCATTGACCAAACGTCGAGGAGTTATCCTGAAAATCATAGGTCGCCCCAAGCATCGCGCGGGTCGAGATTCGCCACGTAATCGCCGACCCAATGTTCCAATAAGTCGCCTCCCGCCCCTGAAACTCATCCCCTCCATCCAAATCCTGATAATCATCCTTCCGGTAACTCACCTGCAGCGAGCCCGTCAAACGATCCGTCACCGTTCGCGACAGCCCGAAGTTGATCGTGTTGAAGTTCATCGACCCATTCCCGCCAACCGCTGCCGCCGCAGCCGACCTCGTAAAGCCTAACGTCAATGCCATCCGATCCGATGCCTGCCAACTGCCATTTAGCGACCCAATCCATCCCGGGCCGTCCCCCGTCTCCACCCCGTCAAGCGAACTCACCTGACGCCCGAGACTCCCCGTAAAGCCCGTCTTCGCCGTCGCTTGCCACTCAGCCGTCGCGTTGATCGAACTGAATCCCCAACTCGAAAATGCCTCCTGCTTCGCCTCCGTCCACATGTAGTTCGCACCCAGCCGCGTCTTCGCCGTCACCGCGTAATTCGCCCCGAAACTCGCACTCATCGTGCTGTTCCCATTGAACTGCTGGGCCTGGTACGATTGCTGAACGAAATCCATCACGTTCAGATTGAAGCTCGACGTCAATCGGGTCTTCTCGCTGACATCGTAACTCCCCGTCACCGAGGCAAGGTAGTTCCGGTTCACCGAAAACCCACCCACCAACCGGTTCGCCCCATTCACCTGGGCCGCCGTGACATTCACCGAACCCGCAAAATCACCATACCGAATCGTGCTCGCCAGCCCAGCATTGCCGTTCCATCCGCTGAATTCCCCGTTCTCCAGATACTTCATGTAGCTGCCGCCTAGCACCCCGTTCAAGGACTCCACGATGCTCCCGGACCGCATCGCATAGCTGGAATTAAACCCGCCATTCAGAATGATGTCAGAGATTTGATCCCCCCCCGCTTGCTGGAACTGAATGTTATCATCGTACATCACCCCGCTCGTCACATTGAAGGTCCACGGCCGCCCATTCGCGCGGTCCTGAACATCATCCAGCATCTCCCGACTGACTTCACGCGCACCGTCCAGCCCTGCGTCGCCAGCCTCAGCCGCCACTCCCTCCGCCGCACTACCCGCCGGCGTCAGCGCCGCAGTTCCAGACCCCGAGGCATCCATGGCCGCCGAATCCAATGGCACCAATCCGTCCCCGCTGGGCCCAGCCTCCGCTCCCGTTCCCGTCGGCAATTCCGGCGGATTCACCTTCGGCAACGCCACCTCCGATCCCGTCATCGCACCGGCATCAAACGGCACCGAAACCGCTGGGACCGCTGGGACCGCTGGGACCGCAGGGACCGCTGCACCATCCTTCGGAGCAGCAAGGAGCCCCGGGACACCATCCACCACAGGCTCCAATGGCTGTCCACCATTGACGTCCCCGCTGCCCGCAGTCGGTTGCCCGTCCGCCATGATCGATCCCATTCCCATCAATGACATCCCAAGCACCGAACACGTCAAGGTCTGCAGAACCGCTCCATTGCCCAGCCGCATCCGATCCGGCCCGCCATGCCCAAGCATGCGGTACTTCTCATCAAAAAACCGGTCGCGTGGCCGCATGGACGTCCAGCTCAACCCGGGCGCGTTCGCTATACTTCGAGAGATCTTCATTTTGTCCGAAAAAATACCCCGGAAATTCCGAGGATCACTTCATTAACATTTACCGATATTTCCGTCCCGCCGCAAGAACATTTATAAAAAATATCATTGCATCAATACCCCAGATCCTCAGTCTCCCCCCATTTCAAGCCCGTTGGCCGCAAGCGCTCCCACCTCAATTCAACTCCAAACCATCCAGCCTCCAAAAATCCAAAAACAAAGGCGGGCCAGAAATTCATCTGACCCGCCTTCTCAAAAATCTACTAGACCGACTCCTCAGGGAGGCGGAGTATTATTGCTTTCGGATGGGTCTGTGGGTTGACCGCCTCCCTCCTCACCACCACCACCCGGATCAATCGGTGCTCCACCACCTTCTTCCCCTTCAACCGCATGAATCCCAGCGGCCACCAGATTGAGCGCGTCAATCGGACGAACCACCGCACTCGGCCGTCCCGGAACGCCCCACAACCAACGACTCACCTCGCCTTTGCTGCTCGCCACCTTCGATGCCGCCACAATCGACGCATTCAAACTCGCCATCGTAACCTTCACCTTCTCAGACCCAGCCACCACCGCTTTCGCCTCACTCCCGGCCTTCGGTGCCTCCACCTGACCCACTGGCGACTGACGCACCCCTGCGCGGGCCGCCACCACTACCTTCGTCGCCTGATCAGGATGGGATCCCACCGCCGTAGCCACCGCCACCGGCGCAAACATCGGCTGAAGCCGTGTCGCCGACTCAACAATCTCAGCAATCCGATCAGGATTGGCCTCAATTGCGCCAGCCACAATACCAGCAGCAGCAACATCAGAGCCAGCCGAGACCGCTTTGATCGCCTCCTCAAACATCCGCTTCGCCTGCTCAGGGCTAATGCCCTTGAACTTCGCGGCCTGCTGACGCGTCAACTCACCCAAAGACGAGGGCTTCGGAGCAACTTCTTGCGCTTGGAGCGAACCAGCAACAACCAACATTATGGCAGAGCCGAACTGCATGAGCTTCATATTTTTTGAGAGTGGATTGTTTGTTTACTACCGCACCAAGATCAGAATGCTGAAGCAGTTCTCGGACCAATGGCTTTTAGTTTCCAATCTGCCAGCGTGGCTGCCTTCTCTGTTCCAACAGATTTCAGCTCAAGCGTTCCGGCGACGGATCGTCAAAACCAACGCCGCCGCGCCGATCGCAAGCGTCGTCGTACCCGGTTCCGGAACAGTCACCAGCATGATCGGCAAACCAGAATTCACACCAATGTTCCGACTGCTGCTCGTAGAAAAGTTTCCGGTCGTATCAGTCGGAGTATTCACACTCCGGAAGAACGCAAAATTCGGGGAACTGCCCAATGGGTTCGATCCAATCAGCGGCGCAGCTTGGGAACCACCACCCAACACCCCACTGTTCACATTCGCCTTGCTCACCCAGACACCACCCTCAAAAACCTCATAGTTCAACGTAATCCCCACCACGTTCCCCACTGTCGGATTCAACACCACCGGAGTCGGAAAGGTCACCGCCACTGGCGTACTCGAATTCGTATTCAAGCTCATGTTCCCCAGATTGAACACCGCCGTCGGCGCACCCGGACTGCCCACTTGATCAGCGAATGCCAAGCCACCGAGTGTCAGCGGAACCGAATTCCACAGCCACACATTCAACCGCACCGGCGTAGACACAATCGGAACGCCCGATTGGTTGATCATCCGCAGGTTGATCGACTCCAACGCCTCTCCCGGCGTAAAATTCGCAAGATTCAGCGCACCGCCGAGGTACTGGTTGCCACCAGTCCCGGTCGGATTCTGCGAGGAACTCAGCGCTGGATACAACAGAGAAAAATTCCCCAGGCTGTCATAGACGACAGCGGACTGGACTGAACTGACTCCTGCGAGGACCGCTGCGGCTATTGGAGCGAAGTTGAAAGGCTTCATGGTGGAGGTACGGCAAAGTTTCACCACTCATACGTGGGGTACCTCGTTCTGTAAAGCAATTTTATTGCGTTCATTCATCAGTTCCCGACTTAGCCCAATTTCCCATCTTGCCGCTCCCGCCAAATGCTGTTAGTCCTCCACTCATGAAGGCCCGCCCTCCCCAGGCCCCATCCGCCTCCCCCGCCCGCTGGCTGCTCCCTCTGACCGTTGCAGCCTTCGCCGTCGTCCAACTCCAGCAGGCCATTCCCCTACCCTCTCTCTCGCTCTCATCATCCCCCTCCACACCGTCACCACCACCCGCCAGCCCCGGCTGGCACTGCCTCGAAAACTGCCGCCTTCTCCCCAGCAGCACCAACGACGGTGACAGCTTCAAGGTCTCTGCTGCCGGAAATGAACGCATTTTCAGACTTTATTTCGCCGACTGCCCGGAAACCATTCAGCGCTCGGCCGGCCCCGATCGCATCGCAGACCAGGCACGCTACTTTGGCGGCATCGGCAACGACGCCGTCATCAGCGCCGGTCAGGTAGCCCGCGCCTTCACCTCGGACCACCTCCGCAGCACTCCATTCACCATCTTCACCCGCTGGGAACGCGTCTTCGACAGCCACCGCTTCTACGCCCACGTCAGCCTCCCCACCGCCGAGGGCCAGCCCACCGACCTCGCCGAAGCCCTCGTCTCCGCCGGCCTCGCCAGAATCCACACGACCGGCGCAGATCACCCGCACGGTCCCTCGGAACGCCAGCAGCACCAGCATCTCCGCTCCCTCGAACGCAAAGCCAAGGCCGCCGGACTCGGTGCATGGCACCACCTCTCCACCCGCTGACCCCAACTCGAATTTCCGCCTGGCACTCTCCTCCGAGCCACCCCATACAATCCAGTAATGGCCGTCCCTCTCCCGCGTCGCCGCTTCATGGCCGCTCTTCCCGCCGTCCTCCTGCCGTCCTTCGGCCGGGCCGCCGGCGTCGACGCCGTCCTCCGCGGTACGCTTGAACGCGCCTACATCGGCTGGGCCGAAGCCATGAAACGAGGCGACCTCGCCGCCTTCTCCCGCTACACCTCCCGCTACCGCCAGCTCTGCCTCCGCAACGAGGTCGTCTCCCTCGGCCAGCCATGGCCCCGCGCCGTCTTCAAAGGCATCGTCCAGGCACCCGCCCTCACCGGCCTCACCTGCCTCGACGCCGCAGAGCACGGAGAAACCGCCCGCCTCGTCTACTTCGGTAAGGTCGACTTCGGCCTCGATGGCGGCTCCACCGCCGAAAACCCCGTCGTCCTCCGCTTCCTCCGCGAATCCGACGGCTGGAAATTCGACTGGCTCCAGTTCGTCAACCTCGGCAAAGACGAATCAAGCCGCCAATCCCTCCGCAGCGGCGGCCGCGATTGGCTCAAGGCACCTCAGTTCGCCCTCTCCGGCACATACCCCACAATCCCCAAACCCTGCCGCGAACCGTACCAGGTCGCCGGTATCTCCGTCATCGCCAACGGCTGCCGCGTCTCCATCTCCATCAACGCAGGCATGCACGTCGAATCCATCGAAAACGACTCCGGCGGCCGCGTCATCACCGGCGGCCTCCAGAAGGGCCCCAACCCCATCGTCATTTCCCCCGCCGGGCTCCCGGGAATCTCCTCACCGTCCCTCCAGATCGCCGTCCTCGCCAAAAACGGCAGCGCCTCCCGCGTCCTCTGGAAATGGTCCCCGCCAGATCCCCCGGCCCAGTGGAAACCCCGCTACGACACCAGCATCTTCATCAAATCCTCAGCCGCCGTCCGCTGACCGCTCTCTCCCCGGTTTCCCCGGAATGTTCTGGCGCCGCCCCGCTTCCACTGGCAGGCTCCTCACATGATCACCTCCCGGCCGTTCCTCCGCTGGCTCGCCGCATGGCTCCTACCCCTAGCCGCCTCCGTCCCTCCCGCCCACGCCGCCCCGGACCCCGCCATTCCCGCACCGCTCACCCCTTGGATCCCATGGGTCCTCCGCGACGCTCCCAACCACCATAGCCCCCCGGACGCCAGCGACGCCACCGCCCGCCGACCCGTCTGGCCCTCCACCCTCGACCTCGACGCCTCCCCTGCCGCCGGTCGCTTCTCCCTCAACGTCCGCGTCTTCGACGCCGCATGGTTCACCCTCCCAGGCCACGCCGACGCATGGCCCCACGATGTCACCGTCGGCGGCGCTCCCGTCCCCGTCGTCTCCCGCAATTCCCAGCCCGCCATCCACCTCCAGCCCGGCCTCCACTCCGTCGCCGGCACCTTCCGCTGGCCCGAAATCCCCGAAAAACTCGCCCTCCCACCCGAAATCGGCATCCTCCGCCTCACCACCGACGGCAAACCCGTCGACGCCCCCGACTGGGAACCCGACGGCACTCTCTGGCTCAAACGCTCCCGCGCCGCCGCCGCCGATCGCGACCTCCTCTCCCTCAAGGTCTACCGCGTCATCGAAGACGGCATCCCCATGTGGCTGCGCACCGAAATCGAACTCACCGTCTCCGGCAAAAGCCGCGAGGAAATCCTCGGCTTCGCCCTCCCCGACGGCTGGCTCCCCTCATCCATCTCCTCCCCGCTCCCCTGCGCCCTCGACAACGACGGCAAACTCCGCGCCCAGCTCCGTCCCGGCAAATGGCAGATCGCCATCGACGCCTTCCGCACCTCCACCGCCGACTCCTTCGCCTACTCCACCGGCCGCACCCCCCTCGCCCCGCAGGAACTCATCGCCTTCCAGGCCGACCCAGCCCTCCGCGTCGTCGAACTCCGCAACATCACCGCCATCGACGTCGCCCAGACCACCATGCCCGAACGCTGGCGCCGTCTCCCTCTCTACCTCTGGGAATCCCAATCCCCCTTCTCCATCGACGAAAAAATGCGCGGCATGGGAGCCCAACGCCCCCCAGGCCTCAAATTCGATCGCGAACTCTGGCTCGACGAAGACGGCCGCGGCCTCACATGGCGCGACCGGCTCTCCGGCTCCGGCCAGAATACATGGCGTCTCGACGCCTCCCCAGGCCAGCAACTCGGTTCCGTCAAAATCGACGGCGAAGGCCAGCTCATCACCCGCCACCCGACCAATAAAACCGAAGGCGTCGAAGTCCGCCGCCGCAACCTCAATCTAACCGCCACCGGCCGCTCCGCCTTCTCGGGTTCCCTCAACGCCACCGGCTGGCAGGCCAACGCCGAAAGCCTTGACGTCAACCTCCACCTCCCTCCCGGCTGGCGTCTCATCGCCGCCTTCGGCCCCGAATGGTCCCAGGGCGACTGGCTCACCTCATGGTCCCTCCTCGACGTCTTCATGGTCCTCATCCTCGGCCTCGCCGTCCATCGCCTCCACAACTGGAAAACCGCCGTCCTCGCCGTCGTCGCCCTCGTCCTCCTCTGGAAGGAACCCAACGCCCCGCGCTGGACATGGGGCATCCTCGTCACCGTCGCCGCCCTCCGCCTCGTCGTCCCCAAAGGCCGCGCCGCCTCCATCCTCTCGACCCTCGCCCTCGCCGCCGCCCTCGCCTTCGCCATCATCACCGTTCCGTTCCTCAGCCGCCAGATCACCGGCATGCTCCACCCCCAAGTCGAATCCATCAACCCCGTCCCCTTCTTCCCTCCCAGCGCCCCCGTCGAATACACCGTCAGTTTCAGCGCCAACAGCGGAGACGAATCCACAGAATCCGGGCGCGCCCCCCAGCAGCAGTTCGCCGCCAAATCCAACATGGCCTACGACAGCAAAGCCAAAATCCAGACCGGCCCAGCCATCCCCAAGTGGGACTGGCGTCGCGTCTCCTTCGGCTGGCGCGGCCCGGTCACCCCCACCCAAGAGGTCCGTCTTCTTCTCCTCCCCGTCCTCCCCCAGCGCATCCTCACGCTCGTCAGAATCCTCCTCCTCCTCGCCCTCGCATGGTGCCTCCTCCGCCCGCGCCGTTCCTCTACCACTACCCCTCCGGATTCCCTCCCCTCTCCCTCCACCACCGCCACCATCGCCCTCCTCTCCTGTCTCTTCCTCTTCGCCCCTTCCCTCTCCAACGCTCAGGACGCCCCGCCCGACGCTCCTACTCCCCCAGCTCCCGCGCCCACTCTCCTCGACGACCTCCGCAAGCAACTCCTCAAAACCCCCGACGCCTTCCCCGGCGCAGCCGAAATCCCCCTCGTCAAACTCAAACTCGAGGACCGCGCCCTCACCATCGAGGCCACCATCCACACCGCCGCCGACTGCGCCGTCCCCCTCCCCGGCCAATTGCCCGCGTGGTCACCCCTCTCCGTCTCCGTCAACGGTGAACCCGCCGCCGCCCTCGCCCGTCGCGACGGCTTCCTCTGGATCGCCCTCCCCGCAGGCGTCCACCAACTCGTCCTCCGCGGGCTCCTCCCCGCAGGCACCGAATGGCAGTGGACGTTCCTGCTCAAACCCCGTCTCGCAGAAATCGACGCCCCAGGCTGGAACATCACCGGCCTCAAACCCGGCGGCATCCCCGAAGCCCAGGTCTTCTTCACCCGCCAGCAGGCCGCCGCAGGCACCGAAGCCGCCTACGACCGCCGCGACTTCAACGCCGTCGCCGCCGTCGAACGCCACCTCGAACTCGGCCTCGTCTGGCAGGCCCGCACCCGCGTCCTCAGGCTCTCCGGCGAAGGCAAAGCCGTCGCCTTCCAACTTCCCCTCCTCCCCGGCGAACGGGTCCTCACCCAGGGCATCACCCCAATCAACGGCCGCATCGAAATCCGCCTCGGAGCCGCCGACAAGGAATTCACATGGGAAAGCGAACTCCCCGTCCAACCCTCCCTGACCCTCTCCGCAGAAAAAGGCGGGCTCTGGGTCGAACGCTGGTTCCTCGAAACCTCCCCCGTCTGGAATGTCACCATCGACGGGCTCGCCCCAGTCTTCTCCTCAAACTCCCCCGACCTCATCCCCTCATGGAACCCGTGGCCCGGCGAATCCGTCAACCTCGCCATCTCCCGCCCGGAACCCGTCACCGGCGAAACCACCACCGTCCACAGCGTCACCCACACAACCACCGTCGGCTCGCAGCGCCGTACCTCCTCCCTCGTGCTCATCGTCGAAGCCAGCGTCGGCCGCGACTTTCCCATCACCCTCGAACCCGGCGCTGACGTCACTTCCCTCGTCCACTCCAATCAGCCCATCGACATCCCCGTCCGCCGTGACGGCGACACCGTCATCATCCCCGTAAGCCCTGGCGACCAATTCATCCGCCTCGAATGGCACTCCTCCGCTCCCCTGCAATCCTCCGTCCCCGCAGGCCGCGTCGCCCTCCCCGTCGAAAGCTCCAACATCACCCAGCGCATCGTCCTCCCCGAGGACCGCTGGATCCTCTGGGTCCACGGCCCGCTCATCGGCCCAGCCGTCCGCTTCTGGGCCGTCCTCGTCGCCGCCATCGTCTTCGGCTCCGTCCTCGGCGGGCTCCCCTTCTCCCCCTTCTCCCGCCGCCAATGGATCCTCCTCCTCACCGGCCTCACCCAGGTCCCCCTCATCGCCGGCGGCGGTCTCATCGCATGGTTCTTCTGGCTCGCATGGCGCGGCTCCCCCTCCGGCCTCCGCCCCGGCCGCCCCGGCTTCAATTTCTCCCAATCCCTCCTCGCCCTCGGCGTCATACCAGTCATCGCCGTCATCGCCATGGTCCTCTACACCGGCCTCCTCGGCAGCCCCTCCATGTTCCTCCTCGGCAAAGGCTCCTACGGCACCACGCTCCATTGGTTCCAAGCCCGCGGCGGCCTCGAACTCCCTCGCCCCTCCGTCATCTCCGTCTCCATCTGGGTCTACCGCGGCCTCATGCTCGCATGGTCCCTCTGGCTCGCCCTCACTCTCCTCCGCATGGCCCGCTGGGCATGGTCCCAATTCTCCGCCGGCGGTCTCTGGCACCACCACACCCCCACCCCAGCACCCGCTCCCTCCACCTCCAGCAATCCGCCCCCGCCGCTCCCCTGACCCCGCACGGCTTTTCCCACCCCCAGGCCTTGCAGCCGCCAACCCGCCACGTATCAACCACCATGCCGGTCGTGGCTTGTTACTGTCAGGATTTTCTCAAAGCGGACATGCAGCATGTCCATCGCCAGATCGTGTCCCTCAACCTCTGGCAACCCGCCGTCATCACCCAGAAACGCACCGAAGAAGCCCGCTTCCCTTTCAACCCCAAACGCCTCACCGTCCTCCCGCCCCTCCCTCACAAAAACCTCCGCCGCTGGTGGTGGAAACACGTCCGTCGCGAACCCCTCGCCATCCCCCCAACCCGCGTCCGTCTCCTCCTCGACGCCGTCTTCCGCACCGAAGCCTCCGTCGTCCACATCTTCTTCGGCCACATCGCCGTCCTCCTCCGCCCGTTCCTCCGCGCCTGCCCTCGCCCCGTCGTCGTCTCCTTCCACGGCGCTGACGCCGGCGTCGACATGCAGAACCCCGCCCACCAGCGCGCCCTCGCCTCGGTCTTCGACCGCGCCTCCCTCGTCTTCGCTCGCTCTCAAGCCCTCCTCGACAACCTCCAAGCCGCAGGCTGCCCACCCGACAAACTCCGCCTCCAGCGCACCGGCATCCCCCTCGACGACTGGCCCTTCTCCCCTCGCCCCATCCCCGCCGACGGCGCATGGCACTTCCTCCAAACCTGCCGCCTCGTCCCCAAAAAAGGCCTCCTCACTTCCCTCCGCGCCTTCGCCGCCCTCGCCTCAAAACTCCCCGCCGCCCGCCTTACCCTCGCCGGCGACGGCCCCATGCGCGCCGAGCTCGCGCGCGAAGCCGCCTCCCTCGGCATCGCCGACCGCGTCTCCTTCCCAGGCTTCCTCGACGGGCCCGAACTCCGCCGTCTCACCGAATCCGCACACCTCTTCTTCCACCCTAGCGAAACCCCCGCCGACGGCAACCGCGAGGGCGTCCCTAACTCCATGCTCGAAGCCATGGCCAGCGGTCTCCCCATCCTCGCCACACATCACGGCGGCATCCCCGAAGCCGTCGAACATTCCCTCAGCGGCTTCCTCGCACCCGAACGCGACCACCTCGCCCTCGCCGAAGCCGCCCTCCTCCTCACCAGCAACCCCGCAGCCTATCAACAAATGGCCGCCACCGCCCGTCTCCACGCCGAACAGAAATTCGAACGCGCCCGCCAGACCGCCATCCTCGAAAACCTCTACTCCGAAGCCGCCACCCGCGGCGTCCCGCCGCGCCGCACCTTTTCCCGCGCTCGCATTCCCGCAGCTTCGTGATTACCCTCCCCTCTCCCTCCCGCCCGTCCCCATGAACCGCCTGCTCTTCCTCCTGCCCGTGCTCGCTCTCGCCGCGTCCACGCGCATCGCACCCGCCGAAGACAAGCGCATCGACGCCTTCAGCCGCATCCACTACCACCGCGACGGCACCCGCACCGAATCCATCAAAGACGGCACCGGCACCCGCATCAAAGAAAAAACCTACTCCGAAAACAGCATCCTCTCCTTCGTCCGCGAATTCGAAACCGACACCAAAGGCCGCCTCCGCAACGGCGTCATCTACGACGGCCGCAAAAACGTCCTCGGCTCCATGGTCTACGGCTACGACGCCACCACCGACCAGATCATCGAAGAACGTCTCTTCAACGCCAAAGGCCAGATCATCCGCCGTCTCTTCTACCCAGGCGCACTCAAAGACCCCCGCTTCGCCAAGCGCTTCGTCGCCTTCAACTACGACCCGGACAACCCCGACGCTAAACCCGTCGCCGATACCAAAAACGTCAAACCCGTCCGCCCGGTCGAGCAGGCTCAGGACGAATTCGACCCCGGTACCCCCATGGGCAAAGGAGCCGCCCCTTCCCTCCACGCCTCCACCTCCAAACCGGACGCCAAACCCGCCCAGCCAAAACCTCCCGGCCGCTCGTTCCTCCCCCAGCGCAAACCCGCCGATTCCCCTCCTCCCACCGCCCCGGTCACCCCCGCGCCCACTCCCAAACCCACTCCCAAACCCGCCCCCAAACCAATCCCGGCCGACCCGCTCCCGCTCCCTCCAGTCCCCGTTAAACCTCGGACCTGATTCCCCCTCCCAGCATGCATCCAGGCGCTCTCCTGTCCTCCCTCGTCTCCCTCGCCGCCGTCACCGGCATCTGGTGCTGGTCACGCTACGAAATCTCCGCGCTCCGCCGCAATCCTTCCGCTTCCCCAGCCTCCGCCGACGGCTCCTCCTCCGCCGTCACCGTCGAAGCCCACGCCCTCATCCAGCGCCAAGCCGCGGGCCTCGAAGCCAAGGTCGCTGACCTCGACCGCGAAAATCGCGAACTCCGCGAAAAACTCGCCGCCGCCCTCGAAGCCGCTAAACCACCGCCAGACCCAGCCACCGTCGCCTCCCGCATCGCCTCGATGCGCGAACTCGCCTTCTCCAAATCCCCGGAATGGGTCCCCGCCTCCCCGGACGATATCCTCAAACGCCTCACCGATCACCGCCGCGCCGCCATCCCCGAAAAAGCCGCCGCCGACCGCGTCCGCGCATGGCGCGCCATGGGCTTCGTCCCCGATGCCTTCGACTTCCGCGAAGCCTCCGCCAGTCTCGCCGCCATGAAACCCTTCGGCTTCTACGACGCCGAAACCGGCAAATTCTACCACCAGAAGGACGCCTCCCTCCTCCGCGCCGACAGCCGCGAACAATTCGCCGGTGCCCTCCTCCCCGTCCTCATCTCCCAGAACTTCCCAGCCGTTAGCAAATCATGGGACGTCACCGACAATGACGACGCCGCTCGCGCCGCCCTCGCCCTCATCAACGGCGACGCAAACTTCACCCGCGTCCGCTTCAGCATCTCCGACCAGCTCAACTCTAACTTCGACAAGGGCCAGGCCCCGCCTCCTCCCCCGCCCACCTACAACGCCCCCCAGTTCATGGGCGAATCATGGAAGTGGACCGAAGACCAGGGCAATCTCTTCGTCCAGTCCCTCCACGCCTCCGGCGGCCTCGCCGCCGTCAACGCCGCCTACTCCCGACTCCCCCGCAGCACCGCCGAAATCCTCCACCCGGACTCGCTCTACATGGCGAATCCTCCCTTCCAACCCGCCGAGGTCCCTCTCGACCCAGCCCCCGTCGAAGGCAAAGCCCCCTTCTTCTCCAACGTCGCCGGAGAACTCGCCTCCTACTTCCTCCTCCGCCCATGGGCCGACGTCGACTTCTCCACCACCGCCTCCGAAGGCTGGCGCGGCGACCGCTATCAAATCTACCCCGGCGATACCGCCGGCGATCACGTCCTCTGGCGCTCCGTCTGGGCCTCCGATAACGACGCCACCGAATTCTTCGCCGCCCTCCGCCGCATCCTCATGCAGCGCTACAGCATCCCATGGCAGCAGGAATTCGACGTCTCCCCGGACCAGTTCTCCCTGTCAGAACCCCACCGCGCCATCCGCCTCTCCCGCCACGGTGCCACCGTCACCCTCATCGACGCCACCTCCCCGCGCTTCGCCGACGCCCTCGCCGCCAAATTCTCCACCCACTGACCCCGCCGTCCTAACTCACTTCGCCGCCGCCGCCGGATCCTTCTGAAACGCCGACAGAAACAGCATCCCCGCCGCCACACAGATCGCACTGTCCGCCACGTTGAACGCCGGCCAGTGATTCCCCTGAATGTGCACGTCGAGAAAATCGACCACATACCCCCTCATGAACCGGTCTAGCAGGTTCCCGAAAATCCCCGACAGCAGCAGCGCCACCGCCACCTGACTCAGTTTCGTCGGAAACGCATTCGTCCGCCACAACCACCCGATCAACCCTAGCGCCGCAATCGCCACCCCGCCGAAAATCCAGTTCGATTGCGCTCCCCCGTTCGCCATCCCGAACGCAATCCCCGTGTTGTGCACCCGCACAAGGTTGAAGTACCCCTCCACCACCACAATCCCATCGTGCCCCTCCTCACTCGGCGCCGCAAACCGCCGCACACACCACTCCTTGCTAGCATAATCCGCCAGAAACAGCGGCAGGGTCAGAAACAGTAGGTAGCGTCGCATTTGATTTCAATTGGCTCGGTCTTTCACTCATCCCCTCGGCTCCAGCCCCTCACGACCCAGCCCCGTCAATCTCCGCCCGCGTGAACACCGCACACACCGGCACCCCCGCCGCCTCAATCGCCTCCCGCCCGCCTTCCCCGCGGTCCACCAGCACAATCACAAACGCCACCGCCCCGCCCTCCGCACGCACCTTCTCAATCGCCTCCAGCGTCGATCCCCCAGTCGTCACCGTGTCGTCCACAATCACCACACAATCCCCAGCCTTGAAGTTCCCCTCGATCAACCGCCCCCGCCCGTGCGCCTTCGCCTGCTTCCGGATCGAAAACACCTGAAGCTCCGCCCCCGCCCGCGCCGCACCCATCCCGATCGCCAGCGCCACAGGATCCGCTCCCATCGTCAATCCCCCGATCGCCACCGGCACCACCCCAAGCTTCGCCGACTCCGCCACCACCATCTCCCACCCAACCTCACCCAGCGCCAGCGCTCCCCGCGGATCCAACGTCGTCAGCCGCGCATCACAGTAAAAATCACTCCGCTTCCCCGACGCCAGCGTGAAATCCCCGTACATCACGGATTTCCGACGGAGAATTTCCAGTAATTGCAGGCGGGCGGTAGTCATAGCCCGCCGCGCATACTCCCCCACCGCCACCTCCGCCACCGCAATTTCACTCCCCCCCAAAGAGGTCTGTCTTCTTGTCCTCTCGGATTTGTCCCGATCCACCCTCTGCCTGTCCGGACCCTTCCACCCGACAAAACGCCCCGCCCCCGCGTCCGGTCGAGACGACCAGTCAAGACTCTCCCCCGTCCCCCGCGAAGTGGTCTGTCTTCTTGTCCTCACCCAGCACCCCACAACCCACCAGAACCATTCCCCACCCACCCATTCCTCTGCCAGCCCCCCTTATCGCTCTTTCTGTCACCACACGGAAATGAACCTCCTCACCATCAACTCTCAACTTCCCTTATGGATGCAATGACATGAACCGGGGAGGCCAGCCATACCGCACCGCTTCCCCTCTCAACCGCACCGCGCGCGTCGCCCGCAAAGATGTATTTGCAGTTCAACGACTTACCGTTAAGATTGCCGCGCTAGGTGGGTTTCAGAAGCATACTTGAACGCTGCTGTCCTGCTATTGGCATACCTTAAACCACCCTCCACACCATGAAAAAAATCTTCTTTAGCTTAGCGATGCTCGTCTTGGCTCCTCTCGCCCAGGCGCATACAGTCATGTACTATGCCGACCTCTCCGGTCCGGCAGAAGCCCCGCCCAATGCCTCCCCAGGCACCGGTTCCGCCATCGTAACGCTGGACCTGGACCTGGTCACCATGAAGGTGGACATCACCTTCAGCGGTCTGATCGGAAATGTCTCCGCTGCTCACATTCACGGGCCTACCTCCGTTGCTGGCGCTGGCACCGCGGGCGTCATGACCATGACCCCTACCTTCCTCGGCTTCCCATCGGGCGTCACCAGCGGCACCTACAGCCAGACCTTCGATATGACCCTCGCCAGCAGCTACAACGCGGCTTTCATCACCAACAACGGTGGCACCGTCGCCACTGCCTTGAATGCTCAAATTGCTGCCCTCGATGCCGGCAAAGCCTACGTGAACATCCATAGCTCTGCCTTCCCAGGCGGGGAAATCCGCGGCTTCCTCGCTGTGGTGCCTGAGCCCGGCACCGCCGCTCTCGGCCTCGTCGGTGGAGCCGTCCTGATGCGCCGCCGCCGCACCGCCACCGTCTGATCCTCCAAGCCGGGATCTCCTGCCCGGCACACCCATCTCAAGGCACCACCGGTCTCCCGGTGGTGCCGTTTTTTTATCCGCAAACTGCGGAGCCCCCTCCGAAGAGGTCTGTCTTCTTGTCCCCTCTTCAACGGTGTCCGTGATTTCGGCTACGGTGTGCGGTAGACCCTGCGCAGGGCGTCGAGGACGGCCGTCCAGGGCGCGTCGCGGAACAGAAATGCCCGCAGCCAGCGCACGAACTTCATCGTGCGCTGCGTGCAGCGCCGGAGCGCCTGGCGCAGCGGCGTCACCGTGCGCCCGGCCTTGCGCGCCGTTTCCTGTTCCTTTTTCAGCCGCTTCTCCCGCCGTCGGTTCTCGGCTTCGT
>JAIXPK010000517.1 GCA_027486335.1 Verrucomicrobiaceae bacterium | reverse complement strand
GCCAATGGCGGCGGCACGTTCACCAACCGCTACACGATCGTGATGGACATCCTGTCGCCTCCCGGCAGCCGGGGCTCATGGCGCAGCCTGCTCCAGACCAACTCGGCCAATGGCAACGATGGCGACTACTTCATCCGCACCGATAATCGTGTCGGCGTCGGAGCGCTGAGCTACGGTCCAGCCATCGATTCCGCTTCATGGAAGCGCCTGGCTTTCTCCGTGGATCTTGCGAACCCGACTTCGGCGTCGCTCATCCGCACCGTTCTTGACGGTGGAACGCCGTTTGTGCACTCGGCGCAGCCGCGGGATGGGCGCTTCGCGCTGGATGCGTCAATGCTCTTTTTTGGCGACGAGGACGGTGAGAACGCGCCCATGCACGTCGCCATGGTCGCGCTTTTCGACGGTTCGTTGAGTATTGAGGAAATCACAGTGCTGGGTGCCACGCTTCCCGAGGGTCTCTACCCGCGGCCGTCGCTCGAGGTGGGCCGTTCCGGCTCCCGCGTCACCCTGACATGGCCACCCACACCGGGCTACCTCCTCCAGCGCTCGCCGGGCACAGCAGCATGGACGGACCTTCCGGAAACTTTCGGCCTCGGTGAATGGTCGGAGCCCATCGTCCCCACACCCGGCCGCATGTTCTTCCGGCTCGCGCCCCGCTAGACCGCCTTCATCCTAACCACCCTACCACCCTACCACCATCCATATCGCTCCAGCCATGAAATCACCAGCCATTGCCATCCTTGTCCTCCTCAGCGCTCCCGTCGCGCTGCCCGCCGCCGTCCTCACCGGTCTCTGGGAGTTCGACGATCAGACGAATCCCGGCGCGGCCACCGTGGGCGTGCCCATGAGCTTCGCGGGTGCGGCACCAGGAACGTGGAGCGCTACGCTTGCCGACGATCAGGCGGACAGCCTCGCCGGCGTCCTCACCACGCCGCCGGCCGCGGCCGCCACAAGGTTCATCGCCACCCACGGCATCGCTCCGAACGGTGGCGGGGCCTACGTCAACGAATACTCGGTTCTCGTCGATCTCTTCTCGCCTGCAGGCAGCCGCGCCGCATGGCGCACCATCTTCCAGACGAATGAGAACAACACCAACGACGCCGACTACTTCATCAGTCCCGCCGGCAATGCCGGCGTCGGTGCCCTGACATATTCCCCGGCTGCACTGGATGCCTCCAGCTGGACCCGGCTCGTCGTCACGTTCGACCTCGAATCGGCCGGTCCATCCGTGGTCAGAACCTATCTGGACGGGCTCCCGTTCCACACGCATGCGATCTCCGGGGGAATTGACGGGCGCTTCTCGCTGGATCCCACGCTGCTCTTCTTCAGCGACGAGGACGGGGACAACGCGCCGCTGCACATCGGGGCGGTGGCGACCTTCAGCGGCGCTTTGTCAGAGGGAGAAGTCGCGACACTCGGGTCCGCCGGAGCCGCGGTCATTCCAGAGCCGCAGACAGCCGGTCTCCTCGCTGCCGCCCTTGCCGGCCTCGCAGGCCGTCGGCGCTCGCGCGTCCAGATCACCGCACCGTAACGGGTGGCCCATGAACCGGTAGCGGCGACCGGTCACCGCCGTCGTAGCAAGCACACTGGCACAGGCATCCTGCCTGTGACTTAGAAAGCTCCAGCCTCCTGTCCAAACAAAACGGCGGCCGCGAATCAAAGTTCGCGGCCGCCGCCGTCG
The DNA here is from genome assembly GCA_027486335.1 of Verrucomicrobiaceae bacterium. Lineage (GTDB taxonomy): Bacteria > Verrucomicrobiota > Verrucomicrobiia > Verrucomicrobiales > V1-33 > V1-33. Next base: position 10,948 of record JAIXPK010000517.1, on the reverse strand, counting down.
TAGCAAGGCCGTCCCGGCCTTGTCTCCGAACTAGCAATCTCTCCTCTCAGCGCACCACCACGTAAACCGCCGAGGTAGCAAGGCCGTCCCGGCCTTGTCTCCGAACTAGCAATCCCCCTCTCAGCGCACCACCACGTACACCGCCGACCCTTGATACATCACCGGCCGGTAATACACGCCGCCGACATACCGGCAGTTGTACCCGCGGTACACCACCGTCCGGTAACCAGCTGGCACCACCCGCACATACCCGGCAGGCAACGGAGCCGCCACCACCACAGGCGCTGGCGCAACGACAACCGGCGCAGGAGCGACCACGACTGGACGCGGAGCCACGACAACCGGCGCTGGCGCAACCGCCACTGGACGCGGAGCCACGGCCACCGGACGACGCGCCACCGCGGTCCCGTTAGGTCCGCTCACCGCCACACCGCGACGCGTCACCGCCGCCGCCCGGTCTTCTCCCACCACCGCCGCGCCACGAGGGCCGCGCACGCCATACACATCAGCCTGCGCCACCGCAGCCATACCCAACAACATCGCACCCATGGCCATCGCCCGGGAAATCTTCAGGGAAGTCTTCATAGTTCAGTTTTTCTGGTTCGGGTTATCCAACAATCAACGCTTCGCCGCCGCTTCCATCTCCGCGGTGCTCAGCATCTCGATCTTTTCACTGCCGCTCGGCGGCACGAAGGCAAACTGCGACGCGGCCGGCACTCCCAGCTGCCATCCCTTGAACCGCACGCGCACCTGCGGCTGCCCGTCACGCTTGAACGTCGCCACCAAGCGCCGCGGCAATTGATCCGCCACCCCGATCCACAATTCCGCATCCGCCACCGCGCCACTCAATCCGATCCGGTGGCACGCCACCCCGCCCAGGCCCAGAAACCCGCCGTCTTTCGCACGGCCCAGATATGTCACCGTCTGCGCATGCCCGCGCATCTTCGCCGCAGGATCGCTCACCACAAACTCCGCCAGCGGCGGCGTGAATCCATACGTCCGGTCCAGCTTCGCCACCAGCCCGTCAATGTCCGTCCGCATCGGCAGCACCGCATGATAATTCGACTCCACATCGAGGAGCGACAACGTCGCACCGTCCGCCACAATCCGGCGGCTCCCCGTCTTGCTCGACGACGTCGCCGCCAGCTTCCCGGGCCGCGACACCGCCACCGAAACCTTCGCCTTCTCAGCCACATCCCGGCCTTCCAGCAGCGACGCATCAATCTCACGCACCGCCTGGAACTGGAAACCAGGAGCGGACGCCAGCTTCGCTGACATCCCCCGCAACAGTTCGGCCGCGTCAGGCTCAGCCGCCCGCACCGGACCACAAATACCGGAAATCAGCGCCACAGCGCCAAGGAATCGATTGAATGTCAGCTTCATAAGTTTGTTGTGCGCCACTCCGGCAGCAGCCCGATGCTAGCCGCTTCCCCCGCCTTGCCAACCGAAATATCCGCCCGCGCCTGCGCTTCACCCAGCCGCCGCCCGCGCCCGCGTCACGCCTTCACCCGGCGCACATTCGCCCCCAGCCGCGAAAGCTTGTCGTCAATGTGCTCGTAACCGCGGTCGATGTGATAGAGCCGGTTGATCTCCGTCTCGCCTTCCGCACCCAGCCCCGCCAGCACCAGCGCCGCACTCGCCCGCAGATCGCTTGCCATGACCGGCGCACCGCTCAGTTGCGGCACCCCCTTGATGACCGCCGTCGCCCCTTCCAGCGTGATCTGCGCCCCCATCCGGTTCAGTTCCGGCACGTGCATGAACCGCTGCGGGAAAATCGTCTCCGTGATCACACTGATCCCCGGCACGCTAGCATACAGCGCCGTGAACTGCGCCTGCATGTCCGTCGGAAATCCGGGATACGGCTCCGTGCGAATCTCCCCGCCCCGCGGATTATCGGCGCGCGACACCGTGATGCTGTCGCCCTCCACCGTCACCGGATAACCACTGTCTGTCAGGGTCTTCAGAAACGCCGTCATGTGTTCCGGACAGCAACGCCGCAGCGTCACCCGCTTGCCCGCAATCGCCCCGGCAATCAGAAACGTCCCCGCCTCGATCCGGTCCGCGATCACCGTGTGTTCCGCCCCATGCAGCTCCCGCACCCCTTCAATCACAATCCGCCGCGTCCCCGCCCCTTCAATCTTCGCCCCCATCCGGATCAGAAAATTCGCTAGGTCCTCCACCTCCGGTTCCATCGCCGCCCCCTCGATCACCGTCGTCCCCGGCACCAGCACCGCCGCCATCATCAGATTGTCCGTCCCCAGCACCGTCGAACCATGCTTGCCCCGCATGTTCACCTCCCGGCCACCCATGCCCTCGACCGCCTTGATGTGCATGTTCCCGCCCTGCACCGAAACACTCGCCCCCAATTGCTCCAGACCCCGCAAATGCAGATCCACCGGACGATCCCCGATCACACAACCACCCGGCAGCGACACCATCGCCTCCCCCGTCCGACCCAGCAGTGGCCCCATCACACAGATCGACGCCCGCATCCGCCGCACCAGATCGTACGGCGCTTCACTCTTCACGTCCTCCGCCTCCACCATCACCGTCCCGCTCGCCCGTTCCACATGCGCCCCCAGACTCGCCAGAATCTGCGTCATGTAGTTCGTGTCGCTCAAATCCGGCACCCGGTGAATCACACACTGATCCCGCGTCAGCAGCGTCGCCGCCAGAATCGGCAGCGCCGAATTCTTCGATCCACTGACATAAACGTCCCCCTCCAGCAGGGAGCCTCCGGTAACGAGCAGTTTGTGCATGAAATAGTCAGGAAAATGGGGATCCCCAACCATCACCCCCCACCCGCCACCTTCAAGGAAGAACTCACCCCGCAACCACCCCAGACCCGCATCCCCGCCGCCGTCTCAGACCCGCCAACAGCGCCGCCGCCGCCATCAATCCCGCACTCCCCGGCTCCGGCACCACCGTCAGCCTCGCTATCACAGACGGCATCAATCGCCTGCGGCCGATCATCAGGATTCAAAGTGCCGTACCATGGTCTTCAGATCCAGAGAGGATGGCTCCGCCAATCGGCAGGCAGTCCCATTTCACGGAGGGGGATTTCAGGGTACTCGTCAAAAAGGGCAAATAGCCTTTGCTTCCACTTCGTGGTCGGACTCACTTTGCCCAGCCAGAAGTGGCACACCGTCATCATCAGTCCCGCGCGGTCCGGCGCGAATCCCGGATGCGTGTGCCATTTCGGATTCTTGTTTTTTCCGGGAACGCTGGGCTTCACGCCGAAGCTCCGATTCCAAACCCGTGCATGGTGCGCGCACGCATTCCGAAGGGCGAAAATTGCCTTCGTCCATGACAGAAGCTGCTGGTCTGGAAATCCAAAATCCGCCGCTGCCATCCTGATGATCTCCGTATCAACCCCATAGGCCATTTGCAGCGCCGTTTCACAAGACATCAGTTCGCATGCCATCCACAGCGGTAGATGCTCGTCGCCATAGGCGCTGCTGAAGTGCTTCACAAACGGTTCGCTCGCCCGATTCTTTTCGTTCAGTAGCTTCGTCAGCCAGTGACGATACTCCGACCGCTCCAAGCCCTTGCATCTTGTCAGTGACCGGAAGTTTCGCCACAACCGATCCCAGAATGAACGCTTCCTGAACCGGGGTAGATTTCGGGCTTGAAGGTATCCGAACGGACCATGGGCCTGCACAAAATGGTAAACAATTCGGGTCCTGACTGCTACTTCGATGCGCTCGACTGCATCAAGGAGAATGATCCTGAGGCGCCGGTCGAAGTTGTAGCGCCGCCACACCGTATCAAGGGTGGTACCGGGGACGAAGGCGTCCGTCACTCTTCCGGCGGCATCCCGGACCCGAAAAGGATGAAGGTAACCGGTGAGCCGGTAGTAGTTCACCACCTTCAACCTTCCGATCAATTGCTGCGTGTCCGCAGTTAATCCGCGGGAGATCAACTGGTCTGCCTGCTGCTCCAGTGTCAGCGCTGGCTTGGTGTAATTCATGACCTCCCTTCTTTCTTTCGGAGCCGGGATTTCAGGGCAAAAAACACCCGCCGAATTACGCATGCAAGCAGAGGCGCGGCGGGTTTGATGTCACTTGAATCCACTATCCCGGGGCCTCCGTCAACGGGGTTTCTGTTGCTTTTTCTGTCATTTGCTGCAAATCCGCCATGTAGAGCGCGGACCTTTCATTCCTCAAAAATCGCGTCGGGCAAGTCGAGGGCAATTCTCATGGGACCATGTCCGGAGGCAACGCCACGGGTCCGCGCAATTCATCCATCACCTCGTGCATCGTCAGGCCGGCCCACGGATCCCTCCAGCCTTCAACAAACGCCTCCCATACATCGGGCGGAATCGTGATCTGGCCTTCGAATGTCAGGGTCACTTGCACGCGGTGAACTATTTGCCAGAAAAGTGAGGAACTCAAGTCCAACCCCATGGGGCTTCCAGCCTCGCCTCTTCTCCAGCTAAGCAGGTGGCGGACTTGTATCGGAAGCACGACTGGCTGCGAACTCGCTCCAGATCCCGCGCGCATTGCCGAGTCGCGAAGCCTTTGCCTGGACAACGACGATGTCCCTGCCTGTGAACTCGACTCAGTTCGTTGGCCTAAGCGCCCGCAACCGGGAGCGGGACGCCCCAAATTCGGATATCAATCGGAATGATCACGCCCGATGCCGACACAAAGTTGTCAGATCGCGCATCGCCTATCCAAATCTCCACGCGTGACTCCGCCTCCACCTTCTTCCAGAGCCAGCAGGACTGTCTCACCGCCTCGGCCCCTGCATCCAGGAGAAATTGATCCACCATCTCCTGCGGAGGGAGTGAATCGCCTTGGATGAATCTCTGGCGGGAGACGATCTGGCCTGAGTCTGTTATACCAAGTGGTGCAGGTGCGGTAGAAAAGAGTTTCTCCCACCAGCGCATGCGCAGCAAATACTCGGCGGGCGTGCTGGCGAACTGGTAGATTCCATTGCCGATGATCTCGTAGTACTCCCCATAGGTTCCCGGCAGGGTGATCTTCACTACCTCACTGGTATCACCGTCAAAGAGAACAAGGTGCTCTGAGCCCTGATCAAGCCGCGGCAGGCACATCTCAACCCATTCCGTGTGTGAACAGCTGTTCACCCACTCCATTAGCCGCCCGGCCTGCCGCTTCTTTCGCAGTTCGATTTGGTCGTTACGGTCACGACCTTCGATCTCCGCGTCTGCGCCAATGCTTCGGCCAAGGAAACCGAGCGCGCTTGAGCCGCCACCGCAGCTTTCACACGGCCACGGACGCCAGCGAACGACCGAACCACTTTCGGGTCCAGAAAGATCTGTTCCTTGGATTTCAGCATTCTCCATCGATTACAGGCAGTCTGGCGGTGAGTCAACCAGGCGCCTTCATTTCCGCGACAAGGGTTGCGATGAAAGCCTGGCCCTGAGGGGTGCTGATTGATCTGCCCGTTTTGACAGCTCGCAGGATCCTCGTCGCCTGCTTACCGGTGGCCGGGGCGGAAATGGTGTCGAGCCTGCGTTTCATGGCTGTGCTGTGCCTTTGATAATCGGAGTGAAGTCACTCCAGTTCTCAATCTTGAAGCCGCGGATGTCTCTTACGCACGGCGGGAACCAAGGGAGTGCTTTGAGAGCGAGGAGGGCGGCGAAAAGATTCGCCATGTCGTCCCTCTGCGTCACATACACACTGCCCTGCACACGCTCGAACCCGAACCGGCGCAGCGTCGTGCCAATGTCCATGTAGGCTGTCGTCACACCGCGGGGATGGTGGATTGCCGCTTCTGCGACAACGAGATCGAAAGCGATCGCAAACATCAGGCTACTCGGCCTCGGGATCAATCAGTGCCTCGGCTGCCGGGTAGTTCAATTCCTCCCCAGTCTCCACGACCACGATGTGCACCGTCGCCCCATCCACCTTGCGCACCACTTCATACACCGGTCCTGCCTCACCGAAAGTCCGGTAGGTTCCAATCAGGTCGTCTGTCTTGCGGGACAGTGGTTTCATGCCAGGAAGATGCACCGCCCAGTGTGGCTTCGCAAGCCGTATGGCGTGCGCGCTCGGTGCAGTGCCCAACTGGGCGAACTTGGCTGGACGGCGGTGAAACCGGGAACGTCAACCTGCGGGGCATTCGCAGCCTGTGGTCAAGGCCGTGGAACATCGAGTTGGCTGCAGACACTGCGCACCGTACCTTCTTTCACTTCCCGGTGCCTCGGCACAGGAGCGACCTTGCCGTTCGCCGGATTCTTCCGGAGCGTATGGTTCCCGCCCTGTCTTTCCAAATAGCAGCCCTGCTCCCGCAGATGCCGTTCAAGATATTGAGCTTCATGCCGGAGCCAGTTCAAAGCGATGCCGCACGCTTCCAGGGGCGGGCTTGCGCTTCCGGGCTTCATCCCGGTGGTAGTCGAGCACCAGACGCAGCGCATCCAGCAGGTTGGCCTCCGCCTCCTCTACCGTCTCCCCTTCCGAAAACACTTCCGGAAACTCTTCAAACGAGCAGGTGAAGCCTCCCTCGGGGGCTGGCTCATACACGGCCGTCAGATTTAGCTTGGCGGATGATTTCATGGCCGCAGTGTGCGGGACAGAGCCTTCCGCTTCAAGTTCAAGTTGTCCGCTGGCATTCGGGAACCCGCTAGAGAATCCCGCATGGGAAGGCATCCACAACGGGTTCAGCCGTCTGACCGGAAGCGCCGTAAAGTCAATCCCCTCATATCGGCTCATCGCTGCCCGCCAGAACGTGCAGTCCTTTTCGTTATCCCCGTGGGAGCGGCTTTCATTTCCGTGACAAGGGTTGCGATGAAGGCTTGACCTTGAGGGGTGCTGATCGGTTTGCCACTTTTCACGGCACGCAGAACCCTCGTCGCCTGCTTACCGGTGGCCGGGGCAGAAATGGTGTCGAGCCTGAGCTTCATGGTCCCCAGTATCGCGTTCCGGCAGCGGTCCCACAAATGAACTTTGCAGCAGCTTTCGACGATGCCAACCGCGGCCGACAGAAGGCCATGGAGGGGCTGGTGCGAGAGAATGTCTTCCGCACGGTCAGCGACGCATGGAAGGACCGGGCCTCTGTCATGATGTCCCTGAAAGGCCGGGAACTGACGGTCACCTTCAGCGACCCGGCAAAGCGCGATGAATTCTTCAACTGGCTGGAATCCCGGAAGACCAAGTTCCCGGACGCTCCACCCTCCGTGGATTCGATGGAGCAGCTGGAGTTGTTTGGGGAGCAGTGAGAAGATCTCACGCGCAGCTAACCTGATCCGCTCTGAGAAAGGTGTCTGCCACCGGACTGGAACAGATAGCGATTGTGAGCAGCGTAGAGGTCGCGGCCGATGGTTCCGGTCCATCCGGGCGACAAGATTGCCCTCAAGGCCCATGGAGTGACACGTACCCATCCGCACGCCACACGGCAAATGCGCCTGCAGTCCGAATGGGCCGGCAGTATCTGCCGCGTCGAACCTTGCCTCACCGTTGTCAACGACCCCTTCCCATCATCGCAACGAAGATCCGCCTGCCCCGGTGACCTTGCCGCCACCGCACTCCGGTCCGGCAGACGCCGCCGACATCGATCACTGACCTTTGCGATGCTGCACCCAATTGGCAAAACTGGGATCCTTCACCCCGTGCAGGGCGGCAAATTTGATCCCCGAGAGTCCGCTGCACTCAAAAGCGTCCAGCAAAGCCTCCCGCTGGGCCAAGGGCGTGCGCACCCGCCCTCGACGGTCCGTTTTCAAAACCACTGCTTCCGATTTCATAGATGTCATAGGTGTTACCTATGACTTTTACGCTATTTCTTGAATAGAGATCGCCCGCGTGACGCTTACGCTTGTTTGGGAGCGCATAGAACCGATCTCGTATACCAACCACAGGACACCTTGATGGCCATCTCGTTCACACTGAAACCGACGCCTCCCCGGCAAATCCGCTTCAGGAAGGGTATTAGAATCTAATGCGAGCAATCTCCTTCAAGGCCTCGAACGTCAGGTTGGATGGAGAAGAAAGGGTCGACCATAGTACAATCTCTCGCTGGTCGTATGCCCGCGACACACCCGCGATCAAATCATCCGCCAACCGGTTCGGGCTGATGTTGAGATTCGCGTTTAAATCAATCAACGACTGTTGCCGATTCTCAATTTCGTCGAAGGCTGCCCTCGGAAGCGTAATCCTTCGGGCAATTCGATCTGCAGCAGCTGCCGCACTCAAAAACACTGGGTTCTGATACCTTTCAAATAAAGCCAAGAAATTCACCAGACAGCCGGTGAGGCCGAATCCAACATCTTTGACATCGGGTGGCCTCATTTCCGTACCGTCTGCGAGAGAAATCGCGCTCCATATGCTCAACCCCATGTTTCCGATAAAGCCCTCGCAAGTCGCCCACTCAGTATAGAATGCCCGATTGCCCTGAGCTTTCTGATAAGACTTCCGAAAAACCGCTGCACTGCGTTCAGCTTGGCCCGCCGCTCGGTACAGCTGCGCCAATTTTACGGCGAGGAACGAGTTCGTTGGGTCCGCGGCAACTGCGGTTGTCGCGAGTCGAACGCCCAGCGACTGATTGCCTTGCTCGAACATGCGCGAAGACAAATAGCGCCAGTCTGAAAGATGCGGAACGAGGGATCCCTCCTCATTTGCAGTGAGGGCAGCTCGCACCAAGTCAGACAAGATTTCCTCTGGATCGACATCAAAACGCATTGAGGCAATTTCCATAGCAGCTTCAGCAATGGCTCTATGCCGAGTCAAGATGAACTGCCCTGCAGCTCCGGCGGCGGCCTCTTCCCCAAGCGGCCCGAGAATGCGCCTTCGCACCCTCGATTCATCGATGCCCAGCGCCTTACCGAGAACTGATTTCGATAGAAACAATAAGTTGAAGGCATGTGGAATTGCGATGCATGCGAATGCATCCAGCAGCGTCTTGCCTGGAAGCCCCTTAATGTCACGTGATTCAAGCCGCACCATCAGTGCAGCTACATGGTCTCGCAACGCCACTCCAACTCTCACCCGCAGCATCGCTCCCAAAAATGCACCGTCGCTCGTGGACGCCTCGACACGCGCTGCTTCCACCAACTGACCAACCGCCTCGTCCATGCTTGAGCCTGACAGCCTTCCGAGTCCACGAGCACCAAGCATTCCCCACGCCATCACAATTTCCCGCGCATCTATTTCATCAAGGCCTTTCATCCTGCGCTCGACGAACTCCGCAACTTGATTCCACTGAAAATCATTTCCATGGTTCTCGATCCAATCGGTATCGCGACAGGCGAGAAATAAATGTACCTTTGCATTTCGTGCAAGGCTTTGAAGGACTTGATGCGTTTCTTTGATGATCGAGTCGCCCTCATCCGATGCCAGTAGCCAGGTGTCTCCTGTTCCGTGCAGACTTGAAACAAAGGACACAGGTAAAGACCTCTCGGGATTACTTCGCCAAAGCACCTTAACGCGTTGATTGGACGCAATCCGCTCCAAGGTTTGTAGGAACGCAGTAGATTTCCCCTCGCCACCGGCCCCCAACAACAGCGTCAACTGCGGCCCATCTCCGTCAAATCCATTTGTGAGTGTAGCAACTAAATCGTTCACAATTGACCTGGATGGAATCCGGCCCGATAGGACGTCCTCCCACTGGGGAACGCGTCCCTCAAAGTATTGGAGTATGCGCTCATCTGAAACCGGTTGACGCCGTTCACCCAAATACACACCGTCGAGCAAAACCCAACCTTCCGGCGGGGTAATACTAGCCTTAGCTGGTTTAGCCAGTCCAGTCAAAACTTGGCGGTCATCGGGACGAATCGGTCTGGTTTGTAAAATCCAAAAGTCACCATCGGCTGCACGAAGGCTATTGGGGAATGCATCAGCATCAAGAACCCACTCGCGATGGTTTGCATTCCACTTCTTTGGCTGCACATGAATTTGTTGAGTAGAGCACTCAATCCCGCCCCAAATAAGTCTTGTCACCCATTGTTCATCGTCCCGAGCAAAAAACGCGCACCCTGCTTGCAGGCATACCACAGCTGAGGTTCCAACGAGCTGCGATATGTTACTGGTCTTGTGCAGATGCCCGTGGAGATAGATAGCGCCGATCTTTCCTAACATTGCAAGAAATCGCTGGGCGATGGTCGGAGCCAGCCAGTCTACCGGGTGGTGCCCTAAAACAAAGATTGTCTCACAACCCGCCAGCTCGATAATTCCCTGTTCAAGCATTCCCAGGCCCGGGTTGAGCCTTCCTTGCTCATTCTCGCCACCGCAAAACCACGAGGTGTTTATGCACAGAATACCAACCACACCACTCGGTAGCACGATGCGTCTTGCTTGGTAGCCATTGGTGGACGAAACCCACTTATGCTGTTCCAGATACCAAGGGTACTCGTCGAAAGCTTTAAACCGCGGAAGTATTTGCTCGCGCTCGACGCGGCCTTCGGCCGTTGGATCAAGGAAATTTTGTATTTCATCCAGCACATCATACCGCTTTACCGCTTTCGACTTGCTTCGGTCCACATCATGATTTCCAGGAACTAAAAAGATTCTGTCAAAATGGGTATCCCCTAGTCTTTCCATGAGCGGAACTAAAAACTCTTTATCGAACTGCTCAAACTCTGCATCCCGCCCTTTGCTGGCGAGATCGCCGGTGATGAACACGAAGTCCGGCTTCCGATTTGCAGCTATGGTAGCGTCGATCTCAGCGAGAATCCACTCCAGAATCCGACTCTGGGCATAGTTGTCTTTGCCAAGGTGAAAATCAGAAAGGTGTAGCCAGCTAAAGTCAGTTGATTTCATTTGATTGGCTAAAGCTTTACACAACTCCAGCGACTTTTCCACAGCGGATACCTCCTATTCAACGGGTCGGCTCCAGCAGATCTCCCTCAGAGAACGAAACTTGTGCCGCATTGCGCGCTGCAAGTCGGGCCTCGGAATGCCGGGCCATCGTTCTCCGGATCGGGAAGATCCTTGAGAACTGGAAAGCCAGACGCCGCCATTTTCCAAGCAGCACCATGGGTAAGGCGTGC
>JAIXPK010000333.1 GCA_027486335.1 Verrucomicrobiaceae bacterium | reverse complement strand
GAGCGGGAGAGTCTGGATTTCTTTGCGCGGCATTATGAGACGGGCGAGCCGGTGCCGGCGAAGCTGTTCAAGAAGATGCTGGCGGCGCGGAATTATCTGTCGGCGGTGAGCTGCATGAGGCAGCTGGCGTTTGCGCGGATGGATCTGGGATTGCACATGCACGAGGCGGAGGCGGTGGCGTCGGGGGCGGATGTGGATGAGACGGTGGAGACGATGCTGAAGGGGTACCTGATGCCGTTGCGGACATCGCCGCCGACGATGGCGCGGCGGTTCACGCATTTGTTTGCCAGTCCGGTGGGGTATGCGGCGGGGTATTACAGTTACAAGTGGGCTGAGGTGCTGGATGCGGATTGCTTCAGCCGGTTTCAGCGGGAGGGTGTGCTGAATCCGGAGACGGGGCATGCGTTCCGGGATTGTGTGCTGTCGAGGGGGAACAGTGAGCCTCCGGAGAAGCTGTTCCGGGATTTCATGGGACGGGATCCTGACTTGTCGGCGCTGCTGGTGCGGTCGGGGCTGGATTGAGCGGGGGGTGCTAGTGGGGCTGCGGAAGCTACTGGTCTTGTGCGGAGACAAGGCCGGGACGGCCTTGCTACGGGGGGCGGCTAGGGTGACTCGGGCTGGAGTCAGTAGGTGCGGCGGAGGTGGCTGGGGAGGATGCCGAGGGCTTCGCGGTATTTGGCGACGGTGCGGCGGGCGATGCGGACGCCGCGTTCGGTGAGGAGGCGGGCGATGTCTTCGTCGCTGAGGGGGCTGGTGCCGTCTTCGGAGCGGATGAGTTCTGCGAGGGCGGTTTTGACGCTGGTGTTGGAGCGTTGTTCGCCGTCGTCGGTGGCGAGGCCTGAGGTGAAGAAGTAGCGCATTTCGCGGATGCCCTGAGGGGTGGACATGTATTTACCGGCGATGGCGCGGCTGACGGTGGTTTCGTGGACCCCGACGGCGTCGGCGACGGTGGCCATGTTGAGCGGGCGGAGGGCGGAGGGGCCGAGACGCATGAAGTCCTGCTGACGTTCGACGATTTCTTCGGCGATGCGCTGGATGGTCTGCTGGCGCTGATGGATGCTGCGGATGAGGAATTTGCCCGAGCGGATTTTGTCGCGGATGTAGCTGCGGACGTTGTCGCGTTCGCCGGGTTTGGACATGATGTCCTTGTAGAGATTGCTGATGCGGAGGCGGGGGAGCTGACCTTCGTCCATGGTGACGGAGTAGCGACCGTTCTGCCATTCTACGTGGACGTCTGGGGTGACGAACTGGCGAGGTGAGGAGCTGAAGGAGCCTGCGGGGCGCGGGTTGAGTTGAGCGATGACGGAGGCGGCGCGGTTGATGTCGGGGACATCGACGGAGAGACGGCGGGCGATGTGAGGGTAGCGTTTGTGGGCGAAGTCGTCGAGGTGCTGCGAGATGATGCGGCTTTCGAGACTGTGTTCGCGGCCGTCGCGTTTGAGCTGGAGGAGGAGACTTTCGCGGAGGTCTTCTGCGCCGACGCCTGGGGGGTCGAAGGATTGGAGGATGGCTTTGGCGGCTTCGAGGTCGGCGATGGGGATGCCGAATTCGAGGGAGAGGTCGCCGGTTTTTGCGCCGAGGAAGCCGCGGTCGTCGAGACTGCCGACGAGCATTTCGACGAGACGGCGGATTTCTGGTCGGGCGTCGACCATGGCGAGCTGCTGGATGAGGTGATCCTGGAGTGTGACGGAAGTGGCGAGGGAGTCGAAGAGGAACTGGCGGCGTTCTTCTTCTTCTGCGGTGCGAGGGCCGCGGGCGGCGTTGCTCTGGGCGAGGTAGGTGCGCCATTCCTCGTCCATCTGAGAGAGCTCGCTGAATTCCTTGTCGAAGCCGTCGTCGAGTTCGGATTCCGGGCGTTCCTGTTCGAGGGAAACGTCAGTGGATTCGGCTTCGAGGACAGGGTTCTGCGCCATTTCGACGTCGATCATCTGGCGGAGTTCGAAGACGGGCGCTTGCAGAATGTTCAGACTCTGCTGCAACTGCGGGGAGAGCCGCTGCTGCTGGCTGAGGTTCTGTGACAGGGACTGCGAAGGATTCATGGCGGCGCCGAGCGCTGGCCGCAGTCATGCACCGTGAACGAGTAAAGGCAAGCACGTAACATACCAATCGCGTTTAAATTATGTGAGGGGGATGCCTGCGGTGGGGAATGAGGTGGAGGCGGGGGTGGGGAGCTGGAGGAGGAGAGGGTGGGCTGGGGGTGAGAGCCAGCGGAGGAGGGAGTGGAGATGGGGTTCGGTCATGGCGGTGCAGCCTGCGGTGGGGTGGTTGGGATGCTGCCAGATGTGGAGGAAGATGCAGGAGCCTGCGGAGGGGAGTTGTTCGAGGTTGTGGTGGACGACGAGGCCAGAGCGGTAGACCCCGGATGCGGGGATCATGTTTTCGGCGCTGTTCCAGTCTTTGGGGGTGAGGCGCTGATCGACGATCTGGTTGTAGTGAGGGGAGGCTGGGTCGTCGACGCCGGCGTGGTGAGGGGACATGGATTCCCATGGCCATGAGAGCGGAGGGCCGGGGGGCGGGTGGGTGCCGAAGGCGGTGCCGAGGGAGAAGAGGCCGGCTGGGGAGCAGCCGTCGCCTTCTTGTTTGGGTGGGATGGAGGAGAGGTGGGTTGGGGACCAGAGCCCGCGGCCTGGGCGGAGGCCATGGCGGCCGAGGGAGACGGGGATGGGTGGGCCGACGGGAAGCCATGGGGAGGCGGCGTTGGGTCGGGCGAAGCGGCGGAGGGTTCCGGTGGTGGAGGGCCAGTCTGGTGAGGAGACGGCGATGAGTTGGAGCGTGTGGTCGGGGATGCGGGGGATGGGGCCTGATGCGGGGGTGCGGCAGGCGGCGGGGAGAGCGGCGAGGGAGGCGAGTTGGAGGAGCGCGGAGCGGCGCGGCATCATTTTGGAGGGAAGGCGGGAGTGCGGGTGGGTGCTACCGAGGATTGGCCTCGCAATTGCGGGTGAGTGCGGTGAAGAGTGGCGGCTGAGTGCCTCCGGTATTTTCCAGTTTGTTCAGTGATCTTGT
>JAIXPK010000121.1 GCA_027486335.1 Verrucomicrobiaceae bacterium | reverse complement strand
TTCCCCAGCTGCACCGGAAACACAAACGCCGGCGTGTCGCTGTTCCACCCGAACGAATCAAGATACGCAATCCCACCCGCACCCGCACCTAACCAGTCATAAGAACTCCCCCCGATCACCACCCGGATCCCGTACGCCTGATCCGTCGACGCCGTCTTCCTCAGCCACTCCAGCGGCGGCAGCTGCGTCGTCACATCCACCTCCCACGGCGCATAATCTTCACTCACTCGCTTCCAGATCTCCTGGATCGCCGCCAGCTCCCCGCTGCTGAAGGCCAGCGGATTCCCATCCGTGTCATACGCAGGCGACGTAATGCTCCCGCCATTCAGCCAGCTCGTCCCACTCGTGAAATGCCCGTCGAAATCCAGATAAATCACCCGCGTCTTCCCTGGCTTGCTGTGCAGCAGAAATGTCGAGCTCTCAGGATAACTCAGCAGCGCATCGGTCGCCGCATTCTGCGCCGTCGGCGCCTCCGCCACTTCCCCGCAGATGTACTGCAGCTTGCCCCGCGTATCCACCCCCAGATCCCGGTCCCGCAGACACAGCTTCCCCAGTTCCTGCTCGCTCATGTGATAATGGCGCGCCACACCGGCAAGTCGGTTCCCAAGGGCCCCGATAATGCCACTTCCCCGGGCCGGCTTCGCCAGCCTCATCTCAGGTAGCGGCTCATCGTCCTGTGCAGCGGCGGACAACAGTCCGATCGCCAGCACGAACACGCTTCGGATAATGGAATTCGTTGTGTTCATTGGATTTTGCGAGGGTTGTGCTCTGATCGCCCGTGGGTTTTTTCACGGACATTTTAAAAATTATTCGCAGCCCCCTTCCCCCGCAATAATTCCATCCCCCCCAAATGCGGGATGTTTTTCGTGTCACAACCCCGATTCTAAAGTCGTAAATGCACCCCGTCTCCCGAGAATCCTTCGCCGACCTCGTCGCCGCAGCCATCGCCGCTCTCCCCGACGACCTCCGTCAGCGCCTCGATCACGTCCAGTTCTCCATCGAAGACGAACCCTCCCCTGAAGACTACCGCCTCAACGACGTCCCCGATGACGAAGACCTCTTCGGCCTCTTCGAAGGCGCCGCTCTCACCGACTCCATGATCGATGCCGAGGCCGCCCTCCCCAACCGCATCCGCATCTTCCAGTGGCCCCACGAGGAAGTCTGCGATTCCTTCGAAGAACTGCGCGACGAGGTCTTCCGCACCGTCCACCACGAGGTCGCTCACCACTTCGGCATCGACGACGACCGCCTCGAGGAAATCGGAGCCTACTGATCAGCTCTCCTCACCGGAATCACCATCCCGCAATCCGCCGCCCGCACCGGATGCTCCGGCACCGGCACCACCGGATCACTGAAATGCCACCACTCGCTCGCCAGCACCCGGAACCCCGCACCAGTCATCGCCGCCTGCAGCCACCCTAACCGCTCAGCAACCGCCGCATCCCCGCCCGCATACTCCGCCGCCCCCGCCACCCCGAAATCATCCAGATCCGACGGCATCTCCAGCTCCCTACCCTCCAAATCTGTCAGGGTCACATCCACCGCCCGCCCGTAACAATGCCAGCTCCACCGGCCACCCGCACCCGGCTGCGCCGCATACCTCGGATCCCTCACCAGATCCCACAACCGCTCCGCCGCCTCCGCCGGCCGCCACCCATCCCAGATCAGCAGATCACAACCCCTCGCTAGCAACTCCTCACGCGCCGCAGCCAGCCGCTCCGCCGTCCCCGCAGCCAGCAGACACGGCATCCCCGCAGGATATAGCGCCTCCCCCGCAAAATTCCCCGACCCGGCATACCGCAGATCCCACCGGATCCCCGCCAGCACCTCCCCCACCGGCACCAACCCGTGCTCCCGCCCGCGCCGGATCACTTCCTCCGCTTCAGGCATGAAAAATCCCTCGCTCCTCATCGCCTCCCCACATGCCACACCCTCCTCCACCACGCAAAAAGAAACCGGCAGATCGCTCCGCCGGTTTCTTCAGTTTGTTTTCTAAATCACTCCGCCCGCTCATTCCTTGATCAGCAGCCGCAGCCGTCCCAGCCCGCGCCGGATCCGCGCCTTGATCGTCCCCAGCGGCTCACCAGTCTTCTGCGAAATCTCCAGCTGCGTCAGCCCTTCGAAAAACGCCATCCGGATCGCTTCCGACTGCTCAGGCGACAACTGCATCACCGCGCTCCGCACATGCCCGGTCATCTCAGTCACCCCAGCCTGCTTCGACGGATCATTCCGCGTCACCGGCTCATCAATCCGGCATTCGTCCTCAAACGAATCATTCAACCGCCCGCGCCGCTGCCGCGCCCGCAGCTTGTCGATCGCACGGTTCCGCGCCATCGCCGCCAGCCACGTCGATGGCTTTCCGCGATCGTCAAGATACATGCCCGCCTTCTGCCACAGGGACGAAAACACCTCCTGCGTGCAGTCCTCCGCATCTTCATGATTGTGCAGGACCTGCACCGCCGTCGCATACACCATGCCCGAAAACCGTCCGTGGAACGACGCAAACGCCATCCGGTCGCCATTCGCAATGCCGCGCAGCATTTGTTTAAGATCCGCCTGGTCATCCACGGCGATGCCTTCCTCAGGAACCTGCGTCAGTACCGTGTTCACTTCGCCTTTCCCGAATTCTTGAATCAACGAGTTCATAGGGAGTGTCATTTGGGGGGATGATTGTGATGTGTCTTCTTTCAAGCGCCGTACTTCTCCGCCTTTGTGCAGGTAAAGCGATTACAATTTGAGACATTTATTCGACAGTTCAACTTTTGTCCAACTTTTTGCACGCTTTTCTTCAACAAGCCGTCAACACGCGCTCGCCATCCTCAACAACCCCTCCACGTTGCGTAACAAATGCGCTCCGTCCTGTTCCGGGAAACCGGCTCCCCTCCCTCCGTCTCCTCAGTCGTCTCTTCCCCGGACCCCATCCCAGGCCCCGGCGAAGTCCGCCTCCGCGTGCGCTTCGCCCCCATCAATCCCGCCGACCTCAACTTCATCGAAGGCTCCTACGGCCGCAAACCCGACCTCCCCGCCACCCCAGGCATGGAAGGCGTCGGCATCGTCGACGCCCTCGGCCCCGACGTCTCTAACATCAACATCGGCAACATCGCCATTCCCCTCGGCCCCGGCGGCACATGGGCCGAAACCATCGTCCGCCCAGCCGCCGACCTCCTCGTCCTCCCTCCAGACATCGACCTCCAGCAGGCCGCCATGCTCCGCGTCAACCCAGCCACCGCATGGGGCCTCCTCCACTCCTGCGGCCAACCCGCCAAAGGCTCATGGATCGTCCAGAACGCCGCCAGCTCCGCCGCCGCCCACTGCGTCATCAGCCTCGCCCGCCACCTCGGCCTCCACTCACTCAACCTCGTCCGCCGCCCCGAATCCGCCGCCGCCTGCCTCGCCGCCGGTGCCGACATCGTCCTAACCGACGACGCCTCCGCCCCGGCCGCCGCCGCCGCAATCCCCGGCTTCTCCCCTCCCTCCCTCGCCATCAACGCCGTCGGCGGCGACAGCGCCCTCCGTCTCCTCAACCTCCTCGCCCCCGGCGGCACCATGGCCACCTACGGAGCCATGAGCCGTCAGCCGCTCAAGGTCCCCAATGGGCTCCTCATCTTCAAAGACCTCCACCTCAACGGCTTCTGGCTCACCCGCTGGCTCGCCCAGCTCCCCCCAGCCGAGGTCCGCTCCCTTTACTCCTCACTCGCCGCCCTCATCCTCAACGGCACCATCCACCAGCCCGTCGCCGCCACCTACCCGCTCGGAAATCTCCACGACGCCCTCCTCCACGCCAGCTCATCCGCACGAAACGGAAAAATCCTCCTCGACCTCCAGTCCCAGCTCTGATCTCTCCGACGCCATGGACCTCTTCTCCCAGCGCCCCGCCGATCCCCCGGAACGCGTCCTCTCCGTCGCCCAACTCACCCGCCGCCTCCGCGACACCATCGAATCCGGCTTCCGCAATCTCTGGGTCAAAGGCGAAATCAGCAACTTCCGCCGCCAGTCCAGCGGCCACTGCTACTTCACCCTCAAAGACGCCTCCGCACAACTCGCCTGCGTCCTCTTCAAAAACACCGCACAGCAAGTCCTCGTCCCCATGCACGACGGCCTCGCCCTCCAGCTCCAGGGCGACCTCTCTGTCTACGAAGCCCGCGGCCAGTACCAGCTCGTCGTCCGTCGCGTCCTCGCCGCAGGCGCAGGCTCCCTCCAGCTCCAGTTCGAAGCCCTCAAACAGAAACTCGCCGCCGAAGGGCTCTTCGCCCAGGACCTCAAACAACCCATCCCACCCATGCCCGCCACCGTCGCGGTCATCACCTCCCCCACCGGCGCAGCCCTCAAGGACATGCTCAATGTCCTCTCCCGACGCGCCCCGTGGCTCCGCATCCTCGTCGTTCCAGTCCGCGTCCAGGGCCTCGGTGCCGCTAACGAAATCGCCGCCGCCCTCGCTATGGTCAACGCCGAATCCGGCCGCTCCCTCCCGCGCATCGACACCGTCGTCATCACCCGCGGCGGCGGCAGCATCGAAGACCTCTGGGCCTTCAACGAGGAAATCGTCGCCCGCGCCCTCCACGCCTCCTCTCTCCCTGTCATCTCCGCCGTCGGCCACGAAATCGACTTCACCATCGCCGACTTCGTCGCCGACCTCCGCGCCCCCACCCCCTCCGCCGCCGCAGAACTCCTCACCCCGGACCGCGCCGATCTCCTCGCCTCCCTAACCTCCACCTCCCAGCGCCTCCACCGCCGCGTCCTCGCCATCCTCGCTAACGCCCGCCGCATCATCGACCTCACCGCCCGCGGCCCGCTCCAGCGCGACCCCGACCGCATCCTCCTCCCATGGCGTCAGTCCCTCGACGCCACCGAAGCCGCCCTCGCCGACGCCACCGCCCAGGCCCTCACCTCTCGCCTCGCCACCCTCCGCGACCTCGCCCAGCGTCTCGCCGCACGCCGCCCCGACCGCGTCCTCGCCGAACGCACCGCCGCCCTCGCCATGGCCGCCGAACGCCTCCACGCCCGCGCCGCCTCCCAGCTCGATCACCGCCGCGCCGCCCTCCAGCAACGCGCCGCACTCCTCAGAACCCTCGGCCCAGACTCCGTCCTCTCGCGCGGCTTCACCTGCACACTCGACGCCGCCGGCCGCGTCGTCCGCGACGCCACCGCCCTCCAACCCGGCGATTCCTTCCAGACCAGATTCCGCCGCGGCCGCATCACCGGCACCGTCCAGTCCGTCGACCCTGGCACCCCTCAGGCAAAATCATAAACCACCGCCTTCGTGCACAGCGGCTTGAACAAAGTGCTGTTGTCACCGTGCAGTCGTCCTGAACCTGTCAGATAGCCGCAAGAAACTCTTTAAATGGCGATCTGTCTTTGCCTGGACCGCTCAAAAAGTAACTGGCTACGTCTGGTTGCCATGGCTCCAACTTCCAAGTCTCCAAGCGTTCACGAGCCTCACCCTTCGAAAGTTTCCGCTGCTTCAACAGGCCGAACGTATCGGTCACCTGCTGGCGGAGATTCCTCAATCGCATCAAACGGCTCTCATGCACGGCTTCTCGGTTCAGCGAGAGCAAATCCCGCGTTGAGACCGCTCGCTCATCGGGCACACCCGCCTCGGAGTCGAAACGCGGGGTAAGCAACCCGTAGTCGTCTATGAAAAAAAAGTCCCAGACGTTCTCGTCCAGCGGATTGATCAAAAGTCCGCCATCTTCCGTTTCGGGAGGGAATCGATTGCTCTTGCCCCGATTGCACGGAGTGCATGACCAGAGATAATTTTCCCATTCCATCGCCAGTTCGGGGTGCACCGCCTTCGGCCGATAGTGCTCAACATCGCTCGATTCGCTGCCGCTACAGAACATGCACCGCCGACCCGGGCCAGCAAGTTCACACAGTGTTTTCACCACCGGTTCAAACCACTTTGCCTTGCGAGCTCTTCCGTAACGAGTTGCCGCCTCTGTCTTGGCGTCGGCCGAGCCCGTGATCGCAGCCGTCTCGGCTGCGAGCTTCGAAAGAAGCTTTTCTCCAAGAGGCTTCCGGGAAGGGAGGGTTCGCATGACCTGACAAACTCAGAGGGCGTCGACCGGAGCACCATCAAAGGCCAATTCCATTTGCTTCTGCAATTGGACAAACTCGCGCTTCTCGCTAGCCGCCAACCGAATACCCTCGTGATGCTTGGCATTCAGTTCCTGCCAGCGCTTCAGCTTTTGTGTCGCCCATCTTGTCCTGGTTGTCTTAAGGCCAAATGCCACCCCGAGGATGGTTTTGTGGGCAGTGCCCCAGCGGATGCGCTCATACTCGGCATCCGTCGCAGGCCGCGCCACCTGATCCTCATCCGACTGCAAGGGTAGAATGAACAAGCCGTTCTCGTCCGCAGCTTGGGCGATCAGCGGGCTGTGTGTGCTGACAAGAAACTGAATCTTCGGAAAATGCACCTTAAGCCACTCGGGGATGTCGCGCTGCCACGACGGGTGCAAATGGGCTTCTATCTCGTCGATGATCACCACGCCGGGGCAGGCGACCACAAGCTTCCCTTCCGAAGTCCTCTCGAACAGCTTATTCGCGCCATAGACCTCGCAGAGTCCGTGAATCAGGTCGAGGATGGTGGCGTAGATGCTTCGGCACCCATCGCTGATATCGCGCATCGGCAGTTCAACTTCTTTCGCGTCCTCGACAAACACATGATCCACCGTAATCCGGCTGATCTTCATCCCGTGCGGAAGCAGACCATCGCCAAGTAGCTCTTTGACCCCCTCAAGCATCCGACCAATCTCGGAGCTGGAAGATTCCAAAGTCCGGGCATGCATGCGACGGAGCCACTCTTCGCTTTCGCTCAATGCGGCATCTTCGCGGAACAACGTCACGTAGCGGCTTTCCAGTTCTTTACTGGAAGAATAGCGCATGGCTTCCGATGAACTTCCCGTCAGGCGCCGCATCGGACCGTACCCGGCGGAAAACCAGCCGAACGAATTCGGTGACCACGGTCCGCGTTCCGCCGACTTGATTCGGGTATCATTGGCGTTTCGTTTGTCGACGCCTTTGAACTCAGGTATCTCGTCCGTCTTTTTCTCGAGGAACCAGCGGACGCCAGCCTCGAAAGAGTCGCCGGGATTCTTGCCTGCCTGCTTGAACCCGTCATACTCACGGTCCCATTTCACCTTCAGCACCACAGATGCTTTGGTTTGACCTTTCTGAATCCAACCGGTCGGAGATCCTGCCAGACGTCCACCGGCTTCCGGTCCAATCAATGCGAGAGCAGCACTCCGCAGAATAGTGGATTTTCCGGAGCTATTGCCGCCGACGAAGACCGTCCAGCCCGCGAACCGCCCACCTGGACGCTCGAAATCGAATTGAAGCTCAGGAAACGAGCGGACGTTTTCCAAATGAATCGACTTTATATACATCAGCTTGGCTCTCTGAGAAAATTTTGCCTTCCCCGGTTGCCTTCTCTGGGGCTCCTCGAACGGGAGCCGGGTAGAAGCCGGAGTTGGGTTGATTGTGACTCGGAAAACAGGGATCGTACTCGTGCGTCAGCCGTCGTTCACTCAAAATCGACGCCTGAAGCAGGGATTTTCAGATTCACGCCAGCGATTCCTTCCAGACCAGATTCCGCCGCGGCCGCATCACCGGCACCGTCGTCTCCGTCGACAAGGACTCCCCTCAGGCAAAATCATAAACCACCGCCTTCGTGCACAGCGGCTTGAACACCTTCTCCACAAACTCAATGTGCTGCGGGTGCACCTGGTACGCCGCCTCCGCCTCACGGTCCGGAAACACCAGATTCAATCCCACCGCATAGCTGCAGTCCACCACCGCACGCTCGCTCGGCTGCATCTTCCCGCAGCTGAAATGCAGCCACCCCGGAATCGGCCTCAGATATTGCTCCATCCCCGCCAGCAGCGCATCCGCCGCTTCAGAATTCGCAGGGTCGGTCCAGAAAATAACACAGTGGCTGAACATGGTAAGTTAGGTTGCTCCCGCCACCCTAATCAGCTCCGCCGCCGCCGCCACCCCGTTTTCACCAGCCCTCCGGCATTCCGCATGATACGCCCCTCCCGCCTCCCGCGTTCCCTCCCATCCCTCCGCCCGCCATGCCCTCGCCTCTCCACCGCCGCGCCTTCCTCCGCTCCTTCGCAGCCGGCTCCTCGCTCTTCCCAGGCCTCGTCGCCGATCTCCTCGCCTCTTCCTCCAGCTCGCCTTCCCCGCACTTCAAACCAAAAGCCAAACGCGTCATCTTCCTCTTCATGAGCGGCGGGGTCTCCCATGTCGATACGTGGGACCCCAAACCAAAACTCTCCACCGACCACGGCAAGGAAGTCAAACTCGACCACCCCGAAATCGAAAACCGCCCCGGCTACGAACGCATCTTCCTCAAACGCCCAGGCTGGTCCTTCAAACCCCACGGCCAGTCCGGCACCGAAGTCAGCGAGCTCTTCCCGCACACCGCCTCCTGCGTCGACGACATCGCCCTCATCCGGTCGATGCACTCCTCCCACTCGAATCACTACAATGCCACCCTCGGCATGCACACCGGCTCCTTCGCCTTCGCCAGACCAAGTCTCGGCGCATGGGTCAGCTACGGCCTCGGCTCCGAAAACGCCAACCTCCCCTCCTTCATCGTCCTCGCCCCCAAAACCCCCTACGCCGGTTCCCAGGTCTGGGCCTCCGACTTCCTCCCAGCCGCCCACCAGGGCACGCTCGTCATCCCCGGCTCGGAACCCGTCGCTAACATCGCCCCGCGCATCCCCATCCCTCAACAGCAGCGCGAACTCGCCGCCCTCGCCGCCCTCAACCGCTCCCATCTCGCCCAGCACCCCGGCGACTCCGTCCTCGAAGCCCGCCTCCGCTCCTTCGAAACCGCCTTCGGCATGCAGATGGAAGTCCCCGATGTCTTCGACTTCTCCAAAGAATCCGACGCCACCCTATCCCTCTACGGGCTCGAGCGCGGCCAATCCTCTGGCTTCGCATGGCAATGCCTCGCCGCCAGACGCCTCGTCGAACGCGGGGTCCGCTTCGTCGAACTCATCGACACCGGCTCCTCTGGCAACTGGGACTCCCACGGCAACATGCAGGAACACGTCCCCCTCGCCCGCAATGTCGACCTGCCCATCGCAGGCCTCCTCCGCGACCTCAAATCCCGCGGGCTCCTCGACGATACCCTCGTCGTCTGGACCACCGAATTCGGCCGCACTCCCTTCAATAACACCCCCGACAACCCCGGCCGCGAACACCACAACTGGGCCTTCTCCTCATGGCTCGCAGGCGCTGGCGTCAAACCCGGCATCACCTACGGCCAAACCGACGACTACGGGGTCCGCGTCGCCTCCAATGGCGTCCACGTCCACGACTTCCACGCCACCATCCTCCACCTCATGGGCCTCAATCACGAACGCCTCACCTTCCACCACTCCGGCCGCGATTACCG
>JAIXPK010000226.1 GCA_027486335.1 Verrucomicrobiaceae bacterium | reverse complement strand
GTGGGGAGGGCGGGTAGGCGCACTCCGTGCGCCAGAGAGAGCTGTGATTCTCACAGCAGTACAGAGCCTGCGGCGCTCTGGTTCGGAGGGGGGCGTGAACAGAGAAGGTCGGGTAGGCGCACTCCGTGCGCGAGAGAGAGCTGTAATTCTGACAGCAGTCCAGAGCCTTCGGCTGCTTTTTTGGAGAGGGCTTGCTGGGAGGTTGGGGTATGTGGCGTCCCTACAGGACGCGGGATGATTTGCTTGGATTGACCTGGGGCGATGCCCCAGGCTGGTATAGGTTGTCCCTTTGGGACAAGGGGATGACGGCGGGAGGGCTTGAGGGGAGGGGATTCGGGGCTTGCGGGGGTGGGGAAAGTGCGCTTACGGGGTGGGTTCAACGAATTTGGAGAATTTAATATGCCTGTAGCCACGCCGAAACAATACGCCGCCATGCTGGATGCCGCTCAGAAGGGCGGGTATGCTTATCCAGCGATCAACGTGACCTCATTGCCGACGATCAACGGGGCGTTGAGGGCGTTTGCGGAGGCGAAGTCGGACGGGATCATTCAGGTTTCGACGGGTGGCGGGGAATTTGCGTCGGGGACGTGCGTGAAGGATATGGCGCTGGGGGCGATTGTGCTGGCTGAGGCGGTGCATCGGCTGGCGGAGCGTTATGATGTTCTGGTGGCGCTGCACACGGATCACTGTCATCCGAAGAACGTGGAGAAGTTTCTGAAGCCGTTGCTGGCGGCGACGAAGGCGCGTCGGGAGGCTGGGTTGGGGAATCTGTTCAACAGCCACATGTTTGACGGGTCGGAGTTGTCGCTGGCGGACAACCTGAAAATTTCGAAGGAGTTGCTGGAGCAGTGTCGGGATCTGGAGATTATTCTGGAAGTAGAAGCTGGTGTGGTGGGTGGTGAGGAGGACGGGCATGACACGTCCGGGGTGTCGAATGACAAGCTGTACACGACGCCTGAGGACATGGTGACGGTGTATGAGACCCTGAATGGGATTGGGAGGTTCATGTTTGCGGCGACGTTTGGGAATGTGCATGGGGCGTACAAGCCGGGTGCGGTGAAGCTGAAGCCGACGATTCTGCGGGACGGGCAGAAGGCGGTGACGGACAAGCATGGTGCGGCTGCGGAGATGGATCTGGTGTTTCACGGCGGGAGCGGGACGCCGCTGGAGGAGATTCGGGAGACGCTTGGTTATGGCGTGATCAAGATGAACATCGATACGGACACGCAGTATGCGTTCACGCGGCCGATCGCGGATCACATTCTGAAGAATTACGAAGGTGTGATGAAGATTGACGGCGAGGTCGGTGACAAGAAGCTCTATGACCCGCGCGGGTATCTGAAGAAGGGGGAGATCGGGTTGGCGGCGCGGTTGAAGCAGGCGTGTGATGATCTGCTGAGCACGGGGAACACGATTCACGGGAAAGTGTGAGGGCGGCATGAGTGCCGCGTCGGTGCGGAATGGTGAGGGGCGGCATCCGGTGGTGATGCTGCTCCTGTTTGTGGCTGTCGTGATTGTCAGTGCGGGGGCGCTTGCGCCTGTGCTGTGGGCGGCGGGGAAGGCGTTTGCGGCGATGGTGGAGACGCGCGGGTGGCGGGAGGTGCCGGTGGTGGGGTGGTTTGGGGGGAAGCTGGCGGAATCGGATTTCGGGCGGTATTTCGGCCGGGCGTTTCTGGTGTCGGCGCTGGGGTGGCTGTGGCCGTTTCTGCGGTGGATGGGAGTTGGGCGTGCGGGGATGGGATTGGAGCCGAATCCGCGGCGGTGGGTGGATTACTGTGGAGGTTTTGTGGTGGCGTCGGGGATGCTGCTGGCGATGGGCGGGTATTTTGTGTGGCGGGGGGCGTATGACTGGCGGATTGATCCGAAGCTGAGCGGGAAGATCGGGCGGGTGCTGATGTCGGCGGCGATGGTGCCGGTGCTGGAGGAGTTTTTGTTTCGCGGGGTGTTTCTGGGGATGGCGATGCGGGCGGCGAGGAGAGGGGTGGCGATGGTGGTGGTGTCGGGGTTGTTTGCGGTGCTGCATCTGATCAAGCCGCCGGATCCCTTGCCGGCGAGTCTGGCGAGTGAGCCGATCCGGTGGTGGTCTGGGTTTGAGATGACGGGGATTATTTTCCGGGGTTATGGGGATCTGGGGTTATTTGTGTCGGAGTTTGCGACCTTGCTGATGGTGGGGTTGATCCTGGCGTGGGCGCGGGGGTTTACGAAGTCGCTGGCGCTGCCGATGGGGTTGCATGCGGGGTGGGTGTTCGGGGTGGGGATGTTTGCGCTGGTGAGTCGGACGAGCAAAGGGTTGCGGCGGGGGCAGTGGGAGATTGGGGAGGGGGCGTGGCAGGTGCCGCTGATTGGGGAGAATCTGAAGCTGGGGTTGGCTCCGCTGGTGGTGCTGGGGCTGACGGCGGTGGTGGTGGGGGTGCTGTGGCGGGCGCGGCGGCGGGCGGAATGAGGGTGGGTGAGGGTGGGTGAGGGACCGTGAATGGCGTGGTGATTTCGCTGGTCAACTGGGGTGGGGTGCCTAGGATCGGCGGCCATGCAATCCCCCCAGAGCGAGCACGAAGATTTCATCCACAGCGAGGCGTTTCTGCATCGGCTGATGCGGCGGCAGTTTCGATTGAGTGCGGCGTGTGCGGCGGCGTTTGTGGTGGTGTTGCTGGGGATGCCGCTGATGAATTATTTTGCGCCTGAGCTGATGGCGGTGCGGGTGGGGGGATTTACGGTGTCGTGGCTGGTGCTGGGCGTGTTGTTTTTCCCGTTTGTGTGGGTGATCAGCGGGATTTTCATCCGGAAGTCGCTCCGGATGGAGCGTGAGGAAGCGGAGCTGGCGCTGGAGGAGAACCGGCGGCGGGGAGTGTGACGAGATGAACCGAGGGACTGGCTGGGCGTGCGCTGAGGAGCGGGTGTCTGGTGGTTCTGCAACGAACTGAACTGATGCAAGACATGATGTTGATGACTGTTGGGGCGATCGAGCTGAAGCTGGACTGGTGGGTGGTGGTGTTATCGGGGGTGACGGTGGCGGTGACGATCTGGATGGGATTCTGGGCGGCGCGGAAGGCGCGGACGGCGTCGGATTTTTTTGTGGCGGGTCGGTCGGTGAGTGTTGGTTGGAATGCGTCGGCGATTTCTGGTGAGTACCTGAGTGCGGCGAGTTTCATGGGGATAGCGGGGATGGTGATGAGCAGCGGGTATGATGCGTTGTGGTATCCGGTGTGTTATGCGTGCGGGTATCTGTTTCTGCTGCTGTTCATTGCGGGGCCGCTGCGGCGGTTCGGGGCGTACACGATTCCTGACTTTGCGGAGGGGCGGTTTGATTCGCCATTGTTCCGGAAGATTGCGGTGACGTTTGTGCTGTTCATCGGGTTCT
The DNA here is from genome assembly GCA_027486335.1 of Verrucomicrobiaceae bacterium. GTDB lineage: Bacteria > Verrucomicrobiota > Verrucomicrobiia > Verrucomicrobiales > V1-33 > V1-33. Next base: position 3,551 of record JAIXPK010000226.1, on the reverse strand, counting down.
TTTACACGATGCCGCAGATGAACGGGGCGGGGAAGGCGCTGGCGTATATCATTCCTGGGTTGCCGTACTGGGTGGGGGTGGCGGTGGTGGGTGCGGTGATCACGGTGAATGTGGCGGTCGGGGGGATGAAGGGGATCACGCTGGTGCAGGCGTTTCAGTACTGGCTGAAGATGTTTGCGATTTCGGTGCCGGTGTTTGTGCTGGTGGCGGTGTTTGGCGGGTATGGGTCGCAATTGAAGGCGAATGTGACGGCTGGGGAGAAGGCTGCTGGGGTGACGGTGGTGGAGGCGGCTTCGGGGGCAGGGGTGAAGCGGGAGGCATTGCCGCCAAGTGATGCGGCGAAGAAAGTGAGTGTGCCTGCGGACGAGACGTGGATTGCACCGTTCGGGCCGAGGTCGTCGAAGCCTGCAAAGACGGCGCAGGGGGCGGGTGTGAAGATTGAGGATACGCGGCCGTATGCGCTGCTGTGGACGTATTCGCTGATCATTGCGCTGGTGTGCGGGACGGCTGGGCTGCCGCACATTCTGGTGAGGTTCTACACGAATCCTGACGGGGTGGCGGCGAAGCGGACGACGATGTGGGTGATGATTCTGATCGGGGTGTTCTATCTGTTTCCGCCGGTGTTCGGGGTGCTGGGGAGGAATCTGATGCCTGAGCTGTACAATGGGGCATCGGGGGTGAAGGGGACGGACGGGAGCGTGCTGAAATTGCCGCTGCTGCTGGGCGGGGTGTGGGGGAGTGTGCTGAGCGGGGTGACGTGTGCGGGAGCGTTTGCGGCGTTCATGAGTACATTCAGTGGATTGCTGGTGAGCATCACGGGGGCGCTGGCGCATGATATTTACGGGCGGATTCTGCGGCCGCAGAGCACGCCGGAGCAGCGGATGCAAATGTTCAAGGTGTTTGCGTTTGTGTGCGGGGGAGCGGCGATTCTGCTGGGGTTGGTGGTGGAGAATTTCGAGATCAACATGCTGGTGGGGTGGGCGTTTGCGATTGCGGCGACGAGTTACTTCCCGCTGTTGTTTCTCAGCACGTGGTGGCGCGGGATCACGATGAAGGGAGCGGCGACGGGGATGCTGGCTGGGGGGATGCTGAGTCTGGTGTCGATTGTGAGCACGATGTTTGCGGACAACTGGGGAGCGGATGGGTTGAAGGCGTGGTATGCGGTGCATCCGCTGGTGAGGACGCTGGCGGAGCAGCCGGCGATCTGGGGATTGCCGCTGGCACTGGTGCTGATGGTGACGGTGTCGCGGGCGACGCGGGCGACGGTGCCTGCGGATGTGCGGCGGAAGATGCTGGTGCTGCATGCGCCGGAGGCGCTGGGATTGAAGGAAGAGTATATCAAAGAACACGAAGGACTAGGGCACTGAAATTGTTATGGCAGGAAAGACACCACCGGGAGACGCGGACGGCCTGACGAGGCTGAAGCGGATTGTGCATGATCTGCGGAGCCCGGGAGGGTGTCCGTGGGATCAGGAGCAGACGCATGAGAGCCTGATGCCGAATCTGATCGAGGAGGCTTACGAAGTGCTGGAGGCGGTGCAGAACGGGGATGTGCCGCACATGTGTGAGGAGTTCGGGGATCTGCTGCTGCAGGTGGTGCTGCATGCGGAGATTGCGTCGGAGAGCGGGGGATTTGATTTTGACCGCGTGGCGCACGGCATTTCCGAGAAGCTGATCCGGCGGCATCCGCATGTGTACGGCGAGAGCGGGGTGGCGGACACGGCGGGCGTGCTGGCGCAGTGGGATGAGATCAAGAAGGCGGAGAAGGGTGGGAAAGTGGTGCGGACGATGGATGGGGTGAGTCGGGCGCTGCCGTCACTGCAGCGGGCGGTGAAGCTGCAGAAGAAAGCGGCGAAGGCCGGGTTTGACTGGCCGGATGCGGCGGGAGTGGTGGAGAAGATTCGGGAGGAGTTAGGAGAGACCGAAGAGGCGCTGGCGAGTGGGGATGCGGCGGCGACGGCGGAGGAGATCGGCGACCTTTTGTTTACGGTGGCGAATCTGGCGCGGAAGCTGAAGCTGGATCCGGAGGTGCTGCTGGCGACGGCGAACGCGAAGTTTGCGAGACGTTATGGGGCGATGGAGGAACGTCTCGAGGCGGAGGGGAAGGGAGCGGGGGCGACGCTGGACGAGATGGAAGCGGCGTGGAGGGAGGTGAAGTTAGAAGTTAGAAGTGAGAAGTGAGAAGTTGAAAATCAGAAGGAAGAAGGAAGGAGGTGAAGTGAGAAGTGAGAAGTTAGAAGCCGGGATCAGGTGGTGGATTTTTGGAGGACGAGGGCGGAGCGGGCGGGGAGGTAGACGAGGATTTCGTGGCCGTTGGAGACTGGGCGGGAGAGGAAAGACTGGTCTGGGCGGAGGCGGTTGAGGCCTGCGAAGCGTGGTTCGTCGGTGGAGAGGACGAGTTGCCATGAACCTGGGGAGCAGGGGACTGGGTGGTCGACTGGGCTGTTCCACGGGTGGAGGTTGAAGAGGAAGAGGAACGGGCCGCGTTCGAAGATGAGCGTCTGGTGGGCGACGTGGGAGTCGAGGAGGTGAGGTGGCTGGGAGAAGAGGGTTGGGGTGCCGAGGGTGGCGAGCATGGCCTGGTCGAAGTCGCCGAGCGCGCTGAATTTGAGGAGAGGGTCGTCGCGGAGCGACCATTGGCGGCGGGCGTAGTGGCAGGACCATGCGTTGCCTTCGCGTGGGAAGTCGATCCATTCCGGGTGGCCGAATTCGTTGCCCATGAAGTTGAGGTAGCCGTGGCCAGCGGTGGCGAAGGTGAGGAGGCGGGCGATTTTGCAGAGGGCGATGCCGCGGTCGGTGTGGGGGTCCGAGTGAGCGCGGGCCATGCCGTGGTAGATGGAGGCGTCGAGGAGACGGAAGAGGAGGGTTTTGCCGCCGACGATGGCCTGGTCGTGGCTTTCGACGTAGGCGATGACTTTTTCTTCGGGGCGGCGGGTGGTGAGTTCGTGGTAGAGGTGTTCGACGTGCCAGTTTTCGTCTTCGACCTTGGAGGCGAGACGTGCCCAGATGTCGGGGACGCCCATGGCGAGGCGGAAGTCGAAGCCGGTGCCGCCGGAGGAGGTAGGACTGACGAGCCCGGGCATGCCGCTGACGTCTTCGGCGATGGTGAGGGCGGAGGGGTTGAGGGAATGGATGAGATCGTTGGCGAGGGCGAGGTAGGCGAGGGCGTCTTCGTCGACGGAGGGATTGAAGTAATCCTGGTAGGAAGAGAAGACCTTGCCGAGACCGTGGTCCATGTAGAGCATGGAGGTGACCCCGTCGAAGCGGAAGCCGTCGAGGTGGAATTCCTCGATCCAGTAGCGGGTGTTAGAGAGGAGGAAGTGGAGGACGGCGGGTTTGGAGTAGTCGAAGCAGCGGGAGTCCCATGCTGGGTGGAAGCCGCGTGGGCCGTCGTGGAAGTACTGGTAGGGAGAGCCGTCGAAGTGGGAGAGCCCTTCGATTTCGTTTTTGACGGCGTGGGAGTGGACGAGGTCGATGATGACGGCGATGCCTAGGGCGTGGGCGGCGTCGACGAGGGATTTGAATTCTTCCGGGGTGCCGAAGCGTGAGCT
>JAIXPK010000204.1 GCA_027486335.1 Verrucomicrobiaceae bacterium | reverse complement strand
GGCGTCGAGCCATGACTGCTGAGCGCGGCAGAGGTAGCTTTCGTCGTGTGGGGCGTTGGCTTCGCTGAGATTGCGGTAAGTGGGGAGACCGACGGTGGTTGGGAAGCCGTCGTGGGCGAGGTCGAAGGCTTCGCTGGTGAAGAAGTTAGCGAAGCCGTTGGGGCCGGTGGCCCAGCCGCGGGTGGGTGTGCCGGAGCCGGATTTGGCCCAACCGCCCATGATGTAGACAGGGGAGGAAGTGGCGTCGGCGTCGCCGGAGAAGTGGACGTGGGTTTTGAGGTCTTCGAAGAAGGGAACGTTGACGGAGGCGGCGATGTTCCAGAAGCCTGGGCCGGCGGGGTGGGAGGCGGCGTGGTTGAGGTAGGCACCGCGGACACCGACGATTTCGTATTTTTCGGAACCTGGTCCGTTGAAGGAGAATTTGCCGGGGAGGGAGAATTCGGAGGTGATGTTGGCGTAGTTGTCGGATGGGCGGATGATCTGGCCGTTGGGGTGGAAGCCTACTTTACCGAAGAGCGGTTCATTGAGGTGAGCGGCAGAGGTTTCCATGGCGACGACGAGGCGGGAGTCTGCTGGGTTGCAGGCGTTGTCGGCGAGGAAGCGGATGGCGAGGGGGCGGAAGTCGACGTTCCAGTAGTCGAGTTCTCTGGAGGATGCGGAGCCTGCGACCTTGGCTTCCTTGATGCTGCCGCGGCAGGTGAAGCTGATCTTCTCCATGGGCAGCTGGAAGTTCGAGGGAGCTGGGAGAACGATTTCGCCGTTGGTGCGGGAGATGACGTTGAGATTGGATAGGAACGAGAGCCCGTAGTTGGAGAAGGAGAAGTTGTAGCCGAAGAGTGTGGCATTGGAGGGGAAGGTGCCGTTGACGGCGTCGTGGATGCCGGAGACGCCGGAGTAGCGGGCGTAGTATTTGCTGCGGGTTTTGAGGTTGAAGGGCCCGAAGCCGACGGGGATGCCGCAGAGGTAGGAGAGGCCCTGTTGGCCCTGGGTGACCCGGTAGTTGAGGCCCGGGTAGTCGGCGAGGCCGGCGTCGTAGGCTGGGGTGCCTGGTTTTTCGGTGGTGGCGAGGGCGGCGGGCATGCGGCCCTGGAGGGAGATGACGGAGGGGGCCTGATCCGGGGTCAGGTTGTTATCGTTGCCGCGGATGAAGTGACCGGAGGCGTAGAAGTTTCCGGTTTGGAAGGGAGTGTCGACGTTCTGGGCGTTGCGGGAGATGGAGTCGACGAAGCCCCAGCTGAGGAGACCGCCTGTGGAGATGGTGACAGCGCCGTGGAGACCGCCGTCCGGGGTGATCGTGAGATTGGAGGTGGTGAAGGCGAGCTGCTGGGTGGAGTAGGAAGTGCCGCCGGCGCAATTGTCAGGTTCGTCGCAGGTTTGTTCGTAGCGGATGGAAGTGGACTGGACGCCAGCGAGGGTGGAGGAAGCGGCGATGAGGTCATCGGTGACGGCGACGCTGCTGGCGGACTGAGGTGAGAGATTGACGTCGTAGGGCAGGTGAGTGGTGAAGGCGTTGCCTGAGGTGAGGCCGAAGGAGGCGGACAACTGACCGCCGTTTGAGGCGGTGGCTTTGATGGAGACGGCGGTGGCGGTGCCGTCGAGACCGTTCCACCAGTGGTCGTTGGAGCGTTTCTTCTTCATGGCCGCGTTGTTGACGGTGGCGGCATTGAGGACGTCGAGGAGCGGTTTACGGACGGCGGAAGCGCCGGTGGTGGTCAGGTCGAAACGGCTGGCGGCCGGGGTCCATGTGATCTGGGAGACGGCGATGCGAACCGGTTTGGTTTCCTCGGAGACGAAGACTGGAGTGGAATTGGTGAGGGAGGAGGCGGTGGGGTCGAGATTCTGGGAGAGGGCGACGTTAGTGAAGGCGACGCCGGAGTCGAGCATGGGAGCGGAGGCGGAGCTGGAGTAGCCGACGCCGGCGGGGAGGGTGGCGACGATGGAGGCGGAAGCGCCGCCTGGGGAGAGCGTGATGGGGAGACGGAAGAACCTGACATTGCCGATGGAGTCCGAGTCCAGGAGCGGGCCATTGACGGCGATGGTGCCGATGACGAGTTCGGCGTGGCCGTCGTCGTGGAGGCGGAAGCTGGAGAGACCGGTGGGCGGGCCGAAAGTGTAGCCTTGGGCGAGGAAGCCTGCGCCCTGCTCGATGGCGAGCGGGGCGGAGACGTAAGGGACGGCGACGGTGCTGGGTGTGGGGTTGTTGGTGATGCTGTTGAAGGTGGTCGAGATGGGACCGCAGGTGAGCGTGCCGTTGTAGTGGAGGAGACGCTGGTTTGGGAGCGTCAGGGAATTGGCGAGCGTGTAGGTGCCGCCGCTTTCGATGTGGGAGATGGTGGCGGTGACGGAGTAGAGCCGTGAGGCGCTGGAGAGCTGGGAGGGAGGGTTGATGGAGAGCGTCAACGTTCCCGTGGTTTCCGAGGCGATGGGGATGGGGATGCCGCTGATGAGCTGGGTGCTGCGGCTTGGGCAGGGGATGGTGGCGTCCTGGAAGCCGGAGTGGATGAGATTGTCGAGATCGTCCCTGAGTTCGTAGGAGACGCGGACATTGATGCCGAAGTCGACGGGTGGAGAGGCGAAGGCGTCGTAGCGACGGATGGTGTAGTTGACGGGGACTGGGAGGGTGCTGGCGGCGGGCATGGAGTCGAGGATCCATGTGCGGGCGTAGCTGCCGGAGTCGGCGGTCGGGATGACGTTGACTGGGCCGTCGACGTTGACGGTGTTGGTGAAGTGCCAGTAGCGGCGCGGGACGGACGTGCTGGTGTCGAGGGTGACCCAGTTGGTGCCGTTGAGTTGCTGGAGGCGGGCCTGGAGCGTGTGGTCGGCGTGGGGGAGGAGACGGCTACTCGGGTTGATGGAGCCCGAGACGGAGAAGGCGACGTTGGGGGTGTAGGTGGAGATGGGGGAGGTAGCGGAGCCGACGCTGAAGTTGCGCTGGTTGAGGATATCGAAGAGAACCCGGTAGGTGCCGCCGGCGGGGAGCGTGATGCTGGCGCTGCCGGAGACGAGGTGGCGGTTGGTGAGCGCGTCGCTGTCGACTCCGTCGGCGTCGTAGATGTAGCCGTTGGTGAGGGGGAGCGTGACTGAGTTGACGGACTGAGCGGAGGCGGTCGAGACGAGCGCGAGGCAGGGCAGGGCGAAGGCTGCGGCGAGCCAGCGGGACCAGCGCGGGTGTTGGGCGAGGGATGATTTCATGAGCGGTTAGGATGATCGAGCCTGAGTTGGCGGGCTTGATGAAAGCTGTGGTATGATCGCATTGATCTGCTGGAGCGGTATCCGACTTCGGTCGGAGCGTGACAGTTCCGGGCGGGCGGGGTGATTCCGGGACAGCAAAAGGCCCGCCCTGGAAGGAATCCGGGGCGGGCCGAGAGGGGAATTGGGGTGGGTCAGTTGGCGGAGACCTTGGGAGGATCGGCGGTGGCTGGTTCCGTGTGGTGACTGAGGACGAAGGCGACGACCTTGGCGATGTCGGAGGCGGAGAGGACCTGTTCCCATGGGGGCATCTGGACGGCCTGGGTTTTGTCAGGCGAGCCCTTCTGGACCATCTTGAAGAGGTCCATGGGTTTGGCCCCGTATTTCCATTCGGCGTCGTTGAGGGGGAGGCCGGGGAGTTTGGCGCCGGCGAGGGTGGCGCTGAGGTCCGGGGCGTGGCAGGTGACGCAGAGTTTCTGATAGGTGGCGGCACCCTGATCGGCGATCTGGGGGTTGCGGCTCCATTCCCAGAGGACCTTGTCGTCGAGTTTGGCGAGCATGGCTTCGAGTTCCCATGCCTTGACCTGATTGATGGCGTCGATCTGGGAGGTGACGCGATCGTGATCGGTCTGGAACTTACCGAGGTTGTAGTAGAGGAACCAGTAGAGGACGAACCATGCGATGGCGAAGTAGAACGTGAAGAGCCACCAGTTGGGGAGCTTCTGGTCGTATTCCTGGATGCCGTCGTAGACGTGAGGGCGGAGGACCGGGGCGTTTGGGTCGACGGGTTGGGTGCCGTGGTGGGCTGAGGGTTCGTTATTCATGATCGCGTGCGGCTGATGGTTCGTCGTCGAGCGGGAGATTGCCCATGTGGCTGGCGACGTCCTTCTTCAGGCGCATGGCGCGCACGATGAAGAAGAGGAAGACAGCCAGGGTGAGGGCGAAGGCGCCGATGCTGGCGATGCTTTGCCATTCCCACATTTCAGGATTGAGGCGGCGGAACATAGAGTGGGTGGGTGATGGTTATTTCGCTGGTGCTGGGATGGCGGCGACCGGGCGGTGGTTGTCCGGGTTGCCTGGGGTGAGGCTTGGGCGATCACCGGACTTGTCGCCGGCGGGGAGTTTTTCTTCCCATGAGCCGAGGGCCTTGAGGTAGGCGACGAGGGCGATGATCTGGCGGTCAGGTTCGACGAGCTGGCCCTGACCTTTGAGGGCCGAGCTGATTTCGATAGCCTGAGCGCGGGCCTTGTCTTTGATGACGTCAGCGGTCATGGGTTCGTAGGGAACGCCGAGCGTGCGCTGGGCGGCGATTTTGCCGGGGAGGGCGTCGATGTCGGCTTTCTTATCGAAGAGCCATGGGTAGTTAGGCATGGTGGAGTTGCGGTCCATGTCGCGCGGGTTACGGAGGTGGATGACCTGCCATGTGTAGTCGCGTTTGGAGCCTTCGCGTGCGAGGTCGGGACCGGTGCGTTTGCTGCCCCACTGGAACGGGTGGTCGTAGATGGATTCGCCGAGGTGGCTGTAGTCGTCTCTGCGGCCGGTGCCGTAGCGGAGGACGTCGGGGACCATCTGACGGATCATCTGGGAGTGGCAGTTGTAGCAGCCTTCGGAGACGTAGATGTCGCGGCCGCAGAGTTCGAGCGGGGTGTAGAGCTTCTGGATGCGTCCCTCGATGCGGTCGCCGCGATTGACGATGACGGTGGGGATGATCTGGAGGAGACCGCCGATGGCGACGGCGATGAAGGTGAGGACGGTGAAGGGTAGGAAGTTCTCGAGGAGTTTCTCGTACCAGAACGACCATGACTGGTGAGTGGCTTTGAAGCGGGCGACCCCTTTGATGGTGAGGGCGATGCCGCCGGCGAGGGCACCGACGTTGGCGTAGCTGGGGAGGAAGAACCAGAGACAGCAGAAGAAGATGCCGAGGACCGTGTAGAGGATGGGGTCATTGAGGAAGACTTCCTTCCATGGCATCGAGTCGTGCTTCTTGGGTTCGACGTAGACCTCGCGGGAGTCGGTGACTGGTTTGCCTGAGCGGATGGTGGCGAAGAGATTCCAGAGCATGACGACGTAGCCGATGAGGTAGAGTCCGCCGCCGACGGTGCGGGTGATCATGAGCGGTTTGATGCGCTCGAGGGTTTCGACGAACTCGTATTTTGGCAGGGTGCCTTCGGCGTTGAGCTGATTGAGCATGAGGCCCTGGGTGATGCCGCTGGCCCACATGGAGGCGACGTAGAGGAGGATGCCGACGGTGCCGATCCAGAAGTGCATGTTAGCGGCGGGGATGGAGCGGAGCTTGGTTCCCCAGAGGACAGGGACGAGCCAGTAGAACATCCCGGCGGCCATGAAGCCGTTCCAGCCTAGGGTGCCGGCGTGGACGTGGCCGATGGTCCAGTCGGTGTAGTGGGAGAGGGCGTTGACGGCGCGGATGGAGAGGAGCGGGCCTTCGAAGGTGGACATCCCGTAGAAGGTGATGGCGGCGACGAAGAATTTGATGACAGGGTCGGTGCGGAGTTTATCCCATGCGCCGCGGAGGGTGAGGAGACCGTTGAGCATGCCGCCCCAGCTGGGGGCCCAGAGCATGAGGCTGAAGAGCATGCCGAGCATCTGGAGCCAGCGCGGGAGGGAGGTATTGAGGAGGTGGTGCGGGCCGGCCCAGATGTAGATGAAGACGAGGGACCAGAAGTGGATGATGGAGAGCCTGTAGCTGTAGACAGGGCGTCCGGCGGCCTTCGGCATGAAGTAGTACATGATGCCGAGGATGGGAGTTGTCAGGAAGAAGGCGACGGCGTTGTGGCCGTACCACCACTGGACGAGCGCGTCCTGGACGCCGCCGAAGAGAGGGTAGCTGTGAGTGAGGCTGGTGGGGAGGGAGAGGTGGTTGACGATGTAGAGCATGGCCACGGTGACGATGGTGGCGATGTAGAACCAGAGGGCGACGTAGAGACTGGGCTCGTTGCGTTTCTTGAGCGTCCAGAAGAAGTTGATAGCGAAGACGACCCAGATGAGGGCGACGGCGATATTGATGGGCCAGATGAGTTCTGCGTATTCCTTGCCGCGGGTGAGGCCTGCGGGGAGGGTGACGGCGGCTGCGACGATGATGAGCTGCCAGCCCCAGAAGTGGATGGCGGAGAGGAGATCGGAGGCGAGCCTGACTTTACAGAGACGCTGGGTGGAGTAGTAGACGCCTGCGAACATCATGTTGCCGACGAAGGCGAAGATGGCGGCGTTGGTGTGGAGCGGGCGGAGACGGCCGAAGGTGAGGAAATCGAGGCCTTCGGACTGGATGAGGCCGCCGGTGATGGTCTGGAGGAAGCGTCCGTTCATCTGCCAGAAGCTGAGCTGGGTGGCGGCGATGAGACCGACGAGGATGCCGACAAAGCCCCAGATCATGGAGGCTATGGTGAAGTGCCGGACCGTTCGGTCATCGAAGACGATGGTCGTTTTGACTGCGTTGGCGTTCATGGATTGGGTAGGGAAGAGCGGGCGGGAAGAGAGTTAGGAGGGAAAGTGAGGAAGTGGATCAGAGGGAGGGGTGGATCGGGTCCGGGGTGGGTGGAGGCGGGTCGTCGAGAGGGAGGAGGGAGTCGTGTTCGGGGCCGGATTCGCGGCGGCGGAGGTGTTCGCAGAGGAAGCAGAGGACGAAGACCCCGGAGAGACAGAGACTAACGAGGAGGGTGACGAGGAGAGCGTTCACGAGGTGGGGATGCGTGCGGGAGTGGGGAAAGGAAGCACGGTGCTGCGAGGGGTGCTGCGCAGTGGTTGCGAAACGCCGCGCAGATTCTGCGGGGTGGAGCGGGCGACGGCGGCGGCCCATTCGAGCATGGCGTCGCCGATGATCTGAACGAGGGGGGCATCGGCCATTTGCGGCATGCTGATGGAGAGGTGGCAATTGGCGCAGAGACTGCCGTCGAGGTATTGGACCGGGGAGCCTGCGAGGGCGTCGCGGATCCATGCGAGGTGAGCGGCGTCGGTTTCGGCTAGTGCGGCGGGGCCGGCGTCGTGTGGGAGGAGGCCCTGCGATTTGAGACGCTGGAGGCGGAGGTCGTCGCCGGCGCTGAACCAGACGTGGAAGACGGAGGGGGATGAGCTGGTGAGCTGGCAGCCGCCGGGGATCTGGAGAATGGCGTCGCCGCTGCGGACGATGTGGGGGAGGAGGGAGGCGACGGCGGCGCGTTTTTTGCGGGTGCCGCAGCCATCGCCGGGGCAGGCGCAGCCGGAGCATGCGTCGCGCTGGGCGAGGGCTTTGCCGGAGAGGATCTGGAGAGGGGAGACGGCGAGTTCTTCGATGGTGGGGGTGTCGAAGGCGCGCCAGCCGTCTGGGGCGAGGTCATCGACGCTGCTGAGGTAGGCGGCGAGTTGAGTGGCGAAGGCTGGGTCGACGGCACCGGGCATGCCGTTGATGGAGAGGGAGGGGCGGCTGGGTGGGTGGCCTTGGGCGGGGGCGCGGCGTGCGGCGGCGGCGAGCCATCGGTCGAGTTGCGGGACGCAGTGGGAGGGATGCATGGGAGCGGGCGTTTTTGGGATGGTGGCTTGGGGAGGGCCGGCCTGCTCCGCGTCCGTTGTGAAGTGCTGTGCAGAAATTGGGGATGGGAGTGGAGGGGGTGGAGGTGGAGGTGGGGGAGGAATTCAGCATCTGTGCATGCAATGTTCCCTGGCGGTGGGGTGAAGATCCGTTTAGGGGGGGAGATGATGAAGGCGATCATCACCAGTCAGGACCGGAAGCTTGTGGAGGCGATACAGGGGTCTGCGCTTTACGGCAGTTACCAGGAGGCGTTTCGGCTGGCGACTGGGCTGGGGTTATTTCTGCGTCTGGCGTCGACGGATCACATTCCGCGGGTGCCGGAGCGGGTGGAGCAGAATGCGTTCTGCGGGGCATTGAACGAGCATCAGAATTGTGAGGATTGCCAGAAGGCGCATGGGCATTTGCGGGTGATGAATCAGGGCGGAGGGGCGACGGACCTTTGTTTTGCGGAGATGATGGAGACGGCGGTGCCGGTGCAGTGTGGTGGGCGGACGGTGGCGTGGTTGTGGACTGGGCAGGTCTTTGTGACTGGGGAGAAGCGTCGGAATTTCACGGAGGTGGGGAAAGTGCTGCTGGCGCGGGGGATTCCTGCGGCGGAGGTGCAGCGGTTGAAGAAGCTGTGGGAGGCGACGCCTGAGGTGACGGATGAGAAGTACCGGAGTGTGGCGGTGCTGCTGGATGCGTTTGGTCGGCAGCTGGGGGATCTGGCGAACCGGTTGATTGTGGAGAGCACGCCGAGGGAGCCGGAGGCGGTGACGAAGGCGCGGCGGTATATCCGGGAGAATCTGCGGGACCGGCTGACGCTGGAGCAGGTGTCGCGGAGTGCGGGGTTGAGTCCGCATCACTTCTGCAAAGTGTTCCGGAAGGCTGTGGGGATCAATCTGGTGGATTACATCAACCGGTCGCGGGTGGAGCTGGCGAGGCAGATGCTGCTGAAGCATGACGCGCGGGTATCGGAGGTGGCGTTTGAGGTTGGCTATCAGTCGTTGTCGCAGTTCAACCGGTGTTTCCGGACGGTGACTGGGGAGAGTCCGACGGAGTACCGGCGGCGGTTGCTGAAGCCGGAGGCGCTGGCGAGCGCGGGTTGAGGGATGGAGGGGGACGTGCTGAGGAAGGAACTACTGGGAGCAATCGAGTGAAACTGCTGACGCCTGGGAGATTGTTTGTGAAGGTCTGCGGGTTGACGCGGCTGGAGGATGCGGTGGTTTGTGGGGAGGCTGGGGTGGATGCGATCGGGATCAATTTTTTTCCCGGGTCGAAGCGGTATCATGGGATTGAGGAGGCGCGGGAGTGGTTGCCTGAGGTGCCTGCGGGGTTGTTGCGGATCGGGTT
>JAIXPK010000292.1 GCA_027486335.1 Verrucomicrobiaceae bacterium | reverse complement strand
GTTCAGCAGATACTTCGTCTCCGCCGTCATCGGCATGTGCACCGTGATGAAATCCGCATCCCGGATCGCATCCTCCACCGTCGTCATCAGCTCAACCCGCAGCGCCGTCGCCCGCGCCGGTGCCAGATACGGATCATAACACACCACCCGCATCCCGAACGCCATCGCCCGCCGCGCCACCTCGCCCCCAATCCGCCCCATCCCCAGCACCGCCAGCGTCTTCCCGTTCAGCTCAACCCCCTCGAAATGCTTCCGCTCCCACTTCCCCGCAATCACACTAGCATGCGCCTGCGGAATGCTCCGCGCCAGACTCATCAGCAGCGTGAACGAATGCTCCGCCGTCGAAATCGTGTTCCCGGCCGGCGTGTTCATCACAATCACCCCGTGCTTGTTAGCCGCCGCCACATCAATGTTGTCCACCCCAACCCCCGCACGCCCCACCGCCTTCAGCTTCACCGCCTTCTCAAACACCGCCGCCGTGATCTTAGTCTGCGACCGCACCACGATCCCTTCAAACTCATGCGCGCACTCCAGCAGCTCCTCTGGCTTGATGCCAATGCGCACCACCACATCCAGCTCGGGAACAGCACGCAATTCATCTATCCCCTTCTCGGAGATCGGATCAGCAACCAGCACTTTCTTCTTGTCCATGGATTTATAGGTAAAAGGGCCGGCAGAGTAGGAGTCAGCCTGGGGGTGTAAAGTGCAAATGACACCCCTTCGTCCATTCCCCGCCCGCTGCTCAAAGTCGCACCGGGGGCCCGCCTGTGACCCCAATGCCAAAACCTACCCTCCCCAGCAACAGCCACCGTCGCCACCCCGTCCCGGCCTTGTCACTGCCAAACACGAACGCCGAACTTTCCTTTTCCCATCCCCTCTCCCAACACACCCTCCTTCACCATTCCGAATTCTCAATTCTCACTTCTCACTTCCCCGCCGCCCTCCCCCCAAAACACAAAAAAGCGCAGCCGGCACCAGTCCGGCTGCGCTCCGAAATCGACTGCCGCTCAGGCCTGACTGTGCTCCTCGACGTACGTCACCACGTCGCCCACCGTCTGCAGCTTCTCAGCTTCCTCGTCAGGCACTTCGATCGAGAACTCCTCCTCGAACGCCATCACGAGTTCAACGGTGTCGAGCGAATCCGCACCGAGATCCTCAATGAATCGGGCTTCCTTCACGACTTGTTCAACATTCACGCCGAGCTGGTCGACAATGATGTCACGCACTTTTTCTTCGATGGACTTTTCTGACATGGTATGGGTGGGGCCGGGTTAAATCCGGGCACTTCGTAGGCTCGCGCCCGACGAATGCAACGGAAATTCATCAAGCGGATTCTCGTCTCGGAAAACGCGTCAAACCCCCAGCTGGAGCTTCGGCTCGGCAGCAATCGCATCCGTGATCGCCTGCCACCCGCCCTGCTGCTGCAGTTGGAAAAGATTCAGATACACCGCGCACTCCTCCGCCGGAAACTTCGCCAGCAGGGCCTCCGTCCCCGCCTTCACCTTCGCAGCATCAAATTCCGTCGGCAGATCCCCGTCCACTCCCCCGTTGCCGTCATGCTGCACCCCCAGCGCATTCAGAAATGTCGCCAGCATCTCGCTCCGACCCTTCATCAGCCAGATCTGCAGCAGATTCTCACCCACCGCCTCATTACCCCTCAGCTTCAGCTGGTCCACCAGCCAACCGCACTGCTCCACCGCAGGCTTCCGCGTCACAAACACCGGCCGCAGCTTCTTCTGCGTCGCCAGCGATCCAATCGCCGTCTTGTAAACATTGCGCTCCGCCTCCCGCAGCCAGCCGGTAATCGCATGGCCAAGCTCAGGGGACATCCGGGAAAACATTTCGTGGGCGTGCATGGCGTTCTGAAAATTTAGGGGGTTCGTAGGGTCGCCTCTCTGACACGACACCCGCCCCTTGTCGAGTGCTTTCAGCCCAGTCTCACGTCGCCGCAAACCGACGCTGCATCCCCAGCGCCACCACACTCAGCACCCCGAAAACCCCCGCCCACCACCAGTTCCCGCCACTCGCCACCACAATCCCAAGGTCCAGCACCGGCAGAAACGCCAGCATCCGGCTCACCCATTCCCCCACCCCCGGCCTTCTCCCATCCACCCCCGCACGCGGCCGCAGCAGCCACGCTCCCATCAACGCCGCCAGCGCCCCGCACACCCCCGGCAGCAGCCCGCCCACCCGCACCCAACCCACCGCCATCAGCACCGCAGGAACAAACCACAGCAATCTCCGCGTCGCCGGCACCTCCTCCCCTCTCGTCGCCTCCCCCCGCGCCACCAGACTCAGAATCACCACATACCCCCACACCACCGCACCCCAAACCATCGCCGCCTCCGGCACCGCCTTCCCACCCAGCGCCGCAGACCCCGCGCTCACCCACAACAACCACCGGCACAACCCCATCACCACCACACTCCACGGGGTCTCCTTATGCCTCGCATCATAAACCAGCACCGCACCCGCCAGCGCCACCGGATACCACAACCCCGGCCACCCGCTCCCCATCGCCATCAGCAACACCCCACCCACCATCTCCACCATCCCGCTCACCCACACAAACCGCGCCGTCACCCGACCCGACGGAATCAACCGCCCCGGCCGGTGCTCCCGATCCCATCGCTCATCAAACGCATCATTCAGCGTGCACCCGCCCGCATACACCAGACTCCCGCCCACCATCACCAGCACCATCCCCCCCGACAGCCCAACTCCGCTCACCAGCCACGCCGCTAGCACGTTGCTCCACACCGTCGGCAGGTTCGAAACCCGCGCCAGCTCCAGCCACGCCGTCACCCTAACGCTACTTTTCCCGCGCTCTTCGGCTCCCATGCCCTCACTCAATGTATCAGCCGCAGACAAACCGGATACCGGTACACCTTCCCCTCATTCGCCTTGATCGACGCAATGATCGTCAGAACGATCCCGCCCACAAACACCACCGGCAGCAGCAGAAGCCCAATCAGCACCAGACACAAAATGCCCGAAACCACCCACGCAATCGTCAGCGTGATCTGGAAATTCAGCGACTCCTTCCCGTTCGCATCCACAAACGCCGACTCATCCTTCTTCACCAGCCACATCACCAGCGGCCCGATCAAATGCCCGAACGGGATCACATACCCGGAAAACGCCAGCAGGTGACACAGCATCCCCATCGTCCGCTCCTCCGCTCGCAATACCCCAGCCGACTCCTCGAAATTCATCCCCGACACCGCAGGCGGTACATACGGATCCACCGGCGGTACATACGGCATCGCTGGCGGCACTTCAGGCATCGGTGGCGGCACCGGCAATGGATTGGTCTCAGGTTCGTCAGCCATATTCCCGCCAACCTGCCCGCTCCCACGCCCCTCCACAAGTTCCGAGTGCACGGATTCTTCCTCCCGCACTCCTTGACAGCCAACACCCACCCACGCCACCTTCCCAGCCTCCAACCCCCCACTCATCCCATGAAATCCTCTATCCTCGCCTCCCTCGCAGCTCTCGCCACCCTCCTCTCATCAGCGCTCGCCTCCCCACTCTCCGACCTCGTCGAAAAACACGGTCTCTCATGGATGGTCGGCAAATGGGAAACCGCAGGCGGCGAAGCCTCCCTCGCCTACGAATGGCGCGTCGAAAAAAATGTCCTCGCCGTCGCCTTCTCCGCAGGTGAACGCGAATCCGAAGGCATGATCGCCCTCAAACCAGGCTCCACCGAAGCCAAATACATGGCCGTCGACTCCAAAGGCAGCGTCTCCCACGGCGGTTGGTCCGAGCACAACGGCAACCCGCTCCTCAAAACCACCACCATGACCGCCGAAGGCGAAACCCGCACCATGGCCGTCGAACACATCAAGGTCGACGCCGATACCATGAAGGTCGTCGTCTACAAAACCGACAGCTCCGGCACCCTCGGCGACCAACTCATGGAAGCTGAATTCATCCGCAAAAAATAACCGCTCCCCCTCTCTCTCCCACCTCACAAAACGGCCGGAGGCGCTCACCGCCCCCGGCCGTTCTGCTGTCCTCCAACCCGAATCAACGCCCGCGCCGTGAACGCGACGACCCGCCGCTCCGGCTCCCGCTATAACCACCCCGCCCATACCCGCCGTCATCACACCGCGCCACCCCGCCATACGACGGCCCGTGATAATACCCGCCACCATAACTGATCGACGGACGGCACACCGGTGGCGGTGGCGGACACTCGCGCCGCACCACCACCCAGTCATACCGCGGACACCCATCCCACCCTCGCCCCACAAACGCATACTCCCAGTACAGCACGTTGCCGCAGAAATCACGCGTCACCCGCGTCCGGCACCCAGCCTCGGCTGTCGCAGGCCCAAGCACCGCGAACCCCAGCGCGGCCATCAGAAAAAAGCGGATCGTTTTCATGTCAGTGTATTCGTCTGAATTGTTATCTTGCTAGTTTGATTTGCGGAACCCCTCAGGTCTCCTGACCATGGATTCCGCATGCTCTGACGCACCGCCGCCTCCCCCTATTCATCGCCTCATCAAAGATTTCCGCCCCCTCTCTTCCCCATCGCTTCCGATCCTCTCCCGTGCCATCCTCCCTCCCCATGTCGCGTCTCCTCCCCTCCTCGCTCGCCGCCGCCGCAGTAGCGCTCCTCACCGCACTCCCCGCCTGCCGCACCACGCCCCCACCCGCCACCTCCTCCTCGCCCACCATCGACGTCCCCGTCGACCCCGTCGCCCTCACCTTCACCCACCCAGGCACCGGCGATCTCTTCCAGCTCCACCTCGGCGAATTCCTCCACCAGGACAGCCCAGGCATCACCAAGGTCCCCGCCGCCGCACCCAAAGGCACCCGCGACGCCACGTCCTCCTACTACCAACCCGTCCATCGCGTCACCTCCGCCCTCGCCGAAAGCGTCTTCACCTCCTCCGACCGCCAGACGCCTCGCCGCCGCCCCGCCGTCCAATACCAACCGGACGGCCAGCACCTCCTCATCACCGAAAATGTCAGCGATGGCCTGTCCGTCCGCCGCTTCATCCTCTACACCGTCACGCCTTCCCGCCACTACTCCATCCGCTACCTCGCCCCCGACTGCCCAGTCACCCCCGGCCTCAACCGCGCCATCATCCCCGACCTCCGCCTCCTCCCCGGCAACCGCATCGACTGTTTCGGCCAACCCATCCCCATCGACAAGTTCCCCTCCAGCCCGCTCCCCTTTTCCGTCGGCCACTGACCCGCCTCCCGCAATCCCGTGCTGGCACTCCATCCCGTCACGACGAAACTCCCCAAACGCCTTCCATGAAATTCCTCTCCGCTCTCCTCCCGGCTCTCCTCATCCCCGCCCTCACCAGCTGCGGCGATCCGCCACCTGCCGCCAAAACCCCAGCCGCCACCACCGCCAAACCCACCGGCCCATGGATCGTCAGCGATTGGTCCGAATGGAAAAAACAGGACACCGGCCCAGCCGCCAAAGTCGAAATCAAAAAGGATCTCCCCGAAACCAATCCTGACAAAGAAGCCCCGGCTCCCGCCCCGCTCCCCGAAGCCGCCGCCAAAGCCGGTGTCCTCGTCCTCGGCGCTGGCGAACCGTTCTCCGCCGTCAAATACGACGGCCCCATCGACCGCATCCCCCTCGAAGGCTACGAAATCGCATGGGACGCCATGCGCGTCGATGGCAACGACTTCTTCTCCGCCCTCACCTTCCCAGTCGGCAAACCTGACAAATGCGTCACCCTCGTCACCGGCGGCTGGGGCGGCTGGACCGTCGGCGTCAGCACCCTCAACCACGCCTTCGCCAACGAAAACGAAACCTCCTCCAGCTTCGAATTCAAATCCGGCCGCTGGTACCGCTTCGTCCTCCAGGTCACCCCCGAATGCCTCCTCTGCTCCATCAACGGCAAACAGCAGTTCAAGGTCGGCCTCAAAGACAAGCAGCTCGCCATGCACCCAAGCGAAATCCAGCGCTGCATGCCCCTCGGCTTCGCTTCCTATCAAACCACCGGTGCCATCCGCAATCTCCAGATCCGCCCACTCAAACAAGGCGAACTCAAACCCGACGAATTCCCGGAATAACAATCCCTTCGCTCCTCATCCCATCCCTCCCTTATCCTTCTCCCTCCGCCCATGAAACCCGTTCTCCTCTCCCTCCTCGTCTCCCTCGCCACCGCCTCCGCCGGCGACTGGCCTAACTGGCGCGGCCCCCGCTTCGACGGCTCCAGCGACGAGGCCTCCCTCCCCACCAAAGCCGACCCGGCCTCCGCTCTCTGGAAAGTCGCCATGCCAGGCCCCGCCGCCTCCAGCCCCATCGTCGCCGCAGGCAAGGTCTTCATCACCACCACCGACGAAAAGGAAAAATCCCTCCTCGGCATCTGCTTCGACGCCGTCTCCGGCAAAGAACTCTGGCGCAAATCCATCGGCTCCGGCTTCAGCGCCGACGAACGCAGCAACTACGCCAATCCCTCCCCAGCCACCGACGGCAAAACCGTCATCTTCCACTTCGCCACCGGCGATACCGCCGCCTTCGACTTCTCAGGCAAGGAACTCTGGAAACGCAACATGCAGAAGGACTACGGCACCTACGCCATCCAGTGGACCCCCGCCTCCAGCCCCGTCATCACCGACGGCCTCGCCATCTTCCAGGTCCTCCAGCGCAACTCCGCCTTCGAATTCGGCGGTCAGAAGAAAGGCAACCCCGACGGCCCTAACGACAGCTACCTCCTCGCCCTCGACACCGCCACCGGCAAGGAAGTCTGGAAATCAATCCGCCCCAGCGACGCCGCCGCCGAAAGCCTCGAATCCTTCAGCACTCCCATGCCATGGTCCTCGGAAAGCCGCCGCGAACTCCTCGTCACCGGCGGCGACTGCGTCAGCGGCCACGACCTCAAATCCGGCCGCGAACTCTGGCGTTCCGTCTCATGGAACCCCGAAAAAATCGGCCACTGGCGTCTCGTCCCAGGCCCCATCGCCGGCGACGGCATCATCCTCGCCTGCGCCCCCAAACGCGCCCCAGTCTACGCCTTCAAAGCCGGGGCCACCGGCACCGTCTCCCTCGACGACACCGCATGGATCTCCAGCAAGGACCACGGCACCGAAGACGTCTCCAGCGACGTTAGCACGCCTCTCTTCTACAAGGGCCGCTTCTACGTCGTGAACAGCGACCGCAAATCCGTCTGCTGCGTCGAACCCAAATCCGGAAAACTCCTCTGGGAACACCGCGTCGAAGGCGGCACCAAAATCGAATCCTCACCAGTCGCCGGCGCAGGCCGCATCTACTTCCAGGACATGCGCGCCAACCTCACCATCATGGACGCCGCCGACCAACCCAAGGTCGTCTTCTCCGGCCCCATGGGCGAAGGCCCCGAACAAAAAGACGTCCGCTCCTCCATCGCCCTCGCCGACGGTCGTCTCTACATCCGCACCGCCTCACACCTCTACTGCATCGGCTCTAAACCCTGATCCCCCTAACCTCAATATCCTGACCTCATGAATCGTCTCCTCCTCTCCCTCCTCTGCGCCGCCGCCTCCTGCGTCTCCACCAGCGCCCAGGACCCTAAACCTCCCGCACCGCCCTCCCCCGATCGCCCCGCCCCAGGCCCGCCCGACGCCGCCCTCCGCGAACGCTTCGAACGCGAACAACAGGCCTTCCGCGAAAAAATGCAGCAGAAAACCGAGGCCGTCATGAAGGAAGCCGCCGCCCTCGAAGCCGACGGCAAACTCGACAAAGCCAACGATCTCCGCGCCCAGGCCAAGCAAAACCTCGAAGCCGCCATCAAAGAACATCAGGCCGCCACTCAGAAAAAAATGCAGGGCCTCGCCCGCGGCGACGCCCCGATCCCCCGCGGCGACGCCCCCAAGCCCCAAGACCCGAAAAACCGGCTCCACCACGCCGAGCAAGCCATCAACCACCTCCGCGAAGCCGGTCTCCCCGACCTCGCCGAACAAGTCGCCCGCGCCGCCGAACGCCTCCGCCAGCCACAACCCGAACCCCGCCGCTGGGACGGCGACATCGACGCCCTCCGCCGCGAACTCAACGAACTCCGCGAAACCGTCCGCGCCCTCAAGGAATCTCGCGAACACTGACCTCCACGTCTCTCTCCAAGGGCTGGAGGCAGCCTCCCTCGCCGCCTCCAGCCCCTCTTCCGCCCGCCCAATACCCCGCTTGCCCCCGCGCCTTCCCGCACCCATCAACTCAAGGTGGCCGATACGCTTTCCGAGATCCTCAAAAAAGTCCGCAAGATCGAACTGATCACGCGAGGCATCGTGCGCGCCGCCGTCGGCGGCGAATACCATTCAGTCTTCAAAGGCCAGGGCATCGACTTCGACGATTTCCGCGAGTACCAGCCAGGTGACGAGGTCCGCAGCATCGACTGGAACGTCACCGCCCGCATGGGCCTCCCCTTCATCAAGAAATTCGTCGAAGAACGCGAACTCACCGTCTTCCTCGCCGTCGATATCAGCGCCTCCAAAAACTTCGGCGGCGTCGATGTCTCCAAACGCGAACTCGCCGCAGAAATCGCCGCCCTCTTCGCCTTCAGCGCCTCCCAGAATCAGGACAAAGTCGGCCTCCTCCTCTTCAGCGACGTCCCCGAACTCTTCCTCGCCCCTCGCAAAGGCAGCACCCACTGCCTCCGCATCATCCGCGAAATCCTCCACGCCAATCCCTCCGGCCGCGGCACCGACATCGGCATGGCTCTCGATAAACTCACCAGCCACCTCCCCCGCCGCAGTCTCGTCATCCTCCTCAGCGACTTCATCGCCCCGGACTTCTCCCGCCAGCTCGGCGTAGCCGCCGTCCGCCACGACGTCGTCGCCGTCCAGATCACCGACCCCGCAGAAGAATCCCTCCCGGACGTCGGCTGGATCCGTCTCCTCGACCCGGAATCCGGCGAACTCATGGACGTCAACACCAGCTCCCGCGCCGTCCGCGACCAGTACCACCGCAACCGCGCCGCATGGCAGGCCTCCCTCGACGCCACCTTCAAATCCGCCGCCATCGACCGCATCGACATCCGCACCAACGCCAATTACCAGCCCGCCCTCCACGCGTTCTTCAAACGCCGCGCCGCCAGACGCTAGGCAGTCGCTAACCTCT
Source organism: Verrucomicrobiaceae bacterium (assembly GCA_027486335.1). Lineage (GTDB taxonomy): Bacteria > Verrucomicrobiota > Verrucomicrobiia > Verrucomicrobiales > V1-33 > V1-33. The sequence continues at coordinate 17 of JAIXPK010000292.1, read as the reverse complement.
CGCGCCGCCTCGCACCC
>JAIXPK010000356.1 GCA_027486335.1 Verrucomicrobiaceae bacterium | reverse complement strand
TACCATGATTACTACTTCAACGCCGGTTGGTGGGGATCGTGCTGGTGGGGCGGAGTCGCCGCAGCGCGCACGGCGGTGGCGGTCACGTCTGCGGTGCTTTCGCCATGGTGGTGGTGGCGGCCGGTGACCTATCCGGTTTACACCACATTCTACGGTCCGGCGTGGCCGGTCCAGCCGGTTGTTTATGACCCCGGCACGACGGTCATCATCGAGGGCGACGTGATCTACATGAATGGTCAGCCTTCCGGCAGCGCCACTGTGCACCGCCAGCAGACCATCGCCCTAGCGTCTCCGCCGCTTGAGACGTATCCGGTTCCGGAGCCTGCAGTTGAAGGCCAGCCGGAAACATGGCTGCCGCTCGGCGTCTGGGCGCTCACCCAGCAGGAAGATGGCGACGCCGTCATGTTCTTCCAGCTCTCGTCCGACAAGAACGGCATCATCGCAGGGGCCTACAAGAACGTCATGACTGGCGAAGACCAGCCTGTCGTTGGCCGGATTGATCCCAAGACCCAGCGGGCTGCATGGCACATCGGGGAAAACACCGGCACCGTCTACGAGACCGGCGCGTCGAGCCTGACATACGATGCCGCGAGCGTCTTCGTGCACTTCGGAGAGAAGCAGTCGCAGACATGGCTCCTCGTCCGCCTGCCTTCACCGGAAATGCCACCTGGCACGGTCAAGCTTCCGGAAATCACGACCCGCGCGCCGGAAGGCGGCAAGTGACCATCGCGTTAGGCGACCGTTGATCTCGAATCCCGGCCACCGGTTCTCCGGTGGGCCGGGATTTTTTTGGCCTGCTGTCGCAGCGGTGATTGGACGGCAGCGTTTGCTATGCTTCGGCAGACCGATGGACCGTTGTGGACGTCAGGGTGTCGGTGGTTGCCACCAGCCGCGTCGCGCCCCGAACTGGAGCCAGCCGCTGCGTTTTACGGCCGCCTCGAGGGTCTCCAGCTTCTCGGCGGCCGACTTACCTGCATCGCCGCCAAGGTTTCCGGCGAGACCGACGGTGCGGCCAAGGGCGACCCATTTTGAGGCGAGCAGCGACTGCCGCATCCGGGCGAGGGCGCGCTGCGCTTTGGCGTCGTTCCGGGTTGTGTCGCGTTCCTGCTTCAAGGCGGCGATGCGTTCGGCGAGTGCACCCGCTCCTCGCGGGAGAGGTGCGGCACCGTCGTAGGTATTGACGGCATCCTTGTTGGGAAAGACGGAGAGTTCCGGCCATGCTGCTTCGTCGAGCGCAGCCACGGCGGTTTCCACGGCATCGTCAGGGAGATTTGTCAGGAAGCCTGCGAGGACCGCCTGAAACACGCCGTGATGGAGCCCGGAAAGGTTGTCCCATGATGCCCGTGTGAAGCGGTAGAACCTTGCCCGCAGGGCCGGATCTGCGGCCAGTTCCGGCGCGAGATCGCGGTACAGGTCCAGCCACTGCCGCAGCAGTTCCCGCAGCAGCGGCGCTGGCTTTGTGTTGATCGTGTTCGTGTCATGCACGCGGTAGTGCAGCAGCGGTTCCTTCACCACGCGCAGCTGACCCCGCAGGGCGGCCTGACTCAAAAAGTAATAGTCGTGGTTGAAACGGTAGGGCTTGAACGGATGCGCCGGAAAGAACTCGCGCCGCGCGATGATGTTGCTGGACGACACGATGAAGTTTGCCTCGCCCATCCACGACACCGGATCGGTTTCCGGATCGGCTCCGCGGCTCCACACCGCGCGCAGCCAGCGGCCCCGCGGGTGATCTTCCGGCAACGATTGGTCGTCGTCATCCATGAGGACGAGTCCCGAAGCGACGACTTGAGCCGCTGGGTCGTTCTCGAGTTCCGGCAGACATTTCGCAAACCGCTCAGGGGCGTAGAAATCATCCGAATTCAGGATCGCGATGACATCGCAATCTTCCGAAGCCATCCCAATGAGCCGGTTGATGGTGGCATGCGCGCCCCGGTTCTCTTGGCCGAGGACTTCGACGCCCCGGTTCGCGAACGTCCGGCACACTGCCAGGGAATCATCGCGCGAACCGTCATCGATGCAGATGACCCGGTCCGGCGGACGGCTCTGGGCCAGCACGGATTCGAGCGCCCGGCCGATGTAGCGGGCGTGATTGTAGACCGGAATGACAACTGCCAACCTCATGTTCCCGCCGCCATGTCACCGCCTGCGCCCGCAGCAATGGGGAATCCATGAGTGCGGTCGGCCGCCTCGGGATGCGGCAAAAACAAATCTGCGGTCCATGCAAGGAATTGATTGCGCATTCCCGCACTTCCGGCCATGCTTGATCCGTTATTCATCGTCGCATCCGCCCCGCCGTCCCATGAACGCCCTGACTTCAGCCGCTCCACCCGCCAGCATCCGGGCGCGTCTCGCCGCCGCCTTCATCGTCATCTGTCTCGCCATCGGCACCTTCCGCATGCTGCGCGCGCTAAACGCCGCGCCGGTAACGTCTCCGCAGCCCGCAGCCGTCGTCAACACCCCTGCCGTCCGCGCGGCTGCCCCGGTGCCGGTCCCGCCCAAACCAACGCCGCCACCCGCACCGCTAACTCCCGATCCGTGGGGCGAGGTCGATATCTCCAACCAGCTCCAGTCCTACCTTCGCACTAAACCCCCTCTCCTCGACCCGGAATGGAAACTCAGCGCCAAAGCCGTCGATGCCCTCCAGCTCTCCCCGGAGGAAATCACCAAAGTTCAGAATGTCCTCGACACCACCCGCCAGCAGATGCGGGCCGAAGCACAGCGCCGCCTCGTTCCCGAACCCCGCCTGTCCAAGGGTGACATCCACGCATTCCGCATGAAGGCCTATCCCCGCGAGGGCCGTGCCATGAGAGCAGCCATGTGCGAAAAAGTCGCGCAGCAGATCGGTGCCAAGCGCGCCACCCTCTTCAGTGCCGCCTTCTCCGGCGGCATGTTCGCGGGCGACTTCGGATGGCACGATCTCGAGCTCAAGGTCAAGCCCGCGGCTCATGTGGACCCGGGAGCCGCCGCAGGATTCGAGGTCGAGTACAAGGCCCGGGCCTACGAGAACGGCCAGCTGAAAAAGCTCGCGAAGCTCCCCCTCGAAGACCTCGAACGGGAGCTCGGGCTGAAGCTCGCCATCACCGCTGAGTGACGGGCCACAAAGATTCGGGGACGTGTTCCGGCTAGGGACCACAAGTACTGGAGCGGACCGAGGATTGGCGCTCTGGGTTGGGTTTCGGGACACGTCCCCACTTTCCTTTTCCCATTGCGGCAGGCTGACGCCCGCGGGCAAGGTCGGTCAACTTTCCCGCATGGAACCGACTGTCTCTGCTTCACCCGTCCGCCAGCCCCGGCTGACCTATCTTTTCAGCCGCTGGCCGGTGCTGTCGCAGACCTTCGTTGACAACGAGATGCTGGCCCTCGAGGCCGCCGGCTGGGATGTTTCCGTGGCTGCCATCAACCCGCCTGTGCAGGCGCTCCGGCACGCGCGGCTTGATGCTCTCCGCGCCCCGGTGCTGCACAATCCGCCGCCGTCCGTCCGCAAAGTGATGGAATCGCGCGCGCGTGCCGACGGGCGCTGGCCCGAAGCTATGGTGGACGATTTCGCAGCGCGCTTCGGAGGCGGCGTCGAAGCCGCCAAACGCTGCCGCAACGCCCTCTACTTTTCCGAAATCCTCCCGGAGCTCGGGATCGATCACCTCCATATCCACTTCGCCAACCAGGCCACCTACAGCGCCCTCTTCCTAAAGGCACTCGCCGGGCTGAGCTTTTCGTTCACCCCGCAGGCGCAGGATTTCATGGTCGACCTGCGCACGCCGGAACTGCTGCGCGAGATGGCCCGCGAATCTGCCTTCATCGTTGCTCCCTGCGACGACGCCCGCCGCGAATTCGCCGCCCGCTGCCCGGACAGCGCCGCGAAAATGGTCCGCATCTACAACGGCATTGATCCTTCTGGCTATCCGGTGCCTGCGCATGCCCCGCGTTCCGGGCCACTGCGAATTGTCAGTGTGGGCCGCCTGATCGAGTTCAAAGGATTCCACCATCTCCTTTCAGCGGTGGCGACCGCTCAGGCCGCCGGAATTGCTATCCACCTCGACCTCATGGGCGATGGCCCGTGGCGCGAACGCCTTGAAGCACAGTCTGCGCAACTTGGCCTTGGTGACGCCGTGGTCTTCCACGGCAGCGTCCAGCTTCAGCAGATGAAGGAAGCCTTCGCGGCCGCCGATGCCTTTGTTCTTGCCTGCATCATTGATCCGGCTGGTGCCAGCGACATGCTGCCGACGGTCATCACGGAAGCCATGCTCAGCTCGCTTCCGGTCGTCAGTTCCCGCATCGCCGGCATCCCTGAACAGGTCGAAGACGGCGTCACGGGTCTGCTCACCGCGCAAGGCGATGAAGCGGCCCTTGCCAACGCGCTCATCACGCTGGCCCGCGATCCCGAACTGGCGCGACGCATGGGCGCAGCCGGCCGCCGTCGCGCCGAATCCCTGTTCGCCGCCTCCGTCACGCTGCCTCAACTTGAAGCGGCCTTCCGCGGGCAATCCGCCACCGCCGCGCCTGCCCCACCGGCAGCCATGGCCGCTTACTACGACCTAACGGATCCGGCAAGCCGCGACGCCTTCCTCCGTGAGGAGAGCGCCCTCAGGCGACATGGCGTGCGCCCGTGGCTCGAAGCTGAAGGCGTCGCCGGGAAACACCTGCGCGCCATCCAGTGGCCCGGTCGCGCCTTCTGGCTCCCGGACCCTAACGGCCTCCAGATGGAACTCGCCCACTGGCCTCGCTTCGCCGGGACGCTCGCCTCGCTCCGCCGTGCCTCCGGATTGTCGGAAGAGGCGTTCGCCACGGCCGCACCGCGTGCGCTCTGGCTTGCCACCCAGTGGCCGCGACACGGCCGCCCGCAATGGCTGCACGCTCCGGGATCCCGGGGTGCCGCGCTCGCCGCCATCGTCGCCGCGCTCCTCGAGCAACCCGCATTGCCCGCCGCGCCAGCGCCCAGTCCAGACGCCCCATGGTGGTCGCGCCCTTTGCCCCGCCCGCTGCGTTCCCGCGTCCGTGCCGCCGCCGTCGACCGCTGGTTTCACGGCCAGTCCCGGGCTGCCGCAATGGTTTCGTCCCGCTGATTCCGCTGGCGGGCCTGCGCGGCATCGCCAGCATGGCTTCCCATCCGATGGCTGATTCTCCCGCCCGCAATTCCTTCACTGCTCCGCTCTCGCTGCTTCAGGTCGAGAAGTTGCGCCGGCTCCTGCGTGAACGAGGCTGGACCTTAGAGGAAAAGGAGTACACCCACTACGCCGCCCGCAAGGACAAGACCACCGTCGCAGTCTATCAGAAAGGCCCGAAGGTCCTCGTGCAGGGCAGGGGCACCGCGGAATTCGTCGAGTTCCTCCTCGAACCCGAAATCCTCGGGACGGCCCAGCTCGGCTACGAAGAAGTGCACCAGCCGGAGATGTTCACCCCGCACTTCGGCATCGACGAGAGCGGCAAAGGCGACTTCTTCGGCCCGCTCGTCATTGCCGGGGTCTTCACGGACGCCGCCATTGCCCGAACGCTCATGGCCGCCGGTGTCCAGGACAGCAAGGCGATCAGCTCGGATGCTCGCATCCGCCAGCTCGCCGACGCCGTCCGGCAGACTCCCGGCATCGCCACCGAAGTCATCAGCATGGGGCCAGAACGCTACAACGACCTCTACGGAAAATTCAAAAACCTCAACCGCCTCCTCGCGTGGGGCCACAGCCGCGTCATCGAGAGCCTGCTCGAACAGCGGCCCGACTGCCCGCGTTCCCTCAGCGACCAGTTTGCCCACGAAAGCGTGCTGCGCCGCGCCATAGGGCCCCGTGCCAAGGACTCCGGCATGATCCTCGAACAGCGGACGAAGGGCGAAAGCGATGTCGCCGTGGCCGCCGCCTCGATCCTTGCCCGCGAACGCTTCATCGACTGGATGGACGAGGCCTCACGCCGTCTCGGCGTCAAACTCCCGAGGGGGGCGTCGCAGGTCAAAGGCGTCGCCGGGCAACTGGTGGCCGCCCGCGGAGCCGAGTTCCTCGCCAAGGTCGCCAAGACACACTTCAAGACTGCACGCCAGGTGTTAGGTCTGCCGGAACTGAAGGACGAGGACTGATCCGCCGCTGCGGTCCGGGGGAAGGGGGATATGCCGCGGGTTCGGTGCGGGAATGCTTCCCTCAAGCGGGCGATTCTGTCACACTCGCCCGGAAATCCCCCATTTCGTCATGACCTTCCGTACCCTCCTGCTTGCCGTGCTTGCGGCCTGCCCGTTGTCCGCCGCCGTGCAGACATCTTTTGAAGAGGCAGCACTCAGTCCGGACATTTTCCTCGATGTTCCCAGCGCCGCGCTTGGCAATGTGGTGTTCGACGCCACCAATGATGAACTGGACTTCACCGCCGGCGGCAACACCGACATGTGGACTGCCCGGGCCAATGCGCCGATCGCATGGACCGCGATTCCGACCGGCCTCACCGTCGGCAGCACATGGACTGTCGAGACCGAGGTCCGCATCAACAACGTCACCCAGAACAATCAGGTCGCCGGTCTGACATTCTACGGTGGCCCGAACGGTGCGCGGCCGGACATCAGCTTCGGACTCGACAACTGGGACCCAACTGCCCGCGCCGTCCGCCTTCAGGGCCTCGGTGACAACGTCCCCAACAATGCCATCGCGACCAGTGCCGCCAGTGTCTTCCTCCGCGTCGTCATCACCGAAGGCGGAGCCACCGACACTTACAACTTCTTCTTCAAGGCCGCCGCCTCGGATCCATGGCAGCAGATTCAGGGTGCCGCCATCAATTACCAGACTGCCTTCTCCAACGCGCGCGTCGGCATGGTTTACAAAACGGGGGCTGCCAAGGCAGGTGCCGCCTTCACCTTCTTCAACGTCTACAACACATCGACGCAGCCTCCGGTCATCAATTCCCAGCCTGCCAGCATCACCGCGATGGCCGGCGGCACCGCGCGCTTTTCCGTCAGCGGATCGGGGGTGGTTTCCTATCAATGGCGGCGCAATGGCGAGGCCATCACACCCGGCGGTGACCAGCCGGATCTCGTCATTGATCCCGTCAGCGCCGCAGACAACGGCGCGGTCTTCGATTGTGTCCTCACCAATGCCAACGGTCCGACCACCAGCGCCGCCGCCACCCTGACCGTCTCAGGCAGTCCGGCTCCGGGCAGTGCCTATTATGCCAGTGCCGTCCAGGCGGAACCTTCCCTGTTCGCCTATTTTCCGGTCGATGGCAGCACGTCTCCGTCTGTCCGCAATGTCAGGAATCCTGCCTTCAGCGGCACGATCAACGGCGACGCCGCCCACGACAGCACGCTCGGCCGCACCATCGGTGTGAAGAGTCTGCGCTCGAACGGCGCGGGCTGGGTCAGCGTCGGCAAAGACCCGCTCTGGGACTTCGCCGATGGCGACGGCACCATCGAGATGTGGGTCTATCAGAGCGCCGCTGCCGCTTACAATCCCAGCCTCATCGCCGTCCGCAACGACGCCGGCGGCGGGGCCCGCTTCAGCTTCCACGCCGATGCCGCCGGTAGCCGCATCTGGTTCTTCAACGGATCGTCCGCTCCCACATGGACACTGCCCTCGAGCAGCATCGGACGCCTCATGCACCTCGCCATCGTCATCTCCGGCGGGCAGGCCACCCTCTATCACAACGGCGCTTCGCTCGGCCCCGTCACCCAGTCCTTCGGCGGTGGTCTCAACCTTCCCGCCATCATCGGATCCGCCGGACCCAGCACGCAGGAATCCTTCCCTGGCAGCCTTGATGAAGTCGCCCTCTACGCCGATCCGCTCCCGGAATCCGCCGTCACTGCTCACTATAACGCATGGCTCTCAGCCACGCCCGGCAGCGCCCCGGTCATCACCGCGCAGCCCGCGGCGGTGACCGTGAATGAAGGCGGCAGCGCCACCTTCTCCGTGACCCTCGCCGATGCTGCCGGGGCTTCATTCCGCTGGCAGAAGAACGGCGTCGACCTTCCCGGTGCCACCGGTCCTGCCATCACGGTAGATCCCGCCACGCTCGCCGACCACAGCGCACTGTTCCGCTGCATCATCTACAATCCCTTTGGCGGCACGCTCTCCGCGACTGCCCGGCTCAGCGTCAATGACACCAATCCGCCGGTTCTTGTCAGCGCATCCGCGCCCATTGCGGCGAGCCAGGTCCTCCTCACCTTCAACGAACCGGTCGATCTTGCCGGCGCCTCGTTCCTCATTCCCGGCGGCACCGTTACCGCGTTCGCCGGCGGTCCGCTTCCGGGCATGGTGACGCTGACGGTCAGTGGCCTCACTGCCGGGCAGGCGTATGCAGTGTCCGCCATCGGGGTCCGGGACCTAACGGGGAACACTCTTGCGTCCGCTGAGGCACCGTTCACAGCGGCTCCGCCACCGGTGCCCGCACCGCTGGAACTTGTCCGTCCCGCCGCCGAGCCAGCCGGGCCAGCGACCCGCCGCGGACCGTTCACCTTCTCGGAAATCCACTATAACCCCCGCAAGCGAGCCGACCTCAGGAATCTCGAGTTCATCGAGCTGTATAATTCCCAGCCGTGGGCCGAAGACCTCACCGGCTGCCGAATCACCGGGGAAGTGGAATTCGCCTTCCCCGCAGGAACCTCGATTCCCGCGGGAGGCCGTCTCGTGATTGCCGCCGTCCCGGCCGATGTCGTGGCCGCATACAGTCTTTCGTCAGTGCTGGGCCCGTGGACCGGCGCTCTCAACAACGGCGGTGGTCAACTCCGCCTTCGCGACATCTCCAACGCGGTTGTCTTTGAAGTCGATTACCGTTCCAACCACCCATGGCCTCCCGCCGCCGACGGTGCCGGTCCTTCGCTCGTCCTCGCCCGTCCTAGCTACGGCATGAACGATCCCCGCGCATGGGACGCGAGCTTCAATCTCGACGGCTCCCCTGGCACGGCCGAGCCAGCCACTGCGGATTCTTACCGCGCGGTCGTCATCAACGAGATCTCCGCTTCCGGTTCCGTCCCCGACTTCATTGAACTCGTCAATACGGGCAGCGCCGCCGTCGAACTCTCCGGCTGCACGCTCAGCGATGACCCTGACACGGCGAAGTTCACCCTGCCGCCCGGCACCAGTCTTGCGCCGGGCGCACTGCTCTCCTTCGCCGCCCCGAATCTCGGGTTCGGGCTCCGGACCGGCGGCGACACCGTCTATCTCCGAGCCCCCGGAGCCGACGGCGGGAGAGTCCTCGACTGCCTCCGCTTCGGCGCACAGTTGTCAGCCCAGTCATGGGGCCGCTTCCCCGACGGAGCAACGTCCTTTGCGTTCCTGACTGCCCCGACCCCGGGCAATCCTAACGCGCCAGCCGCCGTCCCGGCCGCGGTGATTTCCGAGATCTTCTACGCGCCGCCCGCCGGCAGCAGCCAGCTTCCTTTTGTCGAAGTGACCAACACTGCCGCTCAGCCGCTTGACCTTTCCGGCTGGCGGCTCCGCGGCGGCATCAGTTATGATTTCCCGGCTCTGGGCGCACCCTCGCTCGCTCCCGGCGCAGCCCTCGCGGTCACCGCCTTCGATGGTTCCCTTAACCGTAACACCGGCGAACGCATCCGCCTTGAACGTCCCGTCCCGACCATCGAGGGCGGCATTCCCGGCACCAACTATCCAGTCGTCGATGAAGTCACCTACGGCACGGGCGGACGCTGGGGTCAGTCGAGTGACGGCGGCGGTTCCAGTCTCGAAAAGACCGACTTGCGCAGCGACGGCCGTCTTGCTGCCAACTGGCAGGACAGTCGACCCGTCGTTCCAACAGAATGGGTCACCATCCAGAACACCGGCGTCATGGACAGCGGCAGCGGCTCGGTCATTGACCGGCTCCACGTCATGATGCTGGGGGCCGGAGAATGCCTCATCGATGCTATCGAAGTCATGCAGGGGAATGGTGCCAATGTCGTTGCCAATCCCGGCTTCGAAGACGGTACCAACAACTGGATCATTCAGGGAACACACGACGCCAGCTCGTTGGAGTCTCCTGGGTTTGCCGGCAGTTCCTGCCTCCACATTCGCGCCGCCGGTCGCGGCGACCTCGCCGGCAACCGGCTCTCGGTGCCGCTCACTACCGCACTCACCAACGGGGCGACCGCCACCATCCGCGCCCGCGTCCGCTGGCTCCGCGGCCATCCCGAGATCCTGCTCCGCCTCGCCGGCGGCGTCCTTGAAGCCACTGGCAGCATCCTCCCTCCCGGCTTCACGGCGGGCACGCCAGGTGCGCCTAACTCCACTGCCATCCCCAATGCCGGTCCGGCCATCAGCAGCGTCACCCACCTCCCGGTTCTCCCGCAGGCGAACGAACCCGCCACCGTCTACGCCCGGCTCGCCGACCCCGACCGCATCGGCCTCGCGTTGCTGCGTTACCGGCTCGATCCTGCGACCACTCTCAACACTGTGGTCATGAACTACCGCGGCGGGGGGCTCTTCAGTGCGGAAATCCCCGCTCAGTCGGCCGGTACGCTCGCTGCCTTCACCATCACGGCCTTCGATTCCCCGGGAGCCTCTTCCACATTCCCCGCCGACGGCCGGGAAGCCCTCATCCGCTGGGGCGATCCGACGCCGGCCGGCAATCTCGCCGCCTACCGCTTCTGGATGACCCAGGCGACTAGCAATCTATGGGCGAGCCGCCACAAGAACAGCAACACGCCCCTCGATGTCACGTTCGTACCTGGCAACCAGCGCGTCATCTACAATGCCGGGGCCCAGTACAGCGGCAGCCCATGGCACACCACCGCCTTCACCGGACCGACCGGCGCGCCCTGCGATTACGATGTCAACATGCCGCCCGACGACCGATACCTTGGCGAAACCGACTTCATCCTAGCCGGTCCAGGCACCTTCGGCGACGACCTTTCGCTGATCCGCGAGCAGACCATCTGGTGGATTGCCCGGCGAATCGGTCTGCCCAGCATTCACCGGCGGTTCTGCCGCGTTGTCATCAACGGCACCCAGCGCCAGACGGTTTTCGAAGACACCCAGCAGCCGAGCGGCGCATGGATCGACAGTTACTGGCCAGGCGATGACAATGGCCGACTGCACAAGGCCCAGGACTGGATCGAATACGCCGACAACGGTGCCACCTTCGGCACCACCCTCCGCGCTTTTCTGACAAAACGCACGACCACCGGCGGAGTCCACAAGGATGCGGCTTATCGCTATCAGTGGGCGCTCCGCTCCACCGCCTCCGGCAACGACTGGGGCGAATTCCGCAAGCTCGTAGACGCCTTCAATACCGGCACCAGCGCCACCGATCCCGCCTTCTTCAACGCCGTCGACCCGCTCGTCGATCAGGATTCATGGGCCCGCGCGCTCGCCGTCCAGCGCATCGCCGGCAACTGGGACACATGGGGCTACACCTACGGCAAGAACATGTACCTCTACAAACCGGAACGCGGCCCGTGGGCCCTGACCGCATGGGATATCGACTTCAGCTTCGGGCTCGTCGGCGACGCCGCTAACACGGGCCTGGAAGTCAATACACAGGATCCGCTCTGCACCAAGTTCCGCACCCAACCCGCCTTCCGCCGCGCATGGTGGTGCGCCTTCCGCGACGCCGTCGACGGCCCCATGGTCACTGCCACGGTCAACGCCCGCATCGATGCCATGGTCGCCGGCCTTGCTGCCAACAGCGTCGCTGCCAACGCTTCGCAGGTCACCACCGTCAAATCCTACATCAGCAGCCGCCGCAGCTACATCATCAGCCAGCTCAATGCCGCTTACCCGGGCACCGCTTTTGCCATTTCCGGCAGCAGCACCATCACCGACGCCGACGGCATCGTGACCCTGACTGGAACTGCTCCTCCGGGGGTTAAAGCCATCCGCATCAACGGCATCGTCTACACGCCGTCGTGGACCAGCCAGACGGCATGGAGTCTCCCGCTGACGTTCTACGCCGCCAGCTCCACGCTCACCGTCGAGGGCATTTCCCGCACCGGTGCCGTTACCGGTTCGTTCCCCCTCACGGTCAATGTCACCGGTCCGCCGCCATTGCCTCCGGTCACCTTCAACGAATGGCTCGCTGACAACACCGCGGCCTTCCCCGACCCCGCCGACGGGCAATTCGAGGACTGGTTCGAACTCCACAATCGCGGCACTAGCCCCGTCGCCCTCGGTGGATTCTTCCTCTCCGATACCCCCGCCGAACCGGCCCGTTTCCGCATTCCCGACGGCACGTCCATCGCCCCGGGCGGCTTCCTCCTCGTCTGGGCTGACAATGAACCGGAACAGAACGGCATCACTCAAGGACAGCTCCATGTTCCGTTCCGCCTCAGCGCCAGCGGCGAAAGCCTCAGGCTCACCTCACCCGACGGGCTTGCGGTCGACGCGGTCGACTTTTCTGCCCAGTCGCCGGATCTCAGCGAAGGCCGCTATCCGGACGGTGGTCCGGCGTCGGGTCCGCTCACGCTGCCATCCCCGGGGGCTGCCAATGTTCTGACCGTCTGCACCGGAACGGTCCGCGACGGCGCTGCCTTCAATGTCACCGTCACCGCGACCCCCGGCCGTCGCTATGTTCTGCAGTTCAGCCCGGACCTCGCGACATGGACGTCCGCCGCGCCCGTCACCGCCACGGAGACATCGCTCACGCTCTCCGGACCCGCGGCAGCGGACGACGCAAAACGTTTCTACCGGGTCGTCACCATTCCGTGAACCCGGTTTCGGTCAGGCCCTGATTTTCGGCAATCCCGGGATGGAACTTCCCGCTGCGGGTGTTAAGCTCCCGGCGTGAGAATCCGTCTGCTCCTTCCGGTCCTTTTCAGTCTCTTCACCGCCCGTGCCGCATTCGCCCAGGCGGCGCCCGCCTTCGATCATGTCAATGGCACGGTCGTCGTCTTCAATTCCGACTCCCCTGAGTCGAAGGAAATCGCCGAATACTACATCAAGGCCCGCGGCATCGCCCCTGGCAATCAGGTCGGCCTGCGCTGCCCGCTCACGGAAACCATCACCCGAGAGGTATACACCACCCAGATCGAAGGCCCGCTCCGCGCGGCGTTCGCCAGCCGCGGCTGGTGGCGCACCCAGAAGGTCCCCAATGAAGGCAATCTCGCCGTCCTCACCAGCGTCCGGGTCCTCGTCATCATCAAAGGCGTCCCCCTCCGCATCAGCGAACAATCCCACGGCAAAGACCCCAAGACCGGCCAGCCGATCGCCCCGCAGCCGCTCGAAATCAACGCCGCCAGCGTCGACTCTGAGTTCGCCTGCTTCGGCGTCCTCGACCGCAAGATCGACGGCCCTATCAAAAACCTCTACTTCACCAATCCGGAACCGTTCTGGAAAACCCCGCTCACTCCGCTCTTTCTGACCGGCCGTATCGATGGCCCTGACAAAGCCACCGCCATCCGCCTCATCGATGACGCCATCGCCGTCGAGAAGGCCGGAGGGCTCTACGGCAAGGCCTACATCGACCTCGCTCAGAAGAACGACGGTGGCTACAAGCAGGGAGAAGACTGGATCCGCAACTGTGGCGCACTCTGCATCGCCAAAGGCATTCCCGTGGCTGTCGATCACGCCGCCCCGACGTTCCCACGAGGCTACCCCATGAAGGACGCAGCCCTCTACTTCGGATGGTACACCGAACACGTCGACGGCCCGTTCCTCAGTCCTTCGTTCCGCTTCGCCAGAGGTGCCGTCGCCTGCCACATCCATTCGTTCAGCGCCAGCACCCTGACAAATCCCAACAGCTACTGGAGTGCCCCGCTCCTCGCCCGCGGCGCCGCCTTCACGCCCGGCAATGTCTGGGAACCGTACCTCAGCATGTGCACATTCCTCGATGTGATGACTGACCGCCTGCTCGCGGGCTGGATGGTCTCGGAAGCCGCATGGTGCGCCACCCCGGCGATGTCATGGATGAACACGATGCTCGGCGATCCTCTCTACCGGCCGTTCCCGGTCACCACCAGCGGCGACCGCAAAGTCTCCGCCGACTACCGCGCCCTCCGCCTCGCCGCGCAACGGTGGAGCGCCGCAGGCGACCGCGACGCTCTCATCAAGAATCTCCAGGAGGCCGGCTCCAGCCTCAAAAGCGGTTCCATCTACGAGTTTCTCTCCGCCCGCGTCCAGACCGGCAAGCCCGGCTCGGCCGCGCG
>JAIXPK010000293.1 GCA_027486335.1 Verrucomicrobiaceae bacterium | reverse complement strand
CATGATCCGACGACATTGAATCGTCAGGGGAATGATGAGGGGACGCAGTACCGGTCGGGGATTTACTATCACACGGACGCGCAGAAGGCGACGGCGGAGCAGGTGAAGGCGAAGGTGGGCAAGAGCGGGAAGTTCAAGGATCCGATCGTGACGGAGATTGTGAAGCTGGAGAATTATTATCCTGCGGAGGACTACCATCAGGATTACTTCAACGCGAACTTCACGAAGGGGACGGGGAATTGGGGGTATTGCCGGGCGACGATTGTGCCGAAGCTTAAGAAGATGGGCCTGCTGAAGCCTGAGGAGAACAAGTGAGGAAAGCGGTGAGGGATTGAGGGTCAGGGGCGGTGCCAGAGCCACAGCCATTTTTCGGAGACGGGATGACCGTCGGCGTTGCGGAGTTCGCAGGTGAGGTCTGTTTCTGAGAGGGAGGCTGGGGCTTCGAGGACGAAGAAGGCGCGGAGGACCTGGGGCATGTGGATGTCCGGGCGGCGGCCGAGTTTGAGGGGGAGGTCATCGACGTGGGCCATGCTGAGGTCGGAGATGCCGGCGTGGATGATTTTGACGTCGGGGTGGTTGGCGGTGACGACGGGTTTGAGGGAGGCGATGTCGTCCCACTTCATGTGAGGTTCCTTGGGTTGGGGGACGAGGGGTTTGGCGAAGTCGATGGAGACGAGGATCTGGTCGGGGCGCTGGACGGGGTGGCCGCAGCGGGTGGCTTTGACGGCGAAGAGGCCTGAGGGTTTTGGGTCGCGCATCCAGTGGAGGCGGTAGCGGAAGTTGTAGGGTTTCCCGGGTTGGAGGGCTGGTTGAGGTTCCCAGAGGAGGACGACGTTGTCGCCGGTTTCGTCGGTGGCGGGGAGTTCGATGAGGTGGAGTTTCCCTTGGTCGAAGCCTTCGAGGGGTTCGACGCGGACGCTGGGGCGGTCGTGGTAGCGAGCTTCGGTGTCGAGGTAGGAGGCGAAGGAGCGGTCGCGCTGGAGGAGGGACCACGAGCGGGGTTTATCGAGGGAGAAGACGCAGTGGCGGGAGCGGTCTTTGGATTGCTCGAGCGGGCGGAAGTGGAGGGCACCGTCGGCGAGTTCCATGAGGACGCCGTCGCTGTCGTGGACTTCGGGGCGGAAGTCGTAGGGTTTCGGGTGGGTGGCTTCGCCGAACCAGAACATGCTGGAGAAGGGCGCGAGGCCGAGTTGGGTGACGGGTTGGCGGAGGGTGAGCTGGGCTTCGATGTCGACGATGGTTTCGGTGCCTGGGGTGACGGTGAACTGGAAGGCGCCGGTGACGCTGGGGCCGTCGAGGAGGGCCCATGAGCGGAGGGAGGTGGCGTCCGGGGTTGGGGGTTCGAGCCAGAATTCGCGGAAGTCGGGGAATTCCTCGTTGGGCAGGCCGCTGTTGATGGAGAGGCCGCGGGCGGAGAGCCCGTAGGGGGAATTGGCGGGGATGGAGCGGAAGTAGCTGGCGCCGAGGAAGACGAGGAATTCGTCCATGTAGTCGGGGCCATTGAGGTGGCAGCGGGCGCGCCAGCCGGCGTAGCCGTTGGGGGGCGGGACGGAGTCCGGGATGGAATTTTTGCCGTAGTCGAAGATGGAGCGGTTGAAGGCGAGGGGATCGGCCTGGCCGTTGCGGACCTCGTGGATGGTGACGGTTTTTTTGGCGGTCCAGCCTGGGTGGAAGAAGTCGATGGAGAACGGGCGTTTGTCGCGGGCCCAGAGACCGTCTTCCATGCGGAAGCGGATGTCGCGGTGCTGGTCGTAGGTGAGATTTTTCCAGAAGTCGGCGAGGGAGTCGGTGGGAGGGACGTGAGGGGAGGCGGCGAGGGAGCGGGCGCGGGATTTGAGGGAGTCGAAGGAGAACGGTTCTGCGGCGGAGGCGAGGCAGGCACTGAGGAGGAGGAGGAGGGCAAGCGGTTGGGGGCGCAGGCTGGAGGGAGGCATGGAGTGAACATAGCGGCGAGGGGTGGGGCCGCAAGCTGGAGAGAGGGTGATGGGGGTGGTGAGGGATGGGTGTGGGGCCGTGAACGCGGGGGAAGATGTGGTGGGAGGGTGCCGACAAAGGAGTTGCGCTTTCGGGGCTGCCGGGTAGCCTCGCGGGCCAGAGCTGCCATGGCTGGGTTGCGGGCAGGCTTTGTTATCTTTTTTCACGACCAACAATTTCCGATATGCATTCCGAGCAGAGAATTCCTGGCCGAGCGGGCGCTGACATGAATCCGAGGCTGACGCTGGTATCGCTGGTGGCGACTTTGGCGCTGACGGCGGGGGTACGGGGGCAGACGGCTCCGGCGGAACCGCCGCTGCCATCGGGGCAGCCTGGGACGATGCTGGCGGATCAGCCGGCGGCGGCGAAGGTGGTGAAATCGGTGGAGGTGCGGTTCAAGGGGGATGCGACGGTGGACAAGGCGCGGATCACGTCGAACATGCGATTGAAGGTGGGGGAGACGTGGACTCGGGAGAAGGAAGAGGACGACTTGCGGGCGCTGTACAATTCCGGGAACCTGCTGAATGTGACGATTGATACGACGGATGTGCCGGGTGGGGTGAATGTGGTGGTGACGGCGCAGGCGCGGCCGGCGATGGGCGATCTGGTGTTTCAGGGGAATACGGTGTTCAAGACCGAGCGGCTGCGTGACGAGGCGGAGTTCAAGGCTGGGACGGTGGTGGACGACACGAAGCTGAACGAGGTGCGTTCGAAGATTCTGGAGTTGTACACGAAGCGCGGGTATGCGGAGACGACGGTGACTTATTCGATTGAGCCGGGGAGCCAGCCTGGGTTTTCGCGGATTGTGTTCCGGATTGATGAGGGTGGGCGCGGGATTCTGAACCAGGTGAAGTTCGAGGGGAACACGGTGTTCACTTCGCGCCGGTTGAAGAGCATTGTGGAGAGTGACGACCGGAACTGGATCAAGGTCTGGGATCTGAAGCGGAAGATCACGCAGGAGAAGATCGAGGCGGACATCCGGCGGGTGCAGGATGCGTATGGCAATGCGGGGTATTTTGATGCGCGGGTGGACAATGTGGATCAGGTTAGGATCGACGACAAGAAGACGGACCTTGTGTTCCGGATTTCCGAGGGGCCGCAATACACGACGGGAGCGGTGGCGTTGACAGGGAACAAAGTGTTTGAGTCGTCGACGCTGATTCCGGTGTTTCAGCTGGAAGCGGGGACGATTTTCTCGCTGGCGGACATGAAGACGGATATCGACACGATCGAGGATTACTATGGATCGCGCGGGTATGCGGATGTGAGCGTGACGCCGCGGATTTCCAAGAATGGGAATACGATCAGCATCACGTATGGGATTGAGGAAGGTCAGCAGTTCAAGCTGGGGCGTGTGAACATCTCGGGGAATTCGGCGACGCGGACGGAAGTGATTCTGCGGGAAATGGCTCTGGAGCCTGGGGATGACTATAACACGATCAAGGTGAAGAAGTCGATGACGCGGCTGCAGAAGCTGGATTACTTCGAGGCTGGCAACGGGATTGATTTCATGCCGGTGGCGTCGACGCTGGGGCCTGACTACAAGGACCTGAACATTTCGCTGATTGAGAAGAAGACTGGGCAGGTGCAGTTCGGGGCTGGGTTCAGCACGATCGACAATCTGGTTGGGATGGTTGAGATCACGCAGCGGAACTTTGACTTGTTCAACTGGCCGAGGTTTACTGGTGCCGGGCAACGGTTCCGTTTGAGTTTGAGGGCGGGGACGCAGACGAAGCAGTTTCTGCTGAGCGTGACGGAGCCGTATTTCATGGGGCAGCGGTTGTCGCTGGGTGGGGATTTGTTCTGGACGGAGAAGAACTTCTTGTCGGATTACTTTGATCAGCGGGATGTGGGGGCGTCGGTGAATCTGCGGAAGCCGCTCGGGGACAATTCCGATTTGCGGCTGACCTACACGCTGCAGAACGTGGAGATCTTCGATGTTTCCGGGGATGCCTCGCAGCAGATCAAGGATGAGGAGGGCAAGTATCTGCAGAGCCGGTTGAGTTCGGCGTGGGTGTTTGACAACCGGGATGACATTCAGCGGCCGCGGCGCGGGCACAAGATCATGGTGGAGGGGGCGCTGAGCGGTGGGGTGCTGGGTGGTGACGTCGAGGTGTATAACTTCTCGGTGACGGGCTCGAAGTTCTGGACCCTGCCATTTGACACGATCTTCTTTGTGGAAGGGCGTGCGGCGGTGGTGGACACGGTGGGGAATGGGGATCGGGTGCCGATTTTCGAGCGTGAGTTTCTGGGTGGTGCGAACAATCTGCGCGGGTTCAACTATCGGGACGTGGGACCGAAGGATGAGAACGGGGAGCCGATCGGTGGGAATTCGTCGGCGTACATCACGCTGGAGTATTCGGTGCCGGTGTTTGGGAAGGTGCGGGCGGCGGTGTTTGCGGATGCCGGTGTGGTGAATGCGGACTCGTGGGATTTTTCGACGAGCGATTACAATGCGAACGTTGGTTTCGGGGTTCGGGCGGTGCTGCCGGTGGTGGGTCCGCTGAAGCTTGATTACGGGATCCCGATGACGGCGGATGAGTTCAACGATGGGAGCGGGCGCTTCCAGGTGCTGATGGACTACAAGTTCTGAGCGGGAGGACGACGGGGAGGCCTGTCGGAGAGTTCTGAGGGCACACCGGCTTCCGATGGGGAGCCGGTGTTGCTGTGTCCGGGGGGATGGGGTGTGGGTGAGGAGGGGCTGCTTGAGGTAGGGCCGTGTCCACTTTCGCTATAGAAATCGAGCAACTTGACGACAAACCATAAAGCCATATCGTCACCCATATGAAAACGACGCTCGACCTTCCTGACGACCTTCTCATGGAGGCGAAGACCCTTGCGGTTCGACGCAAGACCACCCTGAAAGCGCTCGTGGAAAGTGCGCTGCGACGGGAGATCCGACCTGCTGCTGAAGTGGAGAACCCGGATCCGGAAACGTTTGAAGTCGGGCCTTTTGGGATCTTGAGTCTCAAGCGCACGGGCCGGACAATGACCGCAGCGGAGATTCAGCACGTGATCGACCATCAATACGAT
>JAIXPK010000238.1 GCA_027486335.1 Verrucomicrobiaceae bacterium | reverse complement strand
TCTCTGCTTGCCGGGGGGCTGGTCTTCTGCTGGGGTGCGGCGCGGCTTGCTCTGTCGCGCCGTCTCGTCGATGCTCTCCGCCATGAATAGCAAACTGCTGCTGCCTGCCTGTCTCCTTGCGTGTGTCCTGAGTCCTCGAGCTGAGGAACCGGCGGCGGCTCCGGTGATTGATTTCAAGGACGTGGCGACGGGGGAAGTGCCTGAGGCATTCATGTCGACGGATCAGGAGGCGAAGTTTTCGATCGTGGCGGATGGGGAGAATAAAGTGCTGGAGCTTGCGGGTCAGCCGATTGTGGATGGGGGGATGCTGGTGGGGAAGTCGGTGAAGGGTGCGGGGACGGTGACGGCGCGGATCAAGACGGCTGGGAAGCGGCGGACGCAGCCGAGGTTCGGGGTGGGGCTGCATGGGGTGAGCGGGCCGAGGTTGCGGGTTGTGCCTGCGACGAAGCAGGTGGAGATTGTGCTGACGAGTGACAAGGAGGAGGCGATCGGGACGGCGGCGTATGGGTGGACGAGCGGGACGTGGACGTGGCTGGAGTTTACGATCAAGGCGAAGGCGGGAGGTGGGAGCGAGATGGAGGGCCGGGTTTGGGCGGAAGGAGAGAAGAGGCCTGAGAAGCCGACGGTGACGGCGACGAGCGAGGAGGCTCCGTCGCAGGGGAAGGCGTCGGTTTGGGGGACGCCGTATGCTGAGTTGCCTGTCTGGTTTGATGACATCACCGTGCGTGCCGGCGAATGATCCGGCCTTATCCCGGGCAGCGCTGGAGCAGCGATGCGGAACCGGAATTAGGGCTCGGGACGGTGCGTGAGAGTGGCGGCGGGCGGGTGCTGGTGCATTTTGGTGCGGCTGGGGTGGATCGGCTGTATGCGTGGCCGGGCGCGCCGCTGCGGCGGATGGCGCCGGGGGTAGGGGATCCTGTGTCGCTGGGTGACGGCCGGCGCGGGAGGATTGCGGGGATTCGTGAGGAGGACGGGTGCCGGAGGTATCTGTTAGAGGGGGCTGATGAGGTGGGCGAGGATGCGCTGGCGGACACGCTGGCGGCGAGTCATCCGGCGGATCGGATCCGGCGCGGGCTGACGGACAGTCCGGAGGAGTTCAACCTGCGGATTGAGGCATTGCTGCGGCGAGCGAAGATGAGGCAGTCGCCGGTGCGGGGATTTGTGGGTGCGAGGATTGATCTGCTGCCGCACCAGCTGGCGATAGCGGGGGAGGCGACGGCGCGGCGGCACCCGCGGGTGCTGCTGGCGGACGAGGTTGGGTTAGGGAAGACGATTGAGGCCGGGTTGATTCTGCAGCGGCTGCATCTGACGGGGCGAGCGGCGCGGGTGCTGATTCTGGTGCCGGAGCCGCTGATTCATCAGTGGTTTGTGGAGATGCTGCGGCGGTTTCAGCTGAAGTTTGCGATTTTCGATGCGGAGCGGTGCGAGTCGTTAGGGGGTGACGGGATGAATCCGTTTCTGGACAGCCAGCTGGTGCTGGCACCGGTGGGCTGGCTGAGCGGGGATGCGGAGGCGGCGGCGTGGTGCGCCGGGGCGGGCTGGGATTTGCTAGCGGTTGATGAGGCGCACCATCTGCGGTGGGAGGAAGGTGAGCCGTCGGCGGCGTGGCGGCTGGTGGAGGGATTGGCGGAGCGGGTGGCGTCGGTGCTGCTGCTGACGGCGACGCCTGATCAGGCTGGGCTGGCGAGTCATTTTGCGCGCCTGCGGATACTGGATCCGGTGCGGTTTGCGGATTACGGGGCGTTCTGCGGGGAGATGGAGCGGCATGGGGCGACGGCGAAGGTGGCGCAGGCGCTGCATTCGGGCGGGGAGCCTGACGCGGAAGTGCTGGCGGAGTTGACGGCGGGATCGCCGCGGATGGTGAGGCTGGTGAAGGCGTATGCGAAGGGTGGGGCGGCGGCGCGGCGGGCGCTGCTGGATGCGTTGCTGGATTCGTTCGGGCCGGGGCGGGTGATGTTCCGGAATCTGCGGGCGGCGCTGACGGGATTTCCGGGGCGGGAGTGCCGCCTTGAGTTGTTAGATTGCGGAGAGGGGAGTGTGACGGAACGGAAGCTGGATTGGCTGGCGGGGTTGCTGCGGCGGACTGGTGGGGAGAAAGTGCTGCTGATTACGGCGACGGCGGATGAGGCGGAAGCGGTGCAGGAGGGATTGCGAGAGAGGATAGCGGTGGATGGGGCGGTGTTTCACGAGCGGCTGACGCTGCTGCAGCGGGACCGGCATGCGGCGTGGTTTACGGAACCGGATGGGGCGCGGCTGCTGATGTGTTCGGAGATCGGGAGCGAGGGTCGGAATTTCCAGTGTGCGCGGCATCTGGTGCTGTTTGATCTGCCTGACGATCCTGCGTTGCTGGAGCAGCGGATCGGGCGGCTGGATCGGATCGGGCAGACTGGGACGATAGAGATTCATGTGCCGTATGGGGAGGGGACGCGGGAGGCGGTGCTGGCGGCGTGGTATGACCGGGCGCTGCGGGTATTCGGGGTGCATTCGCCTGGGGCGGTGGCGACGGCGGCGCATTTCCGGGAGCGGTTAGGGTCGTGTCTGGCGGTGCCGGGGGATGTGGCGGGGCTGGAGGTGCTGATTGGGGAGGCGAGGGAGTTCTGCGAGAGGCATGCGCGGGAGTTGGAGGAAGGGACGGCGCGGTTGCTGGCGCTGCATTCGGGGCGGCCGCTGGAGGTGGCGGAGACGATCCGGCTGATTCGGGAGGCTGACGGGGATTTGCGGAGCGAGGCATTTTTCCTGAGATTGATGGATCACTTCGGGATGGTTGCGGAGGCGGCGGAGGAGAGGACGTGGGTGTTGCGGCCTGACGACGTGGCGTCGGCGGTGCTCCCGGAGATGCCGGCGGAGGGGATGACGGTGACGGCGGATCGTGCGAGGGCGCTGGCGAGGGAGGACGTGGGCTTTCTGACTGTGGATCATCCGCTGTGGCAGGCGGCGCTGGATGCATTGCTAGGGAGCGAGGATGGGAATGCGTGTCTGGCGGTCGCGGAGGGTGGGGCGGCGGCGTTGTACTGCGAGGCCTGGTACGTGGCGGAATGTGTGGCTCCGCCGGCGCTGCATCTGGACCGTTTTTTCCCGCCGATGCCGATCCGGGTGCTGGTGGATCACCGGTTGGAGGATTTGAGTGCGGATCGAGCGCTGATCGGGATGAAGCTGGTGCCTTCGCCGGATCCTGCGGCGATCGCGGCGGCGCTGCTGGCGTCCGGGCGGCTGGCGGCGCTGATGGCGACGGCGGAACGAGTGGCGGGTGCGAAGTGCGCGCAGCTGGTGGAGAAGGCGCGGAAGGCGGCGCGGGCGCAGTTTGCGGCGGAGACGGCGCGGCTAGCGGATCTGGCGCGCTGGCCGGGGCATCCTGCGGGGGCGGAATTGGAGGGGCTGGCGGCGTTTGCGGCGGCGACGGATGCGGCGTTGAGTGGGAGTCGGCTCCGGCTGGATGCGTTGCGGATCATCAGCCGGGGATGATCGGATGGGGAAAGCTTGCGTGATGGGGGCAACTTCCGCTTTCGCCGGGCGGGAGAGCAGGTAGCGGGGGGATCATGGCTGACGAAACGACTGTCCTTCATCCGCTGCCGGCGTTGCTGACGCTGGCTGCCTACATGGAAGGGCGGCAGCGTGCCGGGCAGCATCGGATCTGGATGAGCGAGCCTGCGAGGCAGGCGTTGAAGGAGATGATCCGGATGAAGCCGGGGCGGATGGAGATGCGGCCGGTGGTGGTGGCGGCGGTGCCGCGAGAGCCGGTGGTGGAAGCGGCGGTGGTGAAGCCGAAAGAGGAGATTGTTTTGGAGCGTGTGGAAACGGTTCCGGTGGTGGAGGTTCTGAAGGTGGAGGTTTCGAAGGTGGAGACTGTTCCTGAGAGAGAGGATCGGGTGATGCCGGTGGTTTCGGTGGAGCGGACGAGGGAGGAGAAGGAGGAGGCGCTGGCGGCGGTGAAGGCGCGGGCGGAGATTGGGGAGCGTGCGCGGGCGCTGGGGACATTGCGTGAGACGATGGTGTTTGCGGTGGGGAATCCTGACAGTCCGCTGATGCTGGTGGGGGAAGCGCCGGGTGCGGAGGAGGAGAAGAAGCTTGAGCCGTTTGTGGGACCGGCGGGGCAACTGCTGGACAAGATGCTGGTGGCGATGGGGTTGGACCGGGGCGGCATTTACATTTCGAATCTGTGCAAGTTCCGGCCGGCGATCAGTGGCGGGGCGCAGGGGTCGGGTAATCGTGCGCCGACGGCGGAGGAGATGGCGGCGTGCGTTGAGTTCGTCCGGGAGGAGATAGCGATCATCCGGCCCCGGGTGATTGTGGCGCTGGGGGCGACGGCTTCCGAGGGATTGCTGGGGCGCAAGGTGGCGATTACGAGGGAGCGGGGGCAGTGGCAGACGTTTGAGGGCATCCCGCTGATGCTGACGCTGCATCCTTCTTATCTGCTGAGAGCGGCGCAGGATGGGCCGGTGCGCGGGAATGCGGAGAAGCGGAAGGCGTGGGAGGATCTGCTGGCGGTGATGGACCGGCTGGGCATGCCGGTTTCGGAGAAGCAGCGTGGATTTTTCCGCAAAGTACCGAGGGAATGACGGAATCGCGGGTAGGAATCCCGTGATGGTGATCGGCTGGCGGAGATGCCGGGGATGGCCTCAGTGAGCGAGGGCGGCGCGATCGAGTTCTTCGCGCATGAGTTCGATGACGTCGCGGAAGCGATCGGCGTTGCGGCAATCGGCGGCGGCGAGGGCTTCATGGGCCTCGAGGCAGACTTCGGTGCGTTCGGTCCGGGAGCAAGGCTGGGAGTCGATGGGCAGGCATTCTGGTGTCTGGGAGCACCAACCTGCGGTGTCTTCGTGGACTGGGAAGACCTCATCGAGGCCGAGGCCGTGGAGCAATTCGGAGTTACGTCCTGCGGCGTTGACGACGTGGAGGGAGGCACCGCGTTCCTCGAGGCGGGAAGCGAGGCCGGCGAGGGTGCCCATGAAGGTGCTGTCCATGCCGGTGCATTCGCGCAGGTCGATGATGACGGCGGAGTTGGGTGCGGCGAGCACGTGTTCTTTGACGAACGTTTTGAGGGTAGGGCCGTTGAGGTGTGAGCCCTTGCCGAGCACGCGCATCCACAAGCGTCCTTCGACACATCCGGCGAGAATCCCTGATGACGCATTCATGAAGGCATGGGGGTGTCACCGTTGGAGGTG
>JAIXPK010000263.1 GCA_027486335.1 Verrucomicrobiaceae bacterium | reverse complement strand
GGGAGACTGGATCTGCGAACGTCAAACATTTCTTCTGAGCATGCGAACCGGCTAATGCCGGAATCATGTTTGGAAACTTTCTATACGGAGAGTTTGATTCTGGCTCAGAACGAACGCTGGCGGCGTGGATAAGACATGCAAGTCGAACGGGGCGGGTAGCAATATCCGTTCAGTGGCGGACGGGTGCGTAACACGTGAACAATCTGCCCGGAAGAGGGGGATAGCCCAGGGAAACTTGGATTAATACCCCGTGTGGCACAGGCTGGCATCAGTCTGTTGCGGAAGGTGCTGAAAGGTGCCGCTTCCGGATGAGTTCGCGGCCTATCAGCTAGTTGGCGGGGTAACGGCCCACCAAGGCAACGACGGGTAGCTGGTCTGAGAGGATGACCAGCCACACTGGAACTGAGACACGGTCCAGACACCTACGGGTGGCAGCAGTCGAGAATCATTCACAATGGGCGAAAGCCTGATGGTGTGACGCCGCGTGGAGGATGAAGGTCTTCGGATTGTAAACTCCTGTCAAGTGAGAGTAAAGCCGGGCGTTAACTGCGCGCCGGTCTGAGAGTATCACTAGAGGAAGGGACGGCTAACTTCGTGCCAGCAGCCGCGGTAATACGAAGGTCCCGAGCGTTGTTCGGAATCACTGGGCGTAAAGGGAGCGTAGGCTGCACGGTAAGTCAGATGTGAAAGCCCGGGGCTCAACCCCGGAACTGCATCCGATACTGCCGTGCTTGAGGACTGGAGAGGAGTCTGGAATTCACAGTGGAGCAGTGAAATGCGTAGATATTGTGAGGAACACTAGTAGCGAAGGCGAGACTCTGGACAGATCCTGACGCTGAGGCTCGAAGGCCAGGGGAGCAAACGGGATTAGATACCCCGGTAGTCCTGGCAGTAAACGGTGCACGCTTGGTGTGGGGGGATTTGACCCCTCCCGTGCCGGAGCTAACGCGTTAAGCGTGCCGCCTGGGAAGTACGGTCGCAAGATTAAAACTCAAAGAAATTGACGGGGACCCGCACAAGCGGTGGAGTATGTGGCTTAATTCGATGCAACGCGAAGAACCTTACCTGGGCTTGACATGCATTCTGTCGGTGGTGAAAGCCGCCTAGTGGAGCAATCCACGGTTTGCACAGGTGTTGCATGGCTGTCGTCAGCTCGTGTCGTGAGATGTTGGGTTAAGTCCCGCAACGAGCGCAACCCCCGTGTCCTGTTGCCAGCGCGTAATGGCGGGAACTCTGGACAGACTGCCTAGTTCAACTGGGAGGAAGGTGGGGACGACGTCAAGTCAGTATGGCCCTTACGCCCAGGGCTGCACACGTACTACAATGCCCGGTACAATGTGAACCGATACCGCGAGGTGGAGGAAATCCGTTAAAACCGGGCCCAGTTCAGATTGAAGGCTGCAACTCGCCTTCATGAAGCCGGAATCGCTAGTAATGGCACATCAGCTACGGTGCCGTGAATACGTTCCCGGGTCTTGTACACACCGCCCGTCACATCATGGAAGCCGGTCGCGCTCGAAGTATCCGCGCTAACAGCAATGAAGCAGGGTCCTAAAGCATGACTGGTGACTGGGATGAAGTCGTAACAAGGTAGCCGTAGGGGAACCTGCGGCTGGATCACCTCCTTTCTATGGAGTACAGAAGTGCGCGGACCGGGAAACAACCCCCGGACCTTGAAAAGCCGCACTTCAGGTCAACACCGCAGACAATTGTCCGGTGAGCGGTTGCGAAAGCGCCGCACCTTAAGGGCTGCGCGGGAGTTCTGATGCGCAGCGTGCGAATTGGTCTTTACTTCTTCTTTTTCTGGAGAGAGCGCCTGTCGGGGCGGCGTGAGCTGTCCTGAAGAACCGGGGGTATAGCTCAGTTGGTAGAGCGCCAGCTTTGCAAGCTGGATGTCAGGAGTTCGAATCTCCTTGCCTCCACCATTTCTGATGAATGGGGGGAGGGAGAAGCGGACTGACTGCGACGGACTGCCGGCTGAAGCGGATGGGACAAGGACCCATAGCTCAGTTGGTTAGAGCACCGCCTTGATAAGGCGGGGGTCGCAGGTTCGAGTCCTGCTGGGTCCACCCGACCGGGGAGAGCGTGAATTGAAGGGAATGAAACTGTGCCGCGGAGCAGCGCCGGAGAGGCTGTTCTTTGACATCTGCATACAGGGTAGAAATACAAGATCATTGAAGCCTGAGGGCTTCACAAATGCGATCTTAGGAAATACGGCGAGATTTCTCCGATTTGAACAGGAGAAGAGAATCAAGTTACAAAGGGCACACAGTGGATGCCTTGGTGCTGGCGGGCGATGAAGGACGTGATAAGCTGCGATAAGCTTCGGGGAGCGGCAAATACGCTATGATCCGGAGATTTCCGAATGGGGTAACCTGTGCAGATTAATATCTGCACGTCTGTTCCTGAATACATAGGGAACAGGTCGCGAGACCCGGTGAAGTGAAACATCTCAGTAACCGGAGGAGTAGAAAACAAAACAGTGATTCCGTCAGTAGTGGCGAGCGAACGCGGAACAGCCCAAACCGGAGGCTTTGCCTCCGGGGTTATAGGACCCCGTAAGGGACTGCATAGGTTAGGTGAACCGGCTGGAAATCCGGTCCCGAGAGGGTGAGAGACCCGTAACCGAAAACCGAAGCAGCCCGGGGGTAATCCTGAGTAGCACGGCACACGTGAAACGCCGTGTGAATTGGCGGGGACCATCCCGTAAGGCTAAATACCAGCCAGCGACCGACAGTGAACAAGTACCGCGAGGGAAAGGTGAAAAGAACCGCTGTGAGCGGAGTGAAATAGAACCTGAAACCGTGTGCCTACAAGGTGTCAGAGCCCCTTCGGGGGTGATGGCGTGCCTTTTGCTTAATGAGTCTGCGAGTCAGTGTCTGTGGCCAGCTTAAGCCCTTCTGGGGCGCAGGCGCAGCGAAAGCGAGTCCGAACAGGGCGAACATAGTCGCAGGCACTGGACCCGAAGCGGAGGTGACCTACCCATGGCCAGGCTGAAGCGGCAGTAACATGCCGTGGAAGGCCGAACTGGTGGCTCTTGAGAAAGTCTCGGATGAGCTGTGGGTAGGAGTGAAAGGCTAATCAAACCCCGTGATAGCTGGTTCTCTCCGAAATGCATTGAGGTGCAGCGTCGCATGCTGACGGGCGGGGGTAGAGCACTGAATAGGCTAGGGGGCACACCAGCCTGCCAAACCTAATCAAACTCCGAATACCGCCCGGTGAAGTGCGGCAGTGAGACGGCGGGGGATAAGCTTCGTCGTCGAGAGGGAAACAGCCCAGATCAGCAGCTAAAGTGCCTAAATGCCGCTCAGTGGAAAGGATGTGGGACTACAGAGACAGTGAGGATGTTGGCTTAGAGGCAGCCACCATTTAAACAGTGCGTAATAGCTGACTCATCGAGTGGTCCCGCGCCGAAAATGATTGGCGATCAAGCGGCATACTGAAGCTCTGGATGCGGAACCGGTTCGCCGGATCCGTGTGGTAGGAGAGCATTGTCAGCGCGTGGAAGCCGGAAGGCGACTGAAGGTGGAGTGCTGACAAGAGAGCATGCAGACATAAGTAACGTGAAGGCAGGTGAAATCCCTGCCCGCCGTAAACCCAAGGTTTCCTGGGCCACGCTATTCGTCCCAGGGTTAGTCGGGACCTAAGCCGAGGCAGAGATGCGTAGGCGATGGACAGCGGGTCAATATTCCCGCACCACCGAAAACTTAAGCCGGAGGGACGGGGTTGGGGAGGGCAGCTGCCGATTGAAAGTGGCAGTGGCGCAAGCTGACGGGAAGGCTACGGCCGGACCGGATTGTCTGAACTGATCTCCAAGAAAATCTCCGGTGCATGCTAAGGTGCCCGTACCGCAAACCGACACAGGTGGGTGAGTAGAATATACTAAGGCGCAAGAGTGAACCCCCGTTAAGGAACTCGGCAATCTAGCCCCGTAACTTCGGGAGAAGGGGTGCCCCTGTCAAAGGGGGCCGCAGTGAATGGGCCCAACCGACTGTTTATCAAAAACACAGCACTCTGCCAAGACGCAAGTCCAAGTATAGGGTGTGACACGTGACCAATGCGGAAAGATTAAGGCGAGCGGTTAGCTGCAAGGCGAAGCTGTGAACTCAAGTCCCCGTGAATGTCGGCCGTAACTATAACGGTCCTAAGGTAGCGAAATTCCTTGTCGGGTAAGTTCCGACCTGCACGAATCGTGTAACGAGTTGGGC
>JAIXPK010000458.1 GCA_027486335.1 Verrucomicrobiaceae bacterium | reverse complement strand
TCCCCGTCGCCCGCCGCCACCTCAAGGATTGGCTCGACACTCAGCCGAAAAACCCGCAGCGCGACGCCTTCCTCTTCGAAACCGCCCTCAACGGCCGCGTCCTCACCACCCTGACCGGTATCGCAGGCGGCGCAGTCGACAGCTATTGGTTCGACTCCGGTGGCATGGCAGCCAATTCCGCCGGCGGCGACGATCGCGCCAAGAATGTCGTCACCCGCTTCAGCCGCGACCAGCAGGCGGGTTATTTGATGGACGCGCCATCAAGTGCCCCGGGCGCACCCCCAACCGAAGGCGAGGCAGTCGACAAACTCGCCCTCACCACGCGCCTCCGCGGCGAAATCGCTCAAGACGAACAGGCGAAGCTCTCAGATCTCGCAGTCGAGGAGGACTTTGTCGAGGATGTCCGCGAACTCAAGGAAATGAACGCCCCAGCGCCCGTCGTTGCCTCCCGCGGCGTCACCCTCGAAAAGAGCGCGAAATCCATCGAACGCCGCAGAGCCGGCCTCGCAAGGGCTGTCCGTCTCTACCGCCAGCTCGATCGCACCAAGGAATGGGCCGAGAACAACTACTACCGTCTCCTCATCGCCCAGCAACTCGCCGACCTCGTCAAACCCAACCGCTTCTGGCAGGACTACGCCCTCTGGGATGGCGCCCAGCCGTTCGTCTCCCCGCATCTCGCCGAAGCCACCGGCAGCTTCACCGAGATGCTCCTCGCTCTAGCCGCCCTCGACCTCCCCTTCCCCTCGGATTACAAAGGCGGCACCACCAAGCGGGATAACAACAGCGTCACCCTCACACCAAACGGCAAAGGCATCCTCTTCCACCAGGAAATCAGAGCCGCCGAAGACGACAAGGAAGGCACCCAGCTCCTCGTCAGCCAGAACTTCTACCGCCACGGCGACCGCTACATCGAACAGGCCGGCGAAAAATCCGACAAGTTCGTCACCACCGAATTCCTCACCGGCGTCGTCTACGGCTGCCAGGTCGTCGTCACCAACCCAGCCTCCTCACGCCAGAAGCTCGACCTCCTCTTCCAGATCCCCCGCGGTGCCATCCCCGTCCTCCAGACGCAGGCCACCAAATCCCTCCCGGTCGTCCTCGAACCCTATCACACCGGCACCTACGACTTCCACTTCTACTTCCCAGTCGCCGGGCAGTTCGCCCACTACCCGGTCCACCTCAGCCGCAACTTCAAAACCGCCGCCAGCGCCGCTCCCTTCACCTTCAATGTCGTCCCGCGCCTGACCCAGGCCGACAAGGCCTCGTGGGAATACGTCAGCCAGAACAGCGAACCCGCCGAGGTCCTCGCCTTCCTCGAACAGAACAATCTCCTCGCCCTCAACCTCGATCTCATGGCATGGCGTCTCAAAGATCCTGACTTCGCCAGAAAGGCCCTCGCCCTCCTCCGCTCCCGCCACATCTGGCACCCCACCTCATGGAGCTACTCGCTCCTCCACGACATCAAAGACGGCGCCTCCGACTTCCTCATGCACGCCGACGGCTTCCTCGCTCAGTGCGGCACCTTCATCGACTCCCCGCTCGTCAGGATCGAGCCCGTCCAGCGCCACCTCTACCAGCACCTCGAATACAGCCCGCTCGTCAATGCCCGCGCCCACCAGCTCGGCGCCTCCCGCACCATCCTCAATGACAAGCTCCGCGCCCAGTTCGACGCCCTCATGAAGGTCCTCAGCTACCGCCCGGACCTAACCGAAGAAGACCACCTCGCCGCCGTCTACTACCTCGCCCTCCAGGACCGCATCGAGGAAGCCATCGCCCGCTTCGCCTCCGTCGATCCCGCCAGAATCGCCGAGAAACTCCAGTACGACTATCTCAAAGCATGGCTCGCCATGTGCCAAGCCGACACCGCCACCGCACGCACCATCGCCACCGCCCACGCCGCTCATCCCGTCGACCACTGGAAGGCCAAGTTCACCGAACTCGCCTCGCAACTCGACGAAATCGAAGGCAAAGCCGCCGCCGCCCCCAAAGACGACGACCGCGACGCCACCCAGGACCGGCTCGCCGCCAAAGAACCTGCCATCAGCGTCAGAATCGAAAACAAAACCGTCGCCCTCGACTACCGCAATCTCACCGAGGTCACCGTCAATTACTACCCCATGGACCTCGAGTTCCTCTTCAGCGCCAATCCCTTCGTCACCCAGGACACCAGCCGCTTCCGCATGATCCGACCCAACAAATCCGAAAAGGTCATGCTCCCAGCCGGCGATCACCACGTCTTCGCCCTCCCCGCCGAATTCCAGAGCGCTAACGTCCTCGTCGAGATCACCGGCGCTGGCCTCACCAAAGCCGAAGCCGCCTACGCCAACGAACTCGACGTCCAACTCAGCGAGGGCTTCGGCCGCCTCCAGGTCCGCCACGCCACCGACAAACGCCCGCTCTCAAAGGTCTACGTCAAGGTCTTCGCCGACGTCAACGGCACCCCCACCTTCTACAAAGACGGCTACACCGACCTCCGCGGCAAATTCGACTACGCCAGCCTCTCCACCAGCGACCTCGACGCCACCACCCGCTTCTCTATCCTCATCCTCAGCGACACCCACGGAGCCACCGTCAAAGAAGTCCAACCCCCGAAACGCTAACCCCACCAACCCCTCACACAAAGGCCGCCCCTCACCGGGCGGCCTTTTTGCTGCCACCCTGCCGCCCCTCGCTCGTCAACCTCAGCCGGCCCACCGGGCCCCAAGACCCCAGCCCAGGGACGACGCAACGCGAAGGCCCTGGGATGCCCCATGCAAAGTGGCACGGGCATCTTGCCTGTGACCTCAATGCCCCATGCACAGTGGCACGGGCATCCTGCCTGTGACCTCAATGCCCCATGCAGAGTGGCACGGGCATCCTGCCTGTGACCTCAACGCCCCATGCAAAGTGGCACGGGCATCCTGCCTGTGACCTCAATGCCCCATGCAAAGTGGC
The DNA here is from genome assembly GCA_027486335.1 of Verrucomicrobiaceae bacterium. Lineage (GTDB taxonomy): Bacteria > Verrucomicrobiota > Verrucomicrobiia > Verrucomicrobiales > V1-33 > V1-33. The sequence goes on along the minus strand of JAIXPK010000458.1, from coordinate 6,813 downwards.
ACGGGCATCCTGCCTGTGACCTCAATGCCGAAGTCCCAATCCTGAAGCCCGCGGATCCTGAAAGCATCCGCAACCCTCCGGATGACAATCTGCGCCGCCGCTCCAGGCCCTCCCGTAGCGAAGCAGCACCCACCCTGCATCCGGAATCCATTTTCATGGCCACAACAGCCCTGACACCAAGCCTCCTTCCTTTCAAACACTTCCTAACCTCCCACCACGTCGACACAGTAGTCCCTCGCTCCTCACCACACCACCCACGCCGCCAACCCGTGTGCCATCGGCACACCGTATACCAGCCCAGAGCACCGCTCTGGGTACCGCACCGCCCGACCTCCGCGTTCTGAAGGAACGCCGCATACCCCAGCCTTCCTGACCGCCCCATCTCAGCGCCATTCAGGACGAGCCCCCCAGAGCCCTGTGCACCTGTCCCCCATCAACCCGCGACAGCGTGATACGCATAATCAAGGCCCCGCCGGAGTTGCCACGCACGCTCCCTAGCGTCCTCGATCCCCTTGGCCCGCTCCAGCACCTTCCCGAGCGTCTTGCGCACTTCTGCATCGACCTTTTCGTCGTTCGCCAGAATCTCGAGACAGGTTTTGTAGATGTCCGCGCACTCGGCGTGGTCGCCATGATTGAAGATTGGGACGCCGCGGCTGATCGCCGCTTCGATGCGTTCGGCTGGCTCCATCGACGCCGTTTTCTCTCCTTTGGCACCCGCTTCGGGAGCCGGAGGGAGCAGCACCGCATCAATCACATGGATGATTCCGTTATCGCATTGAATGTCGGTTGTTCGGATCGTCGCGTCATTGGCTCTGAGAACCCCGTCCTTGATGGCGAAGGCGACCTTGCTCCCATTGAGAGTTGTGCCTGACTTCGCATTGAGGGCGTCGCCCGCCGTGACCTTGCCGGCGAAGACATGGTACTTGAGGATTGCCTGCAGCTCCGCGAGGTTTTCCGGCTTCAGCAGCGTTTCCACGGTGCCTTCCGGGAGCTTCGCGAATGCTTCATCCGTTGGTGCCAGAATCGTGAAGGGACCTTCGCCTGCAAGCACCGGGGCCAGCGCAGCAGCTTCGACGGCGGCGAGCAATGTCTTGAAGCTCCCTGCCCGTTTCGCCACGCCAATGAGGTCGTTAGCGACGGCTTCCTTCACTGGCGCCGGAGGGAGCAGCACCTCATCGATCACATGGATCACGCCATTCGTGCACTCGATGTCGGCATTGAGAATAGCCGATTTTCCGACGAGCACTTTACCGTCCTTGAAGGCAATGGCCAGTTTTCCACCCTCGACGGTGGCGGCCTCGCCAGCCTCAAGCGCCTTGGCGAGTTTGACCGCACCCGGGACCACATGATATTTCAGAATCGCCTGCAACTGCGCCTTGTTTTCCGGTTTCAGGAGACTCTCCACCGTTCCCTCCGGCAGCTTGGCGAAAGCTTCATCCGTCGGCGCGAAAACCGTGAAGGGCCCATCGCCCTGAAGCACGCCCACGAGATCCGCCGCAGTCAGGGCCGCCGCTAGGGTTTTGAATCGGCCATCGGCCAGCGCCTGATCAACGACGTTCGCCGCATTTGCGCTGTAGGCCCTGATCCAGTCGACCTCCATGGCGAAGGGGCCGGCCTTCTTGTCGCCGAGCAGCAGGCCAAGGCGGCTGATTTTCGCTGGGTTGAAGACTTGGTCTTTGAGCATGGTCCCGCGCCAGCTGCCGACAAAACTGGCGAAAGGAACCCGCACTTCCGTCCATTCGCCCTTCTTTGTGGCAAACCCGGCCATGAAGGAAACTTCCATGCCCCGATACCGTGCGTCGGTACCGATGCGCATCTGGTACGTCCGGCCGTCCCCTTTGACCCTGATCGCAAGGCCCTCGCTGCCTGCGAGATCGAGATTGAGATCACCAGTGCGCAGGGATGAAAAGCCACCGTTGTTCTCGAGCGAAAGCTCACCGCTGAAGCGGAGGATTCCATCCTCACTGAAGGCAAGATTTCCTTTCGAAAGACCGCCCATCACGCCGTCGTCCACAACCTTCCATCCGAGCTTCTGGTTTTCCTCGGCTGTGAATTCCGATACCGGCTTGTCAGCAGCTCGCGCCTTAGCAGGAAACATCGCCATGGACGCAAATAAGGCTGCCGCCATCGGCCGGGACGACAGGAAGTGGAAAACGGATTTCATCGTTAATGTCATACGCAGAGGAACCCTGATCGGACGTCGTCAGGGGGAAACGACCCTTCGGGATGACGTGTCGCCTGTGCTCTGGCCCGGGGGAAAGCGCAGCCCGGCTGGAGGATCGAGGATCCCTTCCAGAGGTCGGGCCAATTGCGGTTCTTCACCCGCGGGTGTGTCGGGGGCTCCAAGAGGTCTGGGGCTCCAAGAGGTCTGGGCACTTAACCCAAGTGAACTCCTCAGAATCCACCGGATATTAGACCGCCCCACCTCCGCACCCCCTCCAAAGCGCACCACTTTACCCGGAAAAGTGTCCGCCGGGTCCAACCGGACCGAGCGTGCCGCGCGATTCAGTGGCTTGCCTGGGCACCCACTTTCAGTGGTCTGTGCATGCCCAGAGGTCTGGGCAGTTGTGCCATGACCATGTAATTCTTCCATGCAGTGGATGAGTTGCACGGTTCAAGTCTCGGCTTGCCAGCATAATCCGGCCCATCAAGAACCGGGGGTTCCGCTCCCCACCGTCGAAGCCCACGCCTTCGAGACAGTCCAGCGGTCTGGCCAAGTGTCGTGCTTCGTTCGGCCGCGGCCCCCTCTCCAAAGTGCACCACTTTACCCAGCAAAGTGACCGCCGGGTCCAAACCGGACTGGTGACTCAAAGTGCACCACACTGAACGGCAAAGTGACCGCCGGCTCCCCGTCACCCGCGACTTCCAGAGTTCTGAGTTCCGAGGGGCGCCCGGCTCACCAACGCCGGGTGAAATTTCCGCGCAAATCACCCCTCACGACCGTTCGCAGAGGTCTGTCCAATTGCGAGACGTCGCCCGTGCAACCTTCGCAGCGGACTCCAAGAGGTCTGCGTGAACTCCAAGAGGTCTCGTGAACTCCAAGAGGTCTGGCCAATTGCGGCGCGCGTGAAGGCCTTCACTTCCGCGTGCCCTTCCAGAGGTCTGCGTGCCCTTCCAGAGGTCGGGGCTCTTGCCCGACGCGCGATCAACCTTCCCGGGGCTCCAAGAGGTCTGGCCAACTACTCTACGTGAACCCCTCAGGATCCCTCCGGACCATAGCCACCTCGGCCTCCGCTCCAAAGTGCACCACCAATCCCCGCAAAGTGACCGCCGGGTCCAACTGTGAACTCCAAGAGGTCTGTCCAATTGCGGTGCTTCACCCGCGGGTGTGCCACGGGCTCCAAGAGGTCTGCGGGCTCCAAGAGGTCTGAGGCCTTCACTTCCGCGTGCCCTTCCAGAGGTCTGCGTGGCCCTTCCAGAGGTCGGGGCTCTTGCCCGACGCGCGATCAACCTTCCCGGGGCTCCAAGAGGTCTGGCCAACTACTCTACGTGAACCCCACAGGATCCCTCCGGACCATAGCCCCCCTCGGCCTCCGCTCCAAAGTGCACCACCAATCCCCGCAAAGTGACCGCCGGGTCCAACCGTGAACTCCAAGAGGTCTGGCCAATTACGGTGCTTCACCCGCGGGTGCGCCACGGGCTCCAAGAAGTCTGCGGGCTCCAAGAGGTCTGGGCACTTACACCGCGTGAACACCGGACAGCAGCCCGCCCCGCCTCGGCACTCGCGCCAAAGTGCACCACCGCTCCCTCCAAAGTGACCACCGGGTCCGACCGCACACCTTCACAGAGGTCTGGGCACTTATCCCGCGTGAACACCGGACAGCAGCCCGCCCCGCCTCGGCACCCACGCCAAAGTGCACCACTGCACCCGGCAAAGTGACCACCGGGTCCGACCGGACCCCTACCCTCGCAGAGGTCTGTCCAATGGTGGTGCTCCCCTCCTGGGCTGCCGGGCATCCCCACGACTCCAAGATGTCTGGGCATTTACACTCGCCCCATACCCCCGGACTCATCATGCCGCGTCGGACAGCAACCCGCCCACCTCGGCACCCGCTCCAAAGTGCACCACCGCTCCCTCCAAAGTGACCGCCGGGTCCGACCGGACCCCGACCTTCCAGAGGCCTGACCAACTGTACTGCTCAGCGACGCTTGCCGTCGCGGCCATCCCGAGTTACGGGACCGCGTGTCATGAAGCGCGCGACTCCTCCAGACGAAAGCAGGTTCCGCCTTCTCGTCGAAAGCATCGGCGACGTGATCTGGTTCCGGGAACTCGAACCCGACCGGTTCTCGTATGTCAGTCCGGCCTTCGAGCGCATCTGGGGGCACCCCGTAGACGAGTTGCTGCAAAAGCCACGCCTTTGGGAGGATGGCATCCATCCCGGAGACCGACCCGCCGTGCGAAAAGCGCTCCGCCAGTGGCTCAGTGGTGAAAAGGCAGCATACGATTCCTATTACCGGGTGATCGGCAGCGACGGCGAGGTGCGGTGGATGGCGGATCGCGGCATCATTCTGGGACGCAGGAATGGCAAGCTCTGCCAGATCGGCGGCATCGCCCGCGATGTCACCGAGCACGAAGCCGCCGAGGCCGCGCGCCGGAAACTCGCCGCCGTGGTCGAAGATTCCTGCGATTCCATCGTCACCCTCGATCTGGACGGCATCATCCAGACATGGAATGCCGGCGCCGAACGCATTTTTCAGCACACCGCCGCAGAAGCCATCGGCAGGAACGCGTCCTTCCTCCGCCCGCCGGAGGCCAGAGACGACGAAGCCGTCTTTCGCCGCCGCATCCGCGCGGGCAAACGCATCGAGCACTACGAGACGCACCGCATCCGCAAGGACGGCCGCATGATCGACATCTCGCTCACCCTCTCACCCCTTCGGGACGCCGCGGGCAAAATCACCGGCTTTTCCAAGATCTCCCGCGACATCACCCAGCGCAATGTGGATCGCCGCATGTTCCACCAATTGCTTGAATCGGCACCTGACGGCTTTGTTATTCTGAATGCCGCAGGCAGCGTCCTCATGGCAAATGCCCGCACAGAGCAATTGTTCGGCCTGCCCAAGCAGCAGATCATCGGTGCGGCCTTCAAGAAACTCCTGCCCTCAAATGAACGCTCGCATTTCACAACCTGCTGCCGCGAGTTTCTGCGTCGCACCGGTCCCTCGGAAAACTTCCGCGGCAGGCTTCTTCATGGCCTCCGCAAAGGCAGCGGCGCGTTTCCCATGGAGATCAGCCTCAGCAGGGTCGAGACTCCCGAGGGTCCGCTCATCATCATCGACATCGCCGACATCACCGAGCGCCAGCAGGCCGAGCAGACCATCCGCCGCCTCAACACGGAACTCGAGGAACGCGTGCAGCAGCGCACCGCCGAACTCACCCGGCAGGTAGAGGCCCGCATGCAACTCGAAGAAGAAATCCTTCACATCAGCGAACGCGAACAGCGCCGTATCGGTCAGGACCTGCACGACGATCTCGGGCAGCAACTCGCCGGCGCATGGATGATGGCCGATGTTCTCCAGCGCCGTCTCGCAGCGGATGGCGCCCCGCACAGCGAGGCCGCAAAGAAACTCGGCACCCTGCTTCAGAAGGCCCTCGCCCATGCCCGCGGCCTCGCTCGCGGCCTCCACCCCGTCGCTCCCGAGCAAGGCGGATTCGCTAGGGCCCTCGAAACGCTCGCCACGCAATCAAGCGAACTCTTTGGCGTGAACTGCCGCTTCCAAACCAGCGCCGCACCCCCGCCCGGCAACGACACGGCCTGCACTCACCTCTACCGCATCGCCCAGGAAGCCGTCAGCAACGCCGTTAGACACGGACGCGCCAGAAACATCCGCATCCGGCTCACAAGCACCGCCATGACCATCACGGACGACGGCTGCGGCCTCCAGCCTGCCGCCAGTTCCGACGGCATGGGCCAGCGCATCATGCGTTACCGCGCTGAACGGGCCGCGGCCACCCTCAGTATCGAAAACGGCCGCCAGAAGGGCGTCGTCGTCACCTGCAGGTTCTCGCCAGGTGGCATCCCAGCAATCGTTCCAGCCGCCAAACCGCCATCACCCCTTGCCGACTAAACCCTTTCCCCCTGCATCCCGCACCTGTCCTCACCTCCCGCCCGCCATGCCGGAAAAAACCATCCCCGCCTCGGCCCCATCACCCAAAAAGCGGGTACTCATTGTCGATGATCATCCCGTCTTCCGCGCCGGATTGACCGGCCTCGTCAATCTCGAGGACGATCTCATCGTCTGCGGCGAAGCGCATGATGCCGCCCAGGCCATGCACTTGCTCAAAGAACTCCGGCCCGATGTCATGCTCATGGACATGAGCCTGCCCGGCAAAAACGGCCTCGAGGTGCTCAAGGACATCGGCACCCTCAGCCCCCAGACGCTCGTCCTCATCATCTCCATGCATGACGAAACACTGTTCGCCGAACGAGTCATCCGCGCTGGAGGCCGCGGCTACATCATGAAGGTGGAAGGCCCCGATAAAATCATCCTCGCCATCCGCAAAGTCCTCGGCGGCGGCATTTCCGTCAGCGACCGCGTCGCCTCCCAGATCCTTCACGCCCTCTCCGGTTCCACACGCAGCCAGTCCCCCGTCTCCACTCTCACCGACCGCGAGTTCGCCGTCTACCAGTTGCTCGGTCATGGCAAGGATCCCCACGAAATCGCACGAGTCCTCCATCTCAGCATCAAAACAGTCGACACCCACCGCCACCGCATCGGGAAAAAACTCGGCCTCCGGAATGCCACCGAACTCATCCACCATGCCACACGCTGGTTCGCAGCACAGACCTGACGGCCCCTAATCCGTTTACT
>JAIXPK010000291.1 GCA_027486335.1 Verrucomicrobiaceae bacterium | reverse complement strand
TTCATTATCTTCGACGACGAGTACTTTCATTTGGGGAATGCCTCAGGGGGTGAACACCCGGGGTTCCGTAATGAACCGCTTCCCGCTCAACTGCCAACATCGAAGTTGATGGGAACTGATGTTGGCTCTTATGCAACCGTTAATGCAGGAGCGGGAGTCAGGACCGCACCGGATAGCGTGCGGCGTCGCCGAGGGTGTCCCGGAAATATGTCAGGGTCTGCCTGATGCCTTCGGGAAAAGCGACCTTTGGTTCCCAGTCGAGGACCCTGCGGGCCTTGGTGATATCCGGACGGCGCTGTTTGGGGTCGTCTGTTGGAAGGGGTGTGAAGACCATCTGTGAGGGCGTGTCGATGAGCTTGACGATTTCCTCTGCGAACTGCCGGATGGTCATTTCATGGGGGTTGCCGATATTAACCGGTTCGTGTTCCTGACTGCGGGCGAGGCGCCAGATTCCCTCGATGAGATCGGCGACGAAGGTGAAGCTGCGGGTTTGGGAGCCATCGCCCTGGATAGTGAGCGGTTCGCCGCGGAACGCCTGACTGCTGAAGGCGGGGACGACGCGGCCGTCATCGAGGCGCATGCGAGGGCCGTAGGTATTGAAGATGCGGACGATTTTGGTATCGACGCCGTGGAAGCGGTGATAGGCCATGGTCATGGCTTCGGCGAAGCGTTTGGCTTCATCGTAGACGCCGCGGGGGCCGATGGGGTTGACGTTGCCCCAGTATTCTTCGGTCTGAGGGTGGACGAGGGGGTCGCCGTAGACTTCGCTAGTAGAAGCGAGGAGGAAGACGGCTCCTTTGGCTTTGGCCAGGCCGAGAGCGTTGTGGGTGCCGAGGGAGCCGACCTTTAGGGTTGGGATCGGCATTTCGAGATAGTCGATCGGGCTGGCCGGGGAGGCGAAGTGGAAGACGTAATCGACCGGGCCGTCGATGGTGATGTGGTTGGAGACATCGTGTCGGATGAACGAGTGGTCCGGGTGGTTGGCGAGGTGGGCGATGTTCTGGAGTGAGCCGGTGACGAGGTTATCGACGGCGATGACGCGGATGCCCTCGCTGAGGAGGCGGTCAGTGAGGTGAGAACCGAGGAACCCTGCGCCGCCGGTGATGACGGCGGTTTGCTGGGAAGTGGCTGTGGTGGGCATGAGGGGGGAGGGGATGAGGCTCAGCGGGCGCCTGAGCCCATGATGACGGCGGGGACGGTGCGGAGGAGGATTCTGATGTCGAGCCAGAGCGACCAGTTGTCGATGTATTCGAGGTCGAGAGCGACCCATTGGTCGAAATCCTTGATTTCGTTGCGTCCGCTGATTTGCCAGAGGCAGGTGAGGCCTGGTTTGACGCTGAGGCGGCGGCGGTGGGCGGCGTCGGCGATATTGGCGACTTCGTCGACTGGAAGGGGGCGGGGGCCGACGAGGCTCATGTCACCGGTGAGGATGTTGATGAGCTGGGGGAGTTCGTCGATGGAGTACTTGCGGAGGAAGCGGCCGAAGGGGAAGATGCGGGGGTCGTGGGCGACTTTGAAGACTGGGCCGCTCATTTGATTGTGCTGCATGAGCTGCGCCTTTTTCTGTTCGGCGTCGGTGCACATGGTGCGGAATTTGAACATGCGGAATGGTTTTCCGTGTCTGCCGCAGCGCATTTGTGAGAAGATGGCTGGTCCGGGGGAGGCGAGCCGGATGCCGATCCATGCGAAGATGAGGAAAGGGAGGGCGGCCACGAGCATGAGGGTGGCTCCGGCCTTGTCGATCATGGCCTTGACGAAGAGGGCCCATGAGATTTCGGGGGTGCAGCGGAAGACGAGCATGGGTTTACCGCCCATGGCGTCGAAGGTGGGGCGGGCGATGCTTGTCTGGATGAAGCCTGCCCAGAGCCATGCTTCGACGCCCTCGAGTTCGCAGGCATTGACGGCTTCCTCGATGCGGCTGAGGTGGACTCTGCCGGCGGCGAAGATGACGCGTTCGACGTTTTTTTCGTGAAGGAGGATGACGAGATCTTCCACTGGGGCGGTGGAGATGTCGATTTTGGCGACGATTTCGAGTTCGGCGATCTGGCCTGAGGGAAGGGACTCGATGAGTTTGTCGACGTCTGCGGGCGGGCCTGCGAAGACGACGCGCTCGCGGAGGACGCCGGACTGGACGAGTTGGCGGAGTCTGACGCTGGCGATGGCTTCGCGGATGAGGATGGCTGGGACGGCGAGGAAGGGGAAGATGAGGAGGACGGCGCGGCTTTCAGCGGTCTGGCGGCCGAAGGTGCTGATGACGGAGGTGACGAGCACCATGATGACGAGTCCTTTGACGGCCTGAGAGAAGGAGCGGAGGGGGGATTTCTGGAGGACGTGGCTGTAGAAGCCGAGGGATTCGAGGACGATGGGGGTGAAGGGCACGAGGACCATCATCTGCCAGTAGAAGCGGTCGATTTCCGGGATGGGCAGCCAGCCGAACCAGCGAGCGGCGGCGGAGCGCAGGGCGTAGGCGAGCCAGAAGGAGAGTGCGAGGAGAGCACTGTCGACAATCTGGTTGAGCTTCAGGTTGAATTCCTGTTTGCGGCCGAGCATGGGAGTGGGAGTTCCCGGCGCGAGGCTGAGACACCGGCTGTTGAGCGGGAATACAGCCCATGAACCGGGTGGTGACAATAAAACCTATGATTCTTGAAAAATCAAGCTTTGTCCGGGGCATCTGGACAGTCGGGAGTGTGTCCGATGCCGCGACGATTGCCGATGCTGAGGCGGCGCGGTGCTTTGAGGGGTGCGATGTGGTGGAGTACCGTGTGGATTGCTGGCCGGATGCGGTGGAGCGGGCGGCGGGGCTGATGGAGGCGGCGGGGGTACCTGCGCTGGTGACGGTGCGTGTTGGGGCGGAGGGAGGGCGGAACGGGCTGACGACGGCGAGGCGGGAGGAGTTGTTCCGGCGGTTGCTGCCAGTGGCGGCGCTGGTGGACATTGAGATTGCCTGCATGGCGGAGTTTGCGGGCGTGGTGGCTGAGGCGAAGGAGCGGGGGGTGCTGGTGGTGGGATCGTCGCATGATTTCGAGAGGACGCCGACGCGTGAGGAGCTGGTGGAGAGGATCGGGGTGGCCTGTGCGGCGGGTGCCGACATTGTGAAGTTTGCGGCTGTGGCTGGGAAGGCGGCGGATGTGGCGGTCCTAGCATCGCTGCTGGAGGAGCCTGGGCATCCTCCGCTGAGTGTGATGGGGATGGGAGGGCTGGGGAGGGTTTCGCGACTGCTGCTGGCCCAGCTAGGCAGTGTGTTGAACTATGGTTACATAGACAACGCGACGGTTTCCGGACAGTGGTCGGCGAGTCGGCTGCGGA
>JAIXPK010000405.1 GCA_027486335.1 Verrucomicrobiaceae bacterium | reverse complement strand
GTCCTCCAGAAAGGCACCGTCTACCTCGGCGTCCTCTTCTTCGTCCTCAGCCTCGTCCTCGCCATGCTCAAAGCTCGCGAAGCACGCAACTTCACCATCGATCTCCCCAAAACTTCCCCGGTCGCCGCCGTCCCAGCAGCCCTCCCTGGCGACGCCACCAACTCAACCACGTCACCCATCACCGTGACCCCTGGCTCGGCCTCCCCAGCCCCCATCACCATCACCCCAACACCTGCCGCGGAAACCACCGTTACCCCGGCTCCAGCAGCCGAAACGCCAGCCGCTCCAGCAGCCGAAACTCCGGCAGCTCCAGCAGCGGAAACCCCGGCAGCAGCTCCCGCGACCGATACCCCAGCCGCAGCTCCAGCTGCAGAAGCCCCGGCCGCACCAGCTGCCGAAACTCCAGCTGCACCAGCCGCCGCCCCCGCCGAGACCCCAGCCAAGTAACCGCGGCACCCTAGTCTCAACCACTTCCGAAAAACGCGCCCCGCAACGGGCGCGTTTTTTCATTTCCCCATCACCGAAAACTCCATCGCCAAACCCGTCCCAGCCTGACAAACCCTCACAACCCTCACACCTCTCCCCGCTGCAGCGCCCTCACTTCATCCGCTATAATCGCCAACCCCTCCCGCACCACCGCCTCCGGCCCGCTGTAATTCAACCGCACACATTCATGCCGGTGCCCCCATTCCTCTTTCAGCCCGAAAAAGAAATGCTCCCCAGGCACCACCAGCACTTTCCTCGCCTTCAACCGCTCATACAGCTCAAGGCTCGTCACCGGTAATCCCTCCACCCGCAGCCACAGAAAGAACGCCCCCTCGGTCCGGTGCACCGACCACCCACGCACGCCCGCAAAACTCTCCGCCAGCCACCCGCGCGCCGCCGCCGCCCGCGCCTCGTAAAACGGCCGGATCACCTCCCGCGACATCGCCAGCAGCTCCCCTGACCGCAGCAGCGGCAGCACCAGCTGCTGCCCCGCGTTGCTGTTCGCCAGCCCGGTCACCGAAGTCATCGCCGCCACCGCCGCCGCCGTCCGCGGAGACGCCACCACCATCCCCGTCCTCGTCCCCGGCAACCCTAACTTCGACAGGCTCAGTGTCAGAATCACCTGCTCGTCCCACAACGGGGTCGCCTCCGTAAACACCGCCCCCGGAAACGGCAGCCCGTACGCATTGTCAATAATCAGCGGCACCCCATAACGCTTCGCAAGCTCTAGCAACCGCTCCATCTCCCCGTCCGTCAGCACATTCCCCGTCGGATTCGTCGGCCGCGACACACAAATCGCCCCAATCCCCCCGCCCTCAAGGGTCGCCTCCACCGCCCCGAAATCCACCCGGTACTTGAACTCATGCTCCCCCGTCCGCTCAATCACCGCAGGACACCCCGCAAACTGCTCCGCCCCCAACCCCTGATTCGCATAACCAATGTACTCCGGCACCAGCGGCAGCAAAATCCGCCGCCGCGTCCCGTCCGCCATCACCCCGCCATACAGGTTGAACAGAAAAAATAACGCGGTCTGCCCACCAGACGTCACCGCCAGATGCTCCGGCGTCACCGGCCACCCGCAACTCTCCCGCAACAACCCCGCCAGCGCCTCCAGAAACACCGGATTCCCCCGCGGAGGATCATAGTTCCCTAGCATCCGCTCCAGCGCATCCCCGTCCGCCATCAATTCCCCCATCCGCCGCCGCCACACCGCATCCACCGCCCCGATGTGCGCCGGATTCCCTCCGCCCAGCATCCTCATCCCGGGATCCGTCGTCAGCGCCCTCCCCAGATCATCCATCAGATCCAAGATCCCGCTCCGCGCCGCCAGCCGACCACCTGCCTCCGAAAATGTCTCGTTCATCCCCCCCTCATGCGCCTCTCCCCCTCCCGCGCAACCCCGGCTTCACCCTTGCACCCCCGCTTTTGAAAAGCCATCGCTCTCCCCTCGTATGTCTCCAGCCATGCCACATCGTCCCCTTTTCCTCGTGCCGTTCTTCGTCTCCGCAGCCGTCGCCTGCGCCGCCGATCCCGACCCCGGCTCAGAGGCCTACTTCTCCGCCTTCATCCGCCCGATCCTCGAATCCTCCTGCACGCACTGCCACGGCAAGTCCGAAGACAAAGGCGATCTCCGCCTCCATACCCTCGAAGCCGCCCTCAAAGGAGCCGACGGCAAACCCGCCCTCGTCCCCGGCAAACCCGAAGACAGCCCGCTCTACACGTCCACCATCCTCGCTCCCGACCACGACGACATCATGCCGCCGTCCAAGGAACCAGCCCTCGTCAAAGAACAAACCGAACGGCTCCGCGCATGGATCGCCGCAGGTGCCAAGTGGCCCGCCGGCCTCGAACTCGGCCAGGAACCTCGCATGCAGTTCGTCCGCGATATCCAGCCGATCCTCGAACAAAACTGCGTCTCCTGCCATAAAGCCGACAAATCCGAAGGCGATCTCGACATGACCACGCTCGAGAAATCCCTCGCCGGTGGCGAATCCGGCCCGGGTCTCGTCCGCTACGACACCGAAAAATCCCTCATCTTCACCCGCACCAATCTCCCCGCGGACGACGATGACCTCATGCCCCCTACCAAAAAAGGCGGCCCGCTCTCCAAAGAACAAATCCAGAAGCTCCAGCTCTGGGTCAAACAAGGAGCCCCATGGCCCGACGGCCTCGTCCTCACCCAGAAGGCCCTCCAAGTCGATCGCCCGCCAAACCCCGACAACGCCGAGTTCGTCGCCAAAATCCACGAAGCCATCACCCAGAAATCCTCGGAAAAATCCCCCGAGGACATGAAACCCTACACCGGCACCATCTCCAAAACCGGCAAGGAATACAAAATGGTCGTCATCCCCGGCGGCGAATTCACCATGGGCAGCCCGGACTCCGAAAAGGACCGCAAACCCGACGAAGGCCCTCAGGTCAAAGTCAAAATCGATCCGTTCTGGATGGGTGCCTACGAAATCACATGGGACCAGTACCTCAACTTCATGCTGACGCCCGACTCCCGCTACAAGGACGGCGCCAAAAAAACCGCCCCGC
>JAIXPK010000032.1 GCA_027486335.1 Verrucomicrobiaceae bacterium | reverse complement strand
CGTGCTCGTTCTCCACTTCGAGATTCCATGTCGCCGTGTCGGCCTCGGGCAGATTCGCCAGCACGGCCACCGGTTCCCCGCGCCATGCCGCCAGCGCCTCGCCCGGCACCAGCTCCCCGGCTCCGATCCACGCTCCGCGCGTCACCGACCACACCGGATGCCCGGACGTCACCCGCAGGCAACTGACCTCCCCCCGCCACACTCACATGCAGCGCCCGCAGGCCATGATTCCGCTCATTGCGGAAGGTCCCCGTCACCACTCTCCCGACTCCCGGCTCCACCGGCGGACATGGCGACACCGCCAGCACTTCGGCCTCGCCCGAAACGCCCATCTCGGGCAGCTCGAGGTGAATCGTGCGCCGCCCGTCCGGCCCCTGTGCCATCAACTGTTCCCACCCAGTCGGCCGCAGCAAGTCCACCCGCGTCACCGTTCCGTCCGCCCGGATCAACCGCAGCGAATAGGCCCTCCATGACGCCGGATCCATCACCGCGGTCCCGCTCTCCTGCGCCCCGCCCTGCCCGTCACCGCAATCACTCCGCGCCACTGCAGCGCCACCCGGAAACCAGCACACCAACGGCCCACCGTCCACCAAAACCGTGGCCTCCTCCGCCTCCAGAAACGCCCCCAGAGAAGCACCACGCAAAGCATCCTCCGACTCCCTCTCCACTATCTCCGCCCTCCCAACCCTCTCGCTCATCACCACCCGCCCCATCACCACAACCGCCCGCGCCTCACCACCCATCATGGCAGCAAGGATCACAAACAGCATCAGCACCCAGCGCATGGACAGAGCATGCAGACGGGACGTTCGCCTGGCACACGGGAACGTGACGATTCGATGCGCCCAGCCCTGACTTTGCGAGCCGAGCGACTGACTCCCGACGGTACGCAAGACGCCACGGAGCCAACCGAGCGGAGCTAGACAGCCCGCAGCTGGTCGCCCAAAGGGCGAAGGCCCCGTGAGGCGAGGCCTGAGGCAACGTGGGGACGTTGGCCGCAGCGTCATGTATGGCAGCGGCCCACCGCTACCGCCAAACTCGCATGACTCGCCGCACTGCCATACCTATCAGATCAGCCACGCGGGGTGAAGAGCTTGCCACTGCGGATCGGGGGACTGGCTGCGAGTCGGGCCGCCGCAGAACTGGCACATGGCATGGGGCAGTCACTTCTGCGGCGCGTCTTTTGGGTCAGCAGCACCGGGTGACTTCTTCGGCGCGTCCTCCATGAAGATGATCTGCTTGATCCGACGGTCCATGTCGTGCTTCTTCCAAAGGCCCGGTGCTATTTCTTGCCCATACTTCTTCAGGATATACGCTCCGAAGGCATCTTTGTAGGTCAGGTCCCAGTAGCCCGGAACATGCACGGGCAAGAGAGCACATGCTTTCTCAAAATCAAAACGCTGCCCGCATCTCGTTTTGTACAAAGCGCGTGCCATATGAACCGGCCTTGGCTTGGTAAGTTTGTTTGTGTCAACTATGAGTTCCGTCATAACCTCAGGCCGCACCAGCATGGCAAGCACAGTCTGCGAACCGAAACTGAGCAGCTCATCGGCCATCTCATTAAGCCGGTCTTCGCTGAAATCGTCCCAGATGCCGATGCTCATCGCCGTCAGACCACGCGCAGTCCAGAAGGCAGCGGATGCGAGTGTGCCTTCCATAATCAGGCTCTTCAGCGCCTCACAATCCAGCTTGGCTATTGCCCCTTCGACTGCTGCATAGGATGCCGGGGTTTCGGGCTTCAAAACCAGCGGATCAATCGTGTTCCAGAGTATGGATGGGATATTCATGTCTCGTTGCGCATCCCACTGTCCACATCACGCAGCTTCGAGCTGTAGTGGAACGGCAGAAGATCCGCCCACGGACGGCTCGCAGGAAGTCCGGGCGGCTGGTTCTCGGTCGGCGTGTTCAGGCCCCATGCCCGCACCTCGCGCCCGAACGCATCGTATTCATAGCTCGCCACCAGCTGGCCCGTCACATTGCTCCCGGACGCCTTGAACTGATAGTAATGCCGCACATTCCCCATGTGGTCGGCGAGCGGCACATGCACTTCCGCGCCACCGGTGCCGTACGAGTAGCTCTGCACCGCCCCCGTCTGCAGCCATGCCACGCCCCCGACTCCACCGGCACGCATCCAGTCGCTCCGGGCATACAGACTGCTCCCCACATCCGGACGCCACACGCACGACCATTTCCGGCTGTGGAATGTGCCATTGGTATTGAGCTTCGCGATCATGACGAACTTCGGAACACCCCGATCCTATCATTCCTCCACCACAATGTCAATCAGCCAGTCTCGTCCCGCCACCCTAGCCGCCAGAACCCTCCGACCATTGCTTCACGCCCCCGCGGGTGCCAGCCTGCCGCCAGTGGAGGAGCAACGCAACACCACCAGACAACGCACCCAGCCACCAGAATCCCAGCGATCCCACCGAAAAGCGTCTGCTCTCGCGAGGCTCCAGATCCCGCCGCCAGCACTCCCGCACATCCCTGCCCCCCAAACCCAGCCAGACCATTCGTGCTCACGAATCTCCCAGTCACCTAAAAACCTCTCACAACTTTCCTCACCCCAAGCCGCCTCTCTGAGGCGGCAAATCAATGAACAAGTGGCGGAGCGGACGGGACTCGAACCCGCGACCTCCGGCGTGACAGGCCGGCGTTCTAACCGACTGAACTACCGCTCCATTAAAGGATTGGGCCACTTGTTCGCGCCGGAAGGAGAGTTTCTATGAACCAGACTTTTGAAGGCTGCAAACACTTTTTTCAGTTTCACATCCTTCTTCTCATCCTCCCCTTCAAACCCGCGTCTGCACCATTGCATTTCCCCACGCTTTGAACAAAACTGCGTCCGCATCTGTCCCACTCGGCAGCCTCTTTCCAAACCCTCTCGTCCCATGACCTCCATCTCCAAGCTCCTTCCCCTCGTCGTCCTCGCCGGAATCTCCGCCGCCGACGCCCAGACCGTCACCCCCACCCCCACCCCAACCGTCTCCGACACCGGCCCGGTCATCACACTCACCACGCCAGCCTCCATCCCCGGCGGCAAAGGCGTCATCAGCGGCACCGCCAAGGACGCCGGTGGCAGCTCGGGTGGTACCGGCGGCACCACCACCACCGCAGGCGTTAAAGAAGTCCTCTACCAGTTCGAAGGCGACACCAAATGGCGCAAAGCCAAGCTCGCCCTCCCCAACAAGGCAGAAACCACGTTCTTCTTCGACGTCAAAATCAACGGCTCCGTCGGCCGCCGTATCTACATCCGCGGCGTCGATGTCCAACTCGGTGAAGGCGACATCGTCGGCCGCCGCTTCCGCAAAGGCAGCTGACCCAGCCGCCCGCCTCGGCCCCCACTCATGAAAATCCCCGCGTTCGCGCGTCGGCGGGTCGCCGGCATCCCCCTGCCCTCGATCCTCATCGCCGCCGCGGTGCTGATCGCCCTCCGCAGCGTCCCGCCATCCTCCAAAAAACCGGCCGAGCCCCCCACAGCCACGGCCCCTCAGGACGTCTCCCCCTCGCTCGTCTCTCCAGCCGGCTCCCCCCCCGCGGCCCTCCCAAGCTCCACTCAACCCGCTCCCTCGGACCGTAAACCCGCCTCCAGCGAGGCCCGCCGCGCCTCCATCAAGGCCGCCATCCAGGAGATCCTCAGCACCCTTCAGGGCGACGCCCGACTCGAATCCCTCTCCCCGCTCCTCGCGGAATGGATCGAGCTCGACGCCCCAGCCGCCGCCGCATGGGCCGCCGCCCTCCCCGCCGGTCCCTTCCGCTCCGACGCCGTCGGTGAACTCCTCCTCCATTGGGCCGCCGCCGACCCCGAAAAAGCCGCTGCATGGCTCCCCGGGAGTGGTTCACTCGACCCCGAATCCGCCTCCACCCTCGCCGGAAAATGGGCCATCTCGGACCCAGCCAAGGCCGCCTCATGGGCCGCATCCCTCTCCAATCAAGCCGACCGCACCGCCGCCCGCGCCGCCATCGCAAGCTCATGGGCCGCCCGCGACCCGCTCAACGCCGCCGCATGGGCCCAGTCCCTCGATCCATCCGACTTCCCGGCCGCCGCCACCGCCGTCGCCGACGCATGGTCCCGCTCCGCCCCCGCCCGTGCCGCCGCATGGCTCACTTCCCTCTCTCCTGAACCAAACCCGGCTCTCGAAGCCGCCGCCGGCACCGTCGTCCAGCATTGGACCGAACAAAACCCCGGCGCTGTCTCCCAATGGCTCAACGCCATGCCCGAAAGCCCCCAGAAAGACAGCGCCGCTTCCCTTTTTGCCCTCGCCGCCGCCCCCGTCGCCCCAACCGACGCCATGCTCTGGGCTTCGTCCCTCGCCGACGACACCCTCCGCCGTGACACCGTCGCGGGTGTCTGCGAACGCTGGTACGACGCCGCCCCGGACGAATTCAAAGCCCAGATCCCCGCCCAGCTCGACCTCCTCGAGGAATCCGCTCTCCGCCACGGGATCTACGAAATGCTCTACGAAAAAGACCCGGAGTTCCGCCTCACTCTCCTCAAAATCGCCGACGGCGACATCCCGACTCCCGGAGCCGACTCCCCGGACGCCCAATAGGTCCGATATTTCCGCGTTCCCGCCGACAATCCCGGGCCCCTCCAGCGCTTTCTCAATACCCGGCTCCCTCCCCTCAGGGCAGCTCACCGTCACCTTGCACACACGCCCCGGCAGGCGTAGCTTCACCATCGGCTCCCGTCTATGAAACTCATCCCCCGGCTCCTCGCTGCACTATTCCTCACCGCCACCGCAGTCACTCTACTGCCGTCGCCCCTCCCCGCCCAGGCACCCACCGCAGCAGAGGCACCTGCCACCCCGCCCGCCGCCCCCACCGAAACAACTCCAGCCCTGGCACCCGTCACCAATACCGCCCCGGCCACTCCCAAAGACGCCGCCCCGAAGCGCTCCAGTTCGGCCATGGACCCCGTCAAACTCATCAAGGAAGGCGGTATCACCATCTGGTTCCTCCTCGCACTCTCCGTCGTCACCTGCACACTCGTCGTCTTCTACATCCTAACGATCCGCCGCGCCGCCGTCGTCAGCGACTCCTTCATGCGCACCGCCGAAAACCTCATCCGCAAACAGGACTACATGGGCCTCCTCTCCGTCTGCAACCGCCGCGACGAAGCCATCGCACGCATCACCCAGAAAGCCCTCGACTTCGGCACCAAAAACCCCACCGCTACCCTCGACGAAGTCCGCCAGGTCACCGAAAGCGAAGGCCAGCGCCAGGCCAGCCAACTCACCCAGCGCATCGCCTACCTCGCTGACATCGGTGCCATCGCCCCCATGATCGGCCTCCTCGGCACCGTCTTCGGCATCATGAAGGAATTCGGCAACATCTCCGACCGCGCCGCCCAGCTCAACATGATGAAAGCCCAGATGAGCTTCGCCGGCGGCACCGCAGAAGCCCTCGTCAATACCGCCGCAGGCCTCGTCATCGCCATCCCTGCCATGATCGTCTACTCCATCTACAAGGGTAAGGTGAATAAACTCATCTCCGAACTCGAGGCCGCCTCCACCTACATCATGGCCCTCCTCTCCGCCCAGTACAAACGCGTCGCCGCTCAGGCCCGCGCCCAGCAGCAGGCCACCCGCGACGCCGCCGCTCCCTCACGCTCCCGCTGATCCTAACTCACGACCCTTCCCTCCCGTGAAATTCCGCACCCAGCACACCGAAGCCTCCCACGGCCTCAACCTCGTCCCCCTCATCGACGTCCTCCTCATCCTCCTCATCTTCTTCATCGTCAACCTGGCCATGGCCAAGTTCGAAAACGAGATCAACATCAGCGTCCCCGCAGCCGAAAGCGGCAAACAGAACAACCGCACCGTCGGCGAACTCGTCGTGAACATCCGCAAGGACGGCACCCGCGTCATCAATAGCAACATCGTCAGCGACGCCGACCTCAGATACAAGTTCGAAGAAATCGCCAAGTTCGACCGCAAACAGGCCATCATCATCCGCGCCGACGACCTCACCCACTGCGGCAACATGATCCGCGTCCTCGACATCTGCCACAAAGCTGGTCTCTATCACATCTCCTTCGCCACCCGCGATGCCGACGCCGCCGCCCCTCCCTGACCGCCCCCGCCGCACCAATCAAATCTCCGCATGACTTTGTCAGGCTCCCGCTCTCCCTTCCCGGCCCCCTCCAGACCGCCTCTCCGCATGCGCCGCTCTCTCCTCTCCTCCTCTCTGCGTCACGGCTCCCCTCTCCTGATCGCCTCGCTCCTCGCGCCCCTCGCCCCAGCTCAGGAAGCCCGCCCGCCGCGCGCCGTCCCCGTCGAGGAATCCGCCAACGCCGCCCGCCCTCCCCGCGCCGTCCCTGTCGACGACGACGCCAAACCTGCCACCCGCGGCCCCGCACCCGCCCCAGCTCCGCCCCGCGCCATCCCCGTCCCCGAAAACGACCCCGGCGACGCCCCCGTCAAACCCGCCGCCACACCTTCCGTCCCCAAACGAACCCCCAAACCGCCCGCCAAAACCGCTGACCCGGAAACCGATCTCTTCGAATACTCCGAATACGTCTTCCAGCGCGGCGATTACCGGCTCTCCGCCAAACAATACGGCGAATACCTCTCCATTTACCCCCAGGGCCGCTTCCGCGACGAAGCTCGCTTCAAACTCGCCGAATCCCACTACCGCAACAAATTCAACGACCTCGCCCTCCAGGAATTCGACATCTACGTCCGCGACTTCCCTAACGG
>JAIXPK010000452.1 GCA_027486335.1 Verrucomicrobiaceae bacterium | reverse complement strand
GCCCTCCACCTTCCCCTCACCAACACCATCCGCCGCCCACACAGGCCCCTGCGCCAGCACCACCGCCGCCACCAATGTCTTGATTCTCGTCATGATCATCCCTGCTCCTAATCCGCACCGCCGCAGACGCAACTCCCCGTTTCACGCCATGATCTCCCTCACCACCCGGCTCTCCTCCACCCCCGTCAGCCGCTGGTCCAATCCCTGAAACCGGTAACTCAATCGCTCATGGTCCAATCCCAGCAGCGCCAGCAGCGTCGCATGGAAATCCCTCACCTGCACCTTGTCCACCACCGCCTTGTGCCCCACCTCGTCCGTCTGCCCGTAATGAACCCCCGGCTTCACCCCCCCACCCGCCAGCCACGCCGTGAACGCATGCGGATTGTGATCCCGCCCAGGCTGCCCGCCCTTCTGCGACACCGGCAACCGCCCGAACTCTCCCGCCCAGATCACCAGCGTGTTCTCCAGCAGCCCGCGCTGCGCCAGATCACCTAACAACGCCGCAATCGGCTGATCCGCCTCGCCCGCAAAACCCCGGTGATTCCCCACCAGATCGCTGTGACAATCCCAGCTCTGCTGGTTCTCCATCCCCCCACTGTAGATCTGCACAAACCTAACCCCTCGCTCCACCATCCGCCGCGCCGTCAGACACTGCGCCGCAAAATGCCCGCAATGCTTCTCCCCGATCCCATACAGCCGCTTGATGTGCTCCGGCTCGCTCCCGATCGAAAACGCCTCCGGCGCAGCCGTCTGCATCCGGTACGCTAGCTCGAAACTCTCAATCCGCGCCGCCAGCTCGCTCTCCACCGCACTACCCGCCAGAGCCCCGCGATTCAAACTCGCCAGCAGATCCAGTTGCGCCCGCTGCCTGACCTCCGTCACCGCCTCCGGCCGCCTCAGATTGTCAATCGGCTCCCCCTGCGGCCGCAGCCACGTCCCCTGATACACACTCGGCAGAAACCCCGCACCCCAGTTGCTCGCATTCCCCTTCGGCAACCCGCGGTTCAGCGGGTCACTCATCACCACAAACGACGGCAGGCTGTCACTCTCGCACCCTAACCCATACGTCACCCACGACCCCACACACGGATAACCCATCCGCGTCACCCCCGTGTTCATCATGAACAGCGCCGGACTGTGATTGTTGCTCTGCGTGCAGCACGAATGAATGAACGCCATCTTGTCCACATGCTTCGAAAGATGCGGGAACAAATCACTCGCCCACGTCCCGCTCTCCCCATGCTGCGCCCACCCGAACGGCGACGCCATCAGCGGCCCCACCGCATCCGGAAAAAACCCCGTCTTGTTGTCAAACCCAGCCAGCGTCTGCCCGTTCCGCTTCTGCAACTCCGGCTTGTAGTCCCACGTGTCCACATGACTCGGCCCACCATTCGCAAAAATCCAGATCACCGACTTCGCCTTCGCCGCCCCATGCGCCGCCCGCGCCGCCATCGGATTCCCCGAACTCCCCATCCCCTTCCCACCCAGCATCGCCTGCAGCGCCAGCCACCCAAACCCACCACCCGCACGCTCCAGCAGCGCCCGTCTCGTCAAAAATCGGTTCATCGCATCCATAAAGTCAGGAAGTTTACAGCAGCCCGCAGCTTTCCTCAAGCCCGCCGCTCCCCCTCCATACTGCCCCAACCCCCTCCCTCTTTCGCTTCCCCAATCCCCCCATCTTTCTCCACTTGCCTTCTCCGCATCCAACATCCATCCTCCGCCGTTAATCGATCGTTTAAAACCCGCACGCCGTGCCCCCGGACGCCGCCCACGACACCAAAACCCGCCTCCTCGACGCCGCCGAGTCTCTCCTCGCGTCCCAGGGCATCGGCAACACGTCCCTCCGCCAGATCACCGAAAAAGCCGGGGTCAACCTCGCTCTCGTCAAATACCACTTCGAATCCAAAGACGGTCTCGTCGCCGCCACCCTCCAGCGCCGCCTCGAACCCATCAACGCCATCCGCATCCACCTCCTCGAAGAACTCGAAGCCCGCCACCCCAACGGCGCGCTCCCCCTCGACGACATCCTCACCGCCCTCATCCGCCCAGTCGTCGACCTCGGCCTCGGCGGCGGCCCCCTCGGCCGCCAGTTCCTCAAGCTCTTCGGCCGCATCTTCTCAGAACCCGCCGCCGCCATGAACGTCATGCGCCAGCAGATGGGCCCCATGATCCACCGCTTCGACGCCGCCTTCGCCCGCGCCCTCCCCCATCTATCAGACTCCGACATGGGCTGGCGCAAAATGGCCACGCTCGGCGTCGTCCAGCACTCCCTCCTCATGCTCTCCATGATGGACGAACTCCCGCTCCACCTCCGCCTCCCTATCAAATTCCTCAAGGGCACCCCCAAACCAGACCTCGTCCTCCGCCAGCTCGTCGCCTTCTGCTCCGCAGGCATGCAGGCCTCCGTCCCCTCCCCTGCCCCATAACCTCCCCCCCTTTTTTTCACCACGGTTAAACAAACGTTTGATCAAACACCCCGCCACTCCCTCACCATGACCGATGTCTCCCTCCAGATGCTCTACGGCGACCGCGCCAAATTCGCCCTCCTCATCTCCGGGGTCTGCTTCTCCTCCATCCTCATGGCCCAGGGCATGGCCATGTTCTTCGGCATCCTCGCCTTCTCCTTCGCCACCCTCGACAATGTCCGCGCCCCCATCTGGGTCGTCGACCCCATGGTCGAACAAATCGGCGACAACCAACCGCTCAAGGACACTGACGTCGACCGCGTCCGCTCCGTCGCAGAAGTCGCATGGGCCGCCCCCTTCCACGTCGGCCAGTCCCAGGCCCGCGCCCTCGGCAGCGGCATCACCAAACCCGTCACCCTCGTCGGCCTCGACGCCACCTCCATGGCCGGCGCTCCCACCCGTCTCGTCGCAGGATCCATCACGAACCTCCGCCGCGCCAACGCCGTCGCCATCGACGAGGAAGTCGCCGCACGCCTCAGCCCCGACCGCCTCCACCCCCTAACCGTCGGCGATGTCTTCGAAATGAACGACCACCGCGCCGAAATCGTCGCCATCGTCAGAACCAGACAGGGCATGGGCGGTGCCTCCTACGTCTTCACCACCTTCGACCGCGCCCGCGACTACGGCTCCGGTCAGCGGAAAATGACCACCCACATCCTCGCCGCTCCGCGCCACGGCCTCTCTAGCGCATCCGTCGCCCGCCACATCACCACCGCCACCGGCCTCTCCGCCTTCACCGAAGACCAGTTCAAATCCAAATCCAGCGACTGGATGATCGCTAACAGCCCCATCCCTTTCGTCGTCGGTCTCATCGTCGGCATCGGCTTCCTCGTCGGCGTCATCGTCGCCGGCCAGACGTTCTACACCTTCATCCTCGAAAACTCCCGCTTCCTCGGAGCCCTCAAAGCCATGGGCGCAGGCAACGGCCGTCTCGCCCGCATGACACTCCTCCAGGCCGCCGTCGTCGGCACCACCGGCTACGGCATCGGCATGGGTATCCTCTCCCTCTTCTTCCGCGCTCTCCCCGACGGCCGCGCCCCTCTCGTCCTCCGCTGGGAAGTCGCCGCCTTCGTCTTCGCCGCCGTCTTCCTCATCGTCTGCTTCGCCAGCTTCATCGGCATCCGCCGCGTCGCACGCATCGAACCCGCCATCGTCTTCCGCTCATGAATCCCGCCATCTCCATCCGCGATCTCCACAAAGCCTATCGCACCGGCAATGTCATTACTCCCGTCCTCAAAGGCGTCAGCCTCGACATCGCCCCAGGCGAACTCTTCTTCATCACCGGCCCTAGCGGCTGCGGAAAAACCACGCTCGTCTCCGTCCTCTGCGGCACGCTCCTCGCCGACTCCGGCGAAATCGAGGTCCTCAACCACCACCTCCGCCGCATGACCGAAAGCCAGCTCACTCAGTTCCGCGCCAATCACGTCGGCTTCGTCTTCCAGCAGTTCAATCTCATCCCCTCCCTCACCATCACCGAAAACGTCGCCATTCCCCTCCGACTCCAGCACCGCTCCCCATCCTCCGCTCGCGCCGCCGCCGCCGACATGCTCAATCGCGTCGGCCTCGGCGCCAAACTCAACGCCAGACCCGCCACGCTCTCCGGCGGCCAGCAGCAGCGCGTCGCCATCGCCCGCGCCCTCGTCCACCAACCCGCCCTCGTCGTCTGCGACGAACCCACCTCAGCCCTCGACTCCGAAACCGGTCGCGAAGTCATGGACCTCCTCAAACCCCAGCCCTCCGACTCCCCCCGCACCGTCATCGTCGTCACCCACGACCCCCGCATCCACCACTACGCCTCCACCATCGCCGCCATGGAAGACGGTCTCATCCATCAGCCGCCGTCAGCCATCCCTTCCTAACTCCAATCTTGCCATTCCCATGACCACCATCTTCCGCCGCTTCACGTTCTGGCTCGCCGCCGCCGGTCTCGTCAGCCTCACTCTCTTCATCCGCGACACCACCGCCGTCACCCCCATCCAGCCACCCCCATCACCCCCGCCTGACAAACCATTCCCCCAATCCCTCAGCGCCTCCGGCATCGTCGAATCCATCAGCGAAAACACCAGCCTCGGCCTCCCCTTCCCCGCTCTCATCCGCGAGGTCAAGGTTTCCGTCTCCCAGCAGGTCAATCAAGGCGACCTTATC
The DNA here is from genome assembly GCA_027486335.1 of Verrucomicrobiaceae bacterium. Lineage (GTDB taxonomy): Bacteria > Verrucomicrobiota > Verrucomicrobiia > Verrucomicrobiales > V1-33 > V1-33. Next base: position 13,715 of record JAIXPK010000452.1, on the reverse strand, counting down.
CTCGTCCTCGACGACCGCGATCTCCAGTCCCAGCTCTCCACCGACCTAGCCGAACTCGCCCTCCGCGAGGCCGATCTCCAGCGCGCTCGACGCAAACACGATCGTCTCCGCCAGATCGGTCAGGGCCCCGCCCTCGCCGCCGCAGACCTCGAATCCTCCGAAGACGATTTCCTCGTCGCCACCGCCGCCGTCGCCAAAGCCAGGGCCACCATCGCCGCCACGCGCCAGCAGCTCGACCGCTATCTCGTCCGCGCCCCCATCTCCGGCACCATCCTCCAGGTCAATGTCCGCCCCGGCGAATACTCCTCCCCTGGAACTTCCTCGCCGCCAATCATCCTCGGCCTAACCAGCTCGCTCCAGATCCGCGCCGACGTCGACGAACAAATCGCCCCACGCGTCACCAAGGGAGCCAAAGCCGTCGCCTTCCGCAAAGGCGACTCCACCCACCCCATCCCGCTCTCCTTCGTCCGCATCGAACCCTTCATCATCCCCAAAAAGAACCTCACCGGCACCGGCAGTGAACGCGTCGATACCCGCGTCCTCCCTGTCATCTTCAGCTTCACCCCCGCCTCCGGCCCCGCCACCTACGTCGGTCAGCAGGTCGATGTCTTCATCGAGGAATAAACCCATGAAACTCCCTCTCCTCTCCCTCCCCGCTCTGGTCCTCCTCGCCTCCTGCACCCATCCCGTCGGCCCGGACCACTCCACCCCAGCCATCAATCTCCCCGACCGCTGGAACGCTAGCACCTCCCCATCCTCATCACCACTCGCCCCCGAATGGTGGCGCACCTTCAACGACCCAGCCCTCAAAAAACTCGAGGAACTCGCCCTCTCCTCCAATCAGGACCTCATCGCCGCCATGCACCGCATCGATGAAGCCGAAGCCTCCCTCCGCATCGCCCGCGCCGACTTGCTCCCCTCCGCCAACAGCAGCTCCTCCACCCAGCGCAGTCAGCAATCCGCCAACAACAACCAGGTCCCCGGCTTCCAGCCGCAAGCCGTCTCCCAGTTCCGCACCGGCGCCACCCTCAGCTACGAACTCGACCTCTGGGGCAAGGTCCGCCGCGCCGCCGACTCCCGCAAGGCTTCCCTCGAATCAGTCGTCTTCGCCCGCGACGCCGTCCAACTCCGCCTCACTAGCAACCTCGCCGAGCAATACTTCACCCTCCGCTCGCTAGACGCCGAATCCGCCGCTGCCGACCAATCCCTCGCATCCCTCAAATCCTCCCTCGCTGTCGCGGAAACCCGCTACAAAGGGGGTCTCACCTCCGAATCCGACGTCCTCCGCGCAAGGTCCGCTCTCTCCGCCGCCGAAGCCGACGCCTCCGATCTCCTCAATCGCCGCAACCTCACCAGTAACACCATCGCCCAACTCTGCGGCCAGCCCGCCAGCTCGTTCCAATCACCCCGCAACGCCTCCCTCCCCTCACAAATCCCCGAACCGTCCCTCAACTCCCCCGCTTCACTCCTCCGCCAGCGTCCCGACATCGCCGAAGCCGAACGCACCCTCGCCTCTCGCAATGCCGACATCGGCGTCGCCATCGGCCAATCCCTCCCATCTCTCAAACTCAACGGCAGTCTCAGCCTCGAAAGCCTGACACTTTCCGATCTCGTCACCCAGGGCAGCCGCGCGTTCTCCCTCGGCCCCGAACTCAGCCTCCCCGTCTTCTCCGGCGGTGCCAACGATGCCCGTATCGCGTCCGCCAAAGCCCGACACGCCGAGGCCGCCGCCAACTGGCGTCAGGCCGTCATCACCGCCGTCCGCGAAGTCGAAGACGCCCTCGCCTCCCAGTCCAGCGCCCGACTCATCGAACAACAGCAGCGCGCCCGCACCGATGCCGCCGCCCGCAACGCCGCCCTCTCCCTCGAACGCTACCGCAACGGCCTCGTCAACTTCCTCGAAGTCGCCGACGCCCAGCAGGAAGAACTCTCCGCACGCCGCGCCCTCGTCAAAGCCACCGCCAGTCGTCTCTCCGCCTCCGTCGCCCTCATCAAAGCCCTCGGCGGCGGCTGGCAATCTCCCTCCTCCCACCCCTGACTCTCACCATTCCCCTCCCCGCGCATTCCCACTTCCCGCATTTCTGCCCTGGTAAAACGACGGTCTCCCGGTAGCGGTTCCCCCATAATGAACCCTCGCCGGAACCTGCCCCACCGCGCCTCCGAACTTTGAACCCATCCACCCAATCCGCAACCACCTCCTCCCCCTCTCCGCCGACAGCCCCGACCTCCGCGCACTCATCAAACAGGAGGGCGAGGTTCGACTGAAATGATTCGACCACCTCGGAAGAAGCATCCAGATTCCCTGCGAAACCATGAGAAACCCCGAGATCACCCAGAGTCACAAAGATGTCGTGGAACGGCAGATGCAGCGGCTCGCCTTGCGCAATCCTTCATGGGGAATCAAGGGAACGGACTACAAAAAGCTGTTTCGCTATCTTGCGGTGCAGAAGATCACCTTCCTCCAGGATGACGAAGTCTGGGAACTGCTCCAGGAGACGGATTTTCATGAAACAGGCAAGCAGGAGGAACTGCTGGATGCCTACCTGATTCTCGACCAGGGCGACGAGATTGAACTGAAATTGTTCCAATTCAAATTCCGCGACAACTATGCGGGCGGCGTCTCCACCAAGGAACTTTATGCCTTTGTGGACCGGATGAACCGCGTCTTTCTCCGCGCCGACTTGCAGGACGAGAAAACCTTGGAAGCCTTTGTCGAAGTCCGGCAGGCGGTTGATGAAGCCCGCAAAGCCAACCCAAAGGCCAAACGCGTCCGGATCCAGTGCTACTTCATCGTCAACGGCCAGGACGTAAGCCGCACCGACCAGGCCAAGATGGACGAAATCCGCAACATTTACGCCCAAGACCGCCAGACCTACGGCTTCACCTTCGATACCTACGGCGTCCAGAAGGTTTACGACCTCATTACCCAGGGACGCGTTCCGATTGCCAGCGAAACCATCGAAATGCTCACAGATCGCAGCCCGGAGCCGTTCCTGCTCCACGACATTGGCAAGAACCCGAACGGCATGCCGCTTAAGGTCGCGGTCGGCTTCGTCAATGTGAACCAGTTCACCCGTCTCGTGGACCGCTATAGCAACAACGAGCTTTTTGAGATGAACGTCCGCTATTTTCTCGGGGCCGGCCGTGAGGTGAACCGGCGCATCATCGAGACAATCACAAGCGACCAAAGCCCGTGGTTCGGCTTCATGAACAACGGCGTGAGTATCACGGCGGACAAGGTCGTTGTGGATCGCCCGTCCAGCGGCGGCAAAATGCGCATCCACATGGAGAACCCGCAGATCATCAACGGCTGTCAGACGGTCAATGCCCTCTATCATGCCAAATACAGCAAGGAGCTCAAAGACCGTTTCCAGGGCAATTCATCCGTGATGGTCCGCATTTACGAAATCGATAAGGATAACCGTACATTCCTCGATGCTCTGATCATCGCCACGAATTCCCAAAATGCGATTCGTCCTCAGGACCTATTGTCCAACGATCCGATCCAGAAAGTTCTCCAGCGCACCATGGGTTCCTACGGAGTTGGCTATGAGCGCAAGGCCGGCGAGGACTTGCCCGGCAAGGTTGGCCACAAGGCCATTCTCTCCAAAGAAGATGCCGCTGCAGCTTTCATCGGCATCATCGAGGGCATGCCTTCCAAATTGAGAAACTCTCTCAGCCGCCGGGAATTCTTCAGCCGCGGAGATGACTATTACCGCGTCTTCGCGCTGATTGAACCGGAGGGTGCCGAAAAGCCGGAGGATGCCGCCAAACGAATTGGAGAGGAAACCGAACTCGACGCAAAAGGCCGCAGGCGCTGTTTGGAAATCTTGATCGCATGGCTGCTGCGTGAGGAATGCAGCAAGCGCATCACCGCCGAGACCGACAAAAACAAAAAGGGTGCGCTCCGGAAAGCGACCTATTTTCTGGGCTGGCTCATCAGGCTGTCGGTTCAGGACAAGATCGCAGCCCTCTTGGATAAACATCAACAGGAATCAGCCAATCCATCCACCAAGGAAGCGTTCGAAAAGCTTGCCCAGCAAGCGGCCTCAACCTGGTTTGATAAGGCTGTGGAACATTTCCACAAGTCCCAGAAGGCTTTCATCAAGCAACACGGAGGCAACGAGGACTCAACGCTCAAGAATACGAGGTTTGTCGAGCTTCTGGCAGACAATTGGCCTTCTAGCAACCAAGTCAATCCTTGAGACAACTCAACAGCCTCCACATCGAAGGCTTCAGGTTGATCCCAAACGCCGACATCGATACGCTTGAAAACGTCTTTCAACGCGACCGTAGGCCAGACTAGTGCCCCCTTCAATCCCTCCCGCACCCACCACTCTCTCCCCTGACCTCCCCCCCGCATCGCCCCGTTGCACCCGCCACCCACCCGCACCTACATTCCCCCATGTTTGAAATCAGGGATAAACCGAAAATGGTGGAACGTGCGCTGCTCATCGGCGCCTATTTCGACCGCCGCGAACAAGCGGAAGCCCAGAGTCTGCTCGACGAACTCGCAGAACTCGCCAGCACCCTCGGCATCCCCATCGCAGAATCCCAGCTCGTTTTCGTCAAGGACTCCAACAAACGCTTCCTCACCGGCTCAGGCAAGGTCAAGGAACTCATCGCCCGCGCCAAAGAACTCGAGTGCGATGTCATCATCTTCGACAACAGCCTCAGCCCGGCCCAGCAGCGCGCATGGGAAAAAGAAGGCGACCTCACCGTCATCGACCGCGAGGAAGTCATCCTCGATATCTTCGCCATGCGGGCCCGCACCGCAGAAGCGCGCCTCCAGGTCGATCTCGCCCGCCAGCAGTACGCCCTCCCGCGCCTCACCCGCATGTGGGGCCACCTCGACCGCCAATCCGGCGGCGGCGGCGGCAGCGGCGGTGCCAACCGCGGCGAAGGCGAAAGCCAGCTCGAAACCGACCGACGTCTCGCCCGCCGTCGCATCGATACCGTCAAACGCCAGCTCGAGGAAGTCAAACAGCAGCGCCTCACTCAACGCAAGGAACGTCAGCGCATCCCCATCCCGCAGGCCGCCATCGTCGGCTACACCAACGCCGGCAAATCCACGCTCCTCAACCTCGTCACCGGCGCAGAGGTCCTCGCCGAAGACAAGCTCTTCGCCACCCTCGACCCCACCACCCGCAAGGTCCAGCTACCCGACGGCCAGCAGCTCCTCCTAACAGACACCGTCGGCTTCATCCGCAATCTCCCCCACCGGCTCATCCAATCCTTCAAAGCGACTCTCGAAGAAGCCGTCGTCGCCGACTTCCTCGTCCACGTCCTCGACGCCAGCCAGGAACGGGTCTTCGAATTCTACAAGACCACCATGGAAGTCCTCGAGGAACTCGACGCCCACGAGAAACGCATGCTCGTCGTCCTTAACAAAATCGACCTCTGCTCGCCCGAACAACGCCGCGCCGTCGCCCAGCACTTCGACAAAGCCGTCTGCGTCTCCCTCAAAACCGGCGAAGGCGTCGATGTCCTCCAGCAGCGTCTCAGCGACGTCATGCTGGACCGCACCGTCCGCCTCAAACTCCGTCTCCCCCAGGCCGCCTTCGGCCTCATGCGCATCATCCACGAACAAGGCAAACTCCTCAGCCAGGAGTACGACGAAAACGACATCCTCGTCGACGCCATCCTCCCGCGCCGCTACGAATCCAACTTCACTCCCTACTTCGATCCCCCTCTCCCAGCCCGCACCCCGGCCCCGTGGGAATCCCCGGCTCAGTAACTCCACCGGCCATGCCAGCCCCCGCTGACCCCGCAACCCTCACCCCCGGCGACTCCCTCTTCCTCCCGGACGCCGCCGCCACCGTCGCCGCAGGCAACGCCCTGGCCGCCTCTGCCAAACCCGGCGACGTCATCGCCCTAACCGGTGGTCTCGGCGCAGGCAAAACCCACTTCTCCAAGGGCTTCACCTCCGGCCTCGGCTTCACCTCCGATGTCACCAGCCCCACCTTCAGCCTCGTCCACGAATACCCCAGCGGCCGTCTCCCCGTCTTCCACTTCGACTTCTACCGCCCAGGCTCCGCCACCGAAATCATCGCTCTCGGCTGGGACGACTACCTCGACACTCAAGGCATCTGTCTCGTCGAATGGGCCGACCGCTTCCCCGATCTCCTCCCGCCCCACACCTCATGGTGGCACCTCGAACCCGACGCCAGCGGCCGCCGTCTCACCCGTCTCGCCGGACCGCCCCAGCCGCCATCCTAACCACCCCTCCATGAGCCCCCTCACCCCCGCAGTCATCAAAGACACGGCCCTCCGCGCGGAAATCCTCGCCGCCAGCGACGGCCCGGACGCATTCCGCGTCTGGTGGCTCGGCCAAAGCGGCTTCCTCCTCAAATGGCAGGACCATTACCTCCTCTTCGACCCCTATCTCTCCGACTCCCTCACTGAAAAATACGCCGCCACCGCCAAACCTCACGTGCGCCTCGGCGAACGCGTCATCGCCCCGGACCTCCTCGACATGGTCCACTTCGCCACCGCCAGCCACCTCCACACGGACCACCTCGACGCCGCCACGCTCCTCCCCATCGCCCGCGCCTCTACCCATCTCCGGCTCGTCCTCCCCTCGGCCCTAACCGACGCCGCCGCCGAACGTCTCGGCCCCGACGCCCCGATCACTTTCGCCACCCTCGACGACGGCACCTCCACCGGCTGCGGCCCGTTCCACTTCACCGGCATCGCCGCCGCTCACAACACCATCGAACGCGACGCCCTCGGTCAGTGCCGCTTCCTATCGTTCCTCGTCCGCTTCGGCCCGTTCACCGTCTGGCACAGCGGCGACACGCTCTGGCACGACGCCCTCCCCGCCGCCCTCATCGCCGCCCGCCCGGATGTCGTCTTCGTCCCTATCAATGGCAATGACCCCGCCCGCGGTGTCGCCGGCAATCTCAACGGCACCGAAGCCGCCGCCCTCGCCAAAGCCTGCGGCGCTCGCCTCGCCATCCCTCACCACTTCGGCATGTTCGCCTTCAATACCGCCTCCACTGACGAATTCACCTCCGCCTGCTCCCGTCTCAACCAGCCATTCCGCGTCCTCGGCGGCGGCGAATCCTTCGTCTTCCGCCAATCCCCCACCGCGCCCGCCTGATTCCGCCCGGCTGACTCACCCCTCCCGCGCCGCCTCGTGCAGCGCCAGCACCCGGGCCACTATCACCGCCGCCAACTCCGCCTTCGGCTGCCGCCCCTGCTCCTCCACCCGGCCATCCCCGTACAGCAGCCACGCCGCATTCTCATCACTCTCAAAACCCGTCTCCACCCCACTCACATCATTCGCCACCACCAGATCACATCCCTTCACCTCCAGCTTCCGCCTCGCATGCTCCAGCAGGCGCTCCGTCTCCGCCGCAAATCCCACTAGCACCCCGCCCCATCCCCACGGCCGCCTCACCGACCCCAGAATATCCGTCGTCCGCTCCAGCTCCAGCGTCATCCGCCCCTCCGACTTCTTGATCTTCTGATCCGCCGCACGCACCGGTCGGTAATCCGCCACCGCCGCACAGCACACCACCGCCTCCATCTCCGGAAGCGCCGCCCGCACCGCCTCCGCCATCTCCTCCGCCGTCACCACTTCCACCCGTTCCACCCCAACCGGCGTCGCCAGACTAACAGGACCCGCCACCAGCACAACCCGATGCCCCGCAGCCGCCGCAGCCGCCGCAATCGCAAACCCCATCTTGCCCGACGACCGGTTGCTCAGAAATCGGACGGGATCAATCGGCTCACGCGTGGGACCGGCTGTAACAAGTAGCTGCACCTGCCCAACGGACCGCAGTTTCCTCCTCCTTCAACCTCGTTTCATCCCCCGCGCCTCGTCGTAAATCGCCTCCAGCCGCCGGATCTGCGCCCGCTGTTCGAAATTCTCCCGCACCGACACCGCGGCCCCACTCCCGATCCGCTGCCACAACCCATCCTCCCGCGCCAGCCGTCTCATGTTGTCCAGCAACCGGTCGCCATCCCGCTCCTCCACCAGCAGCCCGGTCTCGTTGTCCTCCACCGCTTCCGGAATCCCTCCGTGAATCGTCGCCAGCACCGGCAATCCCGTCGCCATCGCCTCCAGCATGCTGTTAGGAACTCCCTCCTGGTTCTGATCCTCCGTCGTCTGGCTCGGATGCAGAAACGCATGGCTCCCGTGATACAACTCACACAACTCCCGCCCGCCCAGAAAGCCCGCAAACGTCACCCGGTCCCCCACCCCCAACTCCCCAGCCAGCCGCTGCAGCGGCTCCAGCAGCGGCCCCTCACCCGCTATCGTGAACCTCGACCTCGGATACTCCCCGCAGAACCCCGCAAACGCCCGCAGGCTCACCTCCAATCCCTTCTTGCCAATCAGCCGGCACGCCTGCACAAACCGCCACGCCCCGTCCGCCGGAAACTCCCGCGCCACCGCAGGATACGCCTCCATCGGAATCCCCGTCCGGTTGATCCGGATCTTCTCCTCAGGACACCCCAGCGCCACTAACCGCTCCCGCAGCGACTCCGACCTCGCCATCACCAGCGGCAGAAACCGCAGCAGTTCTCCTAACTTCCCTGCATACCCAGGCTTGTCCTCCCGCGGCATCACATCCATCCCGTGAAACGACACCACCGCCGGCCCCGGCCACCGCTTCAGAAACGGCAGCAGATGTACCCCCGTATGCCCGAAATACACATGCAGCACATCCGCATGCCGCCGCTCCAGCACCTTCGCCAGCACGCCGTACTCCCCCCGATAAACAATCGCCTCCTCCCGCTTCACGTACTTCAGCCAGAACCGCCGCGCAAAATTACTCCACACCGCCGGCACCACCTCCACATCCGCAAACGGAAACCGATCCTCACTCTGCCGCTCCTTCGTCACCACAAACGTCCGCCACCGCTCCAACCCGGTCACCTGCCGGTAAATGTGCAGCATCTCAGGCTTCAGAAAAGTCGTGCAGTAACTCGCAACTACAGGCTCACTCACAAATCACCCCTTCCTAACCAGTTTCTGGCATGAACGTCGGCAGCGTCACCCCGCGCATCTCCGGCGCTTCACCCCGCACCGACGCCAGATGCAGTTCCACATTCCGCGCTCCCCACTCATAACACCGCTTCACCAGCCCCGCACAATCCACCGGCACCAGCCACACCGGCGCCTGCCCCCGAAACTCCGCATCCAGCACCTGCCGCAGCAACACCGCCGCCACCTCCTCATCCGCACACACCCCCGGCCCCACCATCTTCGACCCCGCATGCACCACCGCACCCAGAAACCCACTCACCACCCCATCCCCATCCTCCGCCACCCACAACCGCCAGCACCCCTGCCGGTTCTCCACAAAATGCCTCAAATCCTTCTCCCTCCTGATCCCATTCAGCCTCAGCTCCAGATCCGCCATCCCAGCCACATCCGCCTCCCGCGCCACCCGCACCCGCACCCTCCCCGATTCCATCGCCGGCATCCCCCCCTCAGGCACCTCCATCTTCATGTCCTGAAACACTCGCCGCGGCACAAACCCTAACCGCGTGTACAGCGAAAACGAATCCAGATTCATCGCACTCGACACCAACCTCACCGGCTTCCCCTCCGCCTCCGCTCGCCCGATGATCTCCTCCATCAGCCGCCGCGCCACCCCGCGCCCAGCCGCCCCGGGATGCGTCGCCACAATCCCCACCGCCCAATGCGTCTCCCGTGGATGAAAAAATGCCGTCCCCGTCAGCGGCCCTCCCTCCTCTTCCTGCACCACCAGACAACACCCAGGATCCAATGCCTCATACAACTCCGGAAACACCCGGAACGGCACCGCATCGTTCCCGAACTTCGCCGAATTCAACCGCGTCCGGTACCACGTGTTCAGCGACCCGTGTATCAACTCCGCCTGCTCCTCCCAGTCAGCCGCCGTCAGCCCACGCAATATCATGGCTGCTTCACATCTTCCGCCGCCGCCACTGGCATCACCGCCGCAGCAGGAGCCTCCTTCACCACATCAATGATCTCACCCTTGAAATTCGCCTCCAGCCTCTCCAGCACCTTGATCGCTGGATCCCCGTATACCAGACAGTCAATCACCACCTTCCCCGACTCATCCCCATTCTGGTAATTCACATACGCCAGCCCTTTGTTGTCCCACTTCCGCTTGTCCAGCTTGAATGCAGTCGAAAACGGAACCCGAATCCCGTCAGGCGTCGTGAAACTATCCCCATCGGCCGTCAGCGTCTTGCTCGAATTCACCAGATACTGCCCCAGCATCCCCAACCCGATCAATCCGGTGATCACCCCGAACACCATCTGCTCCTTGATCTTGTAATCCCAATCCTCCTCGTGCGGCTTGTCCGGCCACCCCTTCTCCTTCGCCAGCTTGAACCATTCCGCCGTCTTCTTCTCCTTCAGCACCAGCCGCTGGTACTCCGGCCAGTACGACTCGTAGTCCGACTGCTTCTTCGGATACCCGACTCTCCAGTCGTAAAAGAAGAACGCCGACAGCCCCAGCAACAGCAGGATCATCGCAATCTTCCGCTTGTGGTACCACGCGGTCACTGGGCAGATGATCGGTTCAGCAGCGTTCTCAGTCATGATTCGTATTTGTTGAGGAGAAAAGCGGTGTCATTGCCGTTTGTCAAACCGGGAAGGAACGTTTCAATCCACTCGATTGAGGGCACTCACCACCGCCTTCACTCCCGCCAGTTCAATATTCGTGTCCACCGCCGCACCCCATCGCGTCCGGTCATCCGCACACCGAATCTGAATGTAGGCAATCGCACTGGCACCGCTCCCGGATCCAAGGTCATGCTCTCGGTACGACGCGACCGCGAATTCAGGCGCACCCGCCGCCACCAGCGCCTGCACAAATGCCGCAATCGGCCCGTTCCCCTCCCCCGTCACCTCCAGCGCGGCCCCGTCCCGCACCAGGCTCGCACGGCACCGGAACCTACCGTCCACCCCGTCCGCATGAAAATGATTCAGCCGCCACGGGCTCTCCCGCCCCACATACTCATCCCAGAACATCCCCTTCAGCTCCACCCCGCTCACTTCCCGCCCCAGCCGGTCCACCGCATCATTCGCAATCGGCCCAAACTCCCGCTGCATGTCCTTCGGCAGGTCAATCCCGAACTCGCTCTCCAGCAGATACGCCACCCCGCCCTTCCCACTCTGGCTGTTCACCCGGATCACCTCACGGTACTCCCGCCCAATGTCCCCGGGATCAATCGTCAGATACGGCACATCCCAGACCCCCTCGCACCCCTTCCCCTCCCACTCCGCCAAACCCTTCTTGATCGCATCCTGATGTGACCCGCTGAACGCCGTGAACACCAGCTCGCCAGCATACGGCTGCCGCGGCGGCACGCTCATCCCCGTACACCGCTCATACACCCCGCGCAGCCCGTTCAGATTCGAAAAATCCAGCCCGGGATGAATCCCGTGCATGTACAGATTCATCGCCACCGTCACAATATCCAGATTCCCCGTCCGCTCTCCATTCCCGAACAAGGTCCCCTCCACCCGATCCGCTCCCGCCAGCAATCCCAGCTCCGTCGCCGCCACCCCAGTACCGCGGTCATTGTGCGTGTGCAAACTGATGATCAGGCTCTCCCGGTTCCGGATGTTCCGCCCCATCCACTCAATCTGGTCCGCATAAACATTCGGCATCGCCACCTCCACCGTGTCCGGCAGATTCAAGATCATCCGCCGCTCCACCGTCGGCTCCCATACCCCCATCACCGCCTCGGAAATCTCCTTCGCAAACTCCACCTCCGTCGCACTGAAACTCTCCGGCGAATACTGCAGCCGCACATCCGTCCCCACCAACCGCCCGATCCGCTCACGGATCATCTCCGCCCCGCGCACCGCCATGTCCTTGATCTCCGCCTTCGTCTTCCCGAACACCACCCGCCGCTGCGCCGGTGACGTCGAATTGTACAGGTGAATGATCACCCGCTTCGCTCCCATCAGCGACTCACACGTCTTCTCAATCAGATCCTCCCGCGCCTGCACCAGCACCTGAATCGTCACATCCTCAGGAATGTGCCCCTTCTCAATCAGCGTCCGGTTGAACGCAAACTCCGTGTTCGACGCCGACGGAAACCCCACCTCAATCTCCTTGAACCCGCACCGCACCAGCGCATCAAACAGCTCAAGCTTCTGCGAAACATTCATCGGCACCGCCAGCGCCTGATTCCCATCCCGCAAATCCACACTGCACCACACCGGCGGCGCACTCAGCACACGCTGCGGCCAGCGGCGGTCAGGAAGCTCTATCTGTGGATATGGTCGATACTGCTGCGAAGGTTGAGAAAGCATGGAAAGTCGTGAGTTTAGTCCGTCGATGACAGCCGCTCGGCTGCCGGAATGGGCGCAACGTCCCGAGGATCATCCCCCGCATCGTCGCCCTGATTGCCATTCGTAAGCTCCCCGCCCGCCCGGCGTCCACGCCATCACGGGCGGACTCCAGTCAGTCGGAGAGCTTCATAAGTCGCAGCGGCATCAGGTAAACCATCACACCTTCAATTTGCGCACCACAATTCCCCGCGCAAGCAGGATTCCACCGCCCCCCTCAGCCTCAACTCCCATCACGGAATCGACGTCAATCCCCACTTCGCTCCAATCGCTTCCAGCTCCGGCCGCATCGCCCACTCGTCAGGCCGCTCACTCGTCTCATGCCTCCGGCTCGCCCCCTTGAGCACCATGCACCCGGTGTTGTCCCCGATGCTCCGGATCTCCTCAATCTCCTCAGCCGTAAACGGCACCCCACCAGCAGGCATCGCCGCAAAATCCCGAATCTTATCCTCAATCGGCCGCGCATTCTCCCCAGCCTCCTGAATGAACGTCGGCACCAGGCTCGCCACCGCCGGCTGCGCCAGATTCCACAACCCAGCCAGCTGCAGCGTGCTCAACCCGTACTTCTCCGCAATCGGCCGCATGCGGTCAATCTTCGCACACCCAGCCTCCACCCACCCCGCCGGACGGTACGTCCGGTGATCCCCCGGCCGGAACACATGCCCAGGCCTCACATCCCCGTGAAACAAACCGCCGTAATCCACCACCCGCGCCAGCACCTTCACCCCGAACTCCTCCGCCGCAGGCAGCACCAATCCACCCGGCCACGGCTCCAGCGGATTCAGAATCAGCATCGCCCAGTCGATCAGCTCGCAGTACCGCTCAAAACAGTGAATCAGGTCGTACGCAAACCCATTCGCCGGCCCCGGCGCAACCCCTAACTGCTTCGTCAGCCCCGCTTCCTTCAACGCCGCCATCCCCTGCCACACCGCCTCACTCGTGTACCCCCGCTCATCCGGATTGTGCAGCATCACCATATCAAAGTAATCCGTCCGGCACCGCTCCAGCGACTTCTCCGTCGCCATCTTCAGATACTCCGCATAACCCTCAGGCCCGCGCAGCGACGGCTCCGTAAAACGCGGATAACCCTTCGACCCGTCACGCACGCCCTCGTAAATGTCGTGCCCCACCGTCCCCACTAGGCAGTACGTCGACCGGTCAACCCCCGCCAGCGCCTCCCCCAGCATCTCGTCCGCCCGCCCAACCCCATACACGTCCGCCGTCACAAACGTCCGCACCCCCTGCTCATACGCAAAACGGATCACCTCCGCAAAGCGCTGGTCATTGAGCTGTTCGCCAAAATGCATGAAGCGTCCGCCGCTCCACGTGCCGTATGCAGTTGTAGTAAGATCCATAACGTTGTGTTCCATGTTACTCGGTTTGCAGTCCCCCATGCAAACGGGAACAT
>JAIXPK010000253.1 GCA_027486335.1 Verrucomicrobiaceae bacterium | reverse complement strand
TCCATGCCCTCCGACCGCACCACCGGCTCCACCGGCTCACCACGTCGCTCTCCTCGACGACCACATCGTCCACACCCTCCGACCGGGACTCCGGCTCCACCGGCTCACCACCGCTCACCTCGTCGATCTCCCCATCGATCTCCTCGACGACCACGTCGTCTCCGCCCTCCGACCGGAACTCCGGCTCCTTCGTCGATCTCATCTTCGATCCCATCTTCGATCTCACTGTCGATCTCCTCGACGACCACGTCGTCCACACCCTCCGACCACACCACCGGCTCCACAGGCTCACCACCGCTCACCATGTCGCTCTCCCCATCGATCTCCTCGACGACCACGTCGTCCACACCCTCCGACCGGGACTCCGGCTCCACAGGCTCACCACCGCTCACCACGTCGATCTCCTCGACTCCAGCGCCTTCCTCACGCCACCTCCGCCAGCCCCTCCGCCAACCGGCAGACCGTAGAACGCCCCACCCCGAAGATGCGGGCAACCTCCGCTTGGCTGGTGCCCGCCTTCAGCATCTTCAGCGCCGCCGCCCGTTGCTCCTTGCTCATCTTCGATGGACGGCCGCCCACCCGGCCCTCCTCCCGCGCCCGCGTCAGGCCGTCACTTGTCCGGCTCCGGATCAAAGCCCGCTCAAACTCCGCAAAGGCTCCAATCATCTGCACCATCAACCTCCCGGCGGGGGATGTTGTTTCGACTTTGTCGTCTATGCACTCAAACCCCACCCCCGCCGCCTCAAACTCCTCCAACAGAAACAGCAAGTCCCTCAGATTCCGGCTCAACCGGTCCAACTTCGTCACCACCACCACATCCCCCGGCCGCAAGTGTGCCCGCAGCTCCTGCAAGGCTGGACGGTCCCACCGGCCGCCTGATTCCTTTTCCTTGAAGATGCGCCCGCAACCGGCCGCCTGGAGTTTCGACTCTTGCCCTTCGGTGTGCTGGTCATCAGTAGAAACGCGAGCGTAGCCGATGCGGTGAGGAGCGGGGGTGTTCATGTTCCAAAAACCTATTCCGTAACTTTTAGGTTTTGCAACAGGTTTCCGCAACATTCGCGCCGGTTCAACTCCCCGCGCTTCCGCCGTGTTCCGAAAACCTTCGTTTTTGGAACACGGCCCCAGCCCACTCACCTCCGCTTCCACGTCGATCTCCTCGACGCCCCCGTCGTCCACCCACAACCCTCCGACCGGGACTCCGGCTCCACCGGCTCACCACCTCTCACCCCGTCGATCTCCTCGACGACCCCGTCGATCTCCTCGACGACCCCGTCGATCTCCTCGACGACCACGTCGATCTCCTCGACGACCCCGTCGATCTCCTCGACGACCCCGTCGATCTCCTCGACGACCACGTCGATCTCCTCGACGACCACGTCGATCTCCTCGACGACCACGTCGATCTCCTCGACGACCACGTCGTCTCCGCCCTCCGACCGGAACTCCGGCCCCACCGCTCACTCCGATCCCGGGAACGCCTCTCCGCTCACCACGTCGATCCCCTCGACGACTCCGCCGCCCTCGCCTCCGGAGTCGTCGCCGCCCCTTCCCCTCCAACCGTTCCACCTGCTCACCGCTCCGCTCAATTCGCCCGCGGGGCCGTCCTCTCCGCCACCGTCTTCCGATTGGCCACAAGCTCACGGTGGATGTTCTCCAGCAGGGTTTCCACCGGGGTCCTCTGATTCCCCGGCCCGCCAGAACCTCCCGGCTTGTTCCGCGTATCAAGCGCCGATGGAGCGGAAAAGCCCGCCTCTTTCCCGAACCCATGCCACAGCTTCAGCGGATTATTTTCACTCACCGCCCCCCTCGTTTTCCGCCTCCCCGTCGCCGCGAAAGACGCCGCGTCCTCGTCCGCTTGTGCCTTCCGTTGTGCCAGCGCCGCCGCTTGCTGCGGATCAACCCCTTGCTCCATCAACTGCTCCCGCATCCGCTTCTCTGCCAGGTTCCTCTCCATCCGATCCGCCAGCTTGTTCCGGCCCCTCCCCCTCGCTTCCTGAATAGCAATATCCTCCGCCGTGCCAATCATGGCCTGCCTTGCCTTCCCTTGCTGCTCCTCCCTCTTCTTGATTTCCGCAATCGTCTTCAGCGCCTCCGCATGCTGCAACTCAATTCGCGTTTGTAGCCGAATCGCCTCCGTCGCGTCCTTCTGACTCATCTTGTAACGCTTCATCATCTCATCCAGCTTCTCCGCAATCGCCAACTGTTCCGCCGCGGCCGCAATAGCCTCCTGGTTCTCCTTCGCCTTCGCCTCGGCCAGGTCATTCCGCAGCTCCACCAACTCGTTTTCCTTCTTCAAGGCCGCCTCCCCAGCCGCCTTCTCCGCCTTCGCGGCCTCCTCCTTCAGCTTCTTCCGCCGGTCAATCTCCGCCTTTGAAGGCTCAAACTTTGTCAGCGGGTCCTCCAGACTCCCCAACATTGAATCCCATTCCTTCTTTGCTCCCTCGGGGTTCATTTTCATCAACTCCCACCCCGCCGCCCCAGCACCCGCCGCCATTTTCCCGACGTTGCTGTCGGCCACCGCTTTTCCCGCCTCCCCAAAGTCTCCCTTCAAAACCCCACTCAACGCCCCCGCTCCCGCCTTCGTCACATCGGCCGCCGCACCCCCTGACGCATTCCGCAGAAAAGTAGACCACTCCTTATTCAAGTCACTCACGGCACTCTCCGCCGTGCGGGCCGCCTTCGGAAACTCCGCCAACCATTTTGTCACCCCCGCCAGCCAGGCGTGCTTGTCATCTTTCGGCAATGTCGCCGCCACCCCGATAAAGCCCGGCACCCTAGCCGCAATCTGCTTAATATCATCCCCGTCCATACTGCCCGTACTCATGATTTGACGGAAGTTAATCATAGCCTCCGCGAAGTCCTCCACCTTGCCCTTGTTCGCCGCAATCGCGTTCCCCAGATGCTGCATAAACTCCCGGGTTTTCTTCGACTCCACCCCGGCCGCCTGCAACTGCACCGTGCCCGCCATCATCTCCGAAAACCCAAGGCCTGGGCTTTTTGCCAGCTTCTCCAACTCTCTCACCTGATACCTCACCGTTTCCGTTCCATCACTCACGTTCCCTAGCGTTTTAATCCAGCCCTCAAAGTCCCCATCCGCTCGCGCCGCCGTCATAAAGGCCGCCCCCATCCCTGCAACGCCCGCCGCCACCATCCCCGCCTTCGATGCCAGCAACCCCAGCGCCCCGGAATAATCCGCCGCGCCCCGCGTCCCACTCACGAACGGGTCCGCCTTCATCCCCTTCACCGACTCGGCAAACTTCATCGCCTCAACTCGCGCCTCCGTCAGACTGCGCTTCCATTTCGTGTTATCAGCGGACAGTTCCGCTGCAATTCCCGCTTTGCGTGTGGCCATTGTGTTATGTGGTTGTGGTTGTGTTTTCGGTCAAATTGAAAAGATAGGCCCCCAGACGGCTCACCCTCGCGCCCGCCTCAGCCGCTCCGGGTCCGGGATTTCCGCCCGCAGAACCTCCACCACCGCCTCCCGCAGCAGTGCCACCGGCTCACACCCCACGCCCGCAGCAGCCGCCGCCAGTGCCTCCACCGCTTCAGGATACAGCAGGCACCGCAACGCCTCCTCCACCAGCTCCCCACCAGCTCCCGACGACGACGTCGTCGTCACCGCCTGCACCTCCCCCTTCCCCAGCATCTCCACCGCCAACCCCAGCAAACCTTCCACAACCACCCCCCAGCGCCCCGCCATAGCCCCCAGCCGCTCCACCAGCTCCTCCGGCAAAACCAGCGCCAGCACCCTTCTCCGCTCCACCGCGCACCATGCCAGCGTCTCCGGCGCAACATCCACACTCCCAGCCGCCGCACAGACCTTCCGCGCCGCCGCCCTCTCCGCCGCCTCCCGGCTTTCTCCTAACGTCACACGACGACTTAGCCTCAGCATCTCGAAACCATCCAGCACCGCACCCCGCACCCCGGGTGCCATCCCAGCCACCACCGCACACCCCAGCTCATCACCCTCCCAGCGGAACAAGCTATTCATCACACCCCCCATCCCATCCAGCCGCAAGCACCGCATCCGCTGACGCGGCTCTGCGGAAGTCAAAGGCGTTGCGCAAGTCAGGCTCCTTCTTCGCCGCCACGCGGGCAAGAAACACAGCCATCCCGTTATCAATCTCCACAGGGGCAATTCCGCGGGGGGGGTGCCTCATCTCAAACGCCATATGCAAAGGGGCAACCCCTGGACCACTCCTCTCCACGATTCGCCGCGTCGCCGCCACCGCCGCCACATACTTCTCAAGGTTCCTTCGATACCACAGAATCAACCCCCTCCCCGCCTCCCGCAACTCCTCATCCAGCACCCGGCCCAGCACATCAAGGTCACCGTTTGTCAGCACCTCCCCGCGGTCACCAGGGGGCAAAAGTTCCATCTCTTCACCTTCACTCATAATCATCAGCGACCGCAGCCGCGGCGGGTTCAAGGTTTGTCACGGAATACCGCGCACCCGGTTCAGAGTGGCGGTGCCCGAATCGAAAGGGACGATTGCGGGAATCCCGAAGTTCCCGCCCTCGCCACTTCTTTAGCCGCTTCCCTAACGCGGCCTTTGCATCCTTCGGCGACCCTATCAGCACCTCCAGAATCCCCGCCTCCTCCGCCTGCTCCAGGACTTCTTCCGCCTTGAATTCCTTCGTGCCCCCGTCCGTCAGGTCATCCGCCAGCTTCCGGAACAACAGCAACCACGCCAGCTCCGCCTCATCCAACCGTTGCTCCGGCGGTTGCGCGGGGTCCGCCAGATTCGCACACCGCACCATCGCCCCCACCACATCCTGAAAAGCCTCGAAAGACGCCATCCTCGCACCCGGCACCTTCGGGCACCCCTGCCCATTCCACCACGCCACAATCGACCACAACGCCGCCAGCAGCTTCGACCGCATTTCCACCGACCCCAGCACGTCCTCCCGGATCGGCTCCTTAATCTCCCGCTCCGCCACATTCTCCGCACACCACAAATCCAGACACAGGCATCTCCGCGCGAGGTCTGGGCTAAGCGAAAGGCCGTTTCCTGTGAGAATTACTAGCATCTCCGACGGCGCATCTATCAACTCCGACCGCCCCAGCACTCGCCCCACGCGCCGCGGACTCGTCAAAGCCGCCTCCAATTCCGCAGACGCAAGGAAGCCTCGCAAATTGTCCCAGATCAGGTAGGGCCGCCCATCCGCCGCCATCGCCGTAAGCGACTTCCCAACCTCCGGCTCGTCCTTCGGCATCGCCCCGACCGGCACCGCTCCATGCACGGCGGCGGGGATGATTCGCGCCAGCAGGGTTTTCCCGCTCCCGGGCTGGTTGGCACGAACGGCAATGGCTGGACGAACCACCCCCCGCAACAGCCCCTCGCAGTAAGACGTAAGCATGCCAGCCACCAGCACCGCATAAGACCGGTTCTCCGCCAGCACCTGCCGCGGGGCAGATTCCGGCCTCTCAAACGGGAACCCTCCCAGCCAGCCTTCAAGGAACTCCAACCCCTCATCTACAAGCAGATTGTCAGGATACGGCACAACATCGGCCGTGAAGGTCCTGGTGACAGCATCATATCCCGGCGGCAGCAACCTCACGCTCCCCCTCGACGCATCGCCCCACGCTGGCAACCTCACCGGGTTCACACGATCCAACACCCGCAGACCGGAAACGAACCCGTCAGCCGCAAGCACCCGCGCCGCCATCTCCGCAGACAGCGAACCCGCCACCGGCCCCGACGATCCCGGCCGTGAGAATGTCACATATTCCTCCACCCAACTCACAAAGCGTAATGCCGTCATCGGCCGCCGCTCCCCCGTCTCCTCACACACCGTCACAAGATCACGGGTGGGGCCGTACCGAAACAAAGGGGAACCCGCCAGCAGCCTCCCAAGCTCCCGACTGAAGGCGCTTATCGGCAACGCCACATTCAGAACGGGTGCCATGCGGTTCTCATCGGGCATCGTCGCCCCGGTAGCTTCCGCCACCCCCGCCAGCGCCCGCGCCAACTTCCGCGCCTGGGGAACGACAGCCGCCCGCTTGCGCTTTGCCGCAGGCAACCGCTTCGGCTTCGTCACCTCGCTCTCACCATCCGCCTCACCGGCGCCGGCCAATCTGTTATCTCCGGGAGGAATCATTTCAGAAAATCGACCAGGGCCAATCCCGCCGCAGGTGAGGGGTTGAGATAAACCAGCCGCTGCAAACGCGGCCGCTCATAACGCTTGTAGCCTTCCGCCTGACGCTTCCCCATCCGCAGACACCCGGGCAACCTCGACAACCGAACCGCCGTCATCGCCGCACCATCGGCTCCCAGAGGACAAAGCACCGCCCGCAGAACATCACGGCACTGGTCAAATTCCGCCTTACTCGCCGTATCGACAGCCACTAGCGCATGCAGCGACCTCCCACCGGAACTGTACAACGCCACCACAGGCAACGGAATCAGCATCAACGCCCTCAACCACAGCCCTTCGGGCGCATGGTCAGACTCCAATAAAATGAAAGGGAACCGCGTCACGCACGCCTCATGCCGTCTCCCCATCCGCGGGTTCTCGGCATCCGGCACCGGCAACCACTCCCCCGTGCATGGGGCCGTCAGAAACCAGACCCCCTCTCCCCCGCCAGTCGGCAACAGGGACGTCACCGACGCCACCCCCGGCTTATCCCCCAGCCTCCACTTCTCCCCTCCCACTTCCGCGAGGAAGTCACCCTGGGAAAAGTAGCGGGTGAAGATCAAAACCCTATCATCCTTCCGATACAGCGTATTCAGGAATAAATCCGCCGTCGCCCGCGGCTCCGCCTCTTGCTCCTTCGCCGTCGGCACCTTGACAGGGGACCGCTCCGCCAGCCAATCCAGACTCACCTCTCCCCGCTTATACCCCGCCGCGAACTCCTCCAGCTTCCGCGGATCGTACGGCGGCACCTTCGGCCCCGCCTCCCCAGCGGGGACCATGGCGCAACCCTCCAAACCCGACAGCGGCCGCGGGCCAGTCCGCTCCCCACGCGCCTCCGCAGCTTCCGCGATTCCGATTTCACGGCGCAACCTATCATTCGCCTCCTCCACCGCAGACAGGCAGGAAGTGTGGACACAAAAGACCGTCGGGGCCCCATCCAGCCTCACCCGGCAATCCTTCCGCGCACTCCGGCCCGTGTGATGCGCCTGCCCCGGGCACTTCACAAAGCCACCCTCCTCGATGCGCCCCAGCATCGCCTCCGCAATCCTCCTTCTAAGCGACTGGTTCTCACCCATGGAAGCCGCAGGGCTGACGCCCCTGGTGAATGTTCACGACGATTGCGACGGGCGGGCCATCCCCAGCCAGCACCATCTCCAGCCCTTTGATTCCGGCCCTCTCCCATGAGATTCGATTGGCCACCTCCTCAGCCGACTCCCCCCTACGGCCCCGACCAGCCACCAGCAGCTTGCGGCACCGCGCCAGCACCTGACGGGATGCACCCGCCTCCCGCAGCCTCGCCAACACCCCCAGCTCATACCGCCGCCGGAATGGCGTGATTGAAACAGTTTTCGCCATAATCCTCAGGCATCCACCGTTTGCTCAAACCGCCGCAACGCCGCCTTCACCCGCTCCGGCTCAAAGAAAACCCTGCTCGATATCTTCAGACAGGGAATCACTCTCCTGGCCTGCAACGTCCGAACCCAACGAAGGGAGGGGCGGCAGGATGGGTCAGGCCATAGAATCTCAAGCAGTGACTTTGCATCTACAAGCCCACTAGGGCCAGGGCTGGAAGGTTCCGGAATTTTTTTCATGCGCCTAATTGCATCGGTCAACTCTCCAAAAGCCTCGACCGGCTCAAAAAAGCACTGTTGACACGTCGGAAACACTTAAAAACCCCCGATTCCATCAGGGCCGCAGCGAATGCGAAATTTTCTAAGAAAAATTCAGGGGATGTAGGGCGCGATGGTGTTGGAAGTTAAAAACGCCCCATCTCGACCGGCACCGCCGCCTTGCCAGACCCCTCCTCCCCTCCCGATCCCCGCCCTTATGAAATCGGCGATGTACGGAGTTTGTACGGAGTTGGCTAGTCCGACGAAGACACCCCCACCCACGGCCTTCACCGATCCCGGCCCCAGCCCCCGCCGCGGCCGCGCTTGCGCCACCCTAAGAACCCTTAGGTGGTAGGTTTGTGGTAGGTGCCCCACCGATCCCCACCGCGGCCGCACCACCGGCTCCACAGGCTCACCACGTCGCTCTCCTCGACGACCACGTCGTCCACACCCTCCGACCGGAACTCCGGCTCCTTCGTCGATCCCATCGTCGATCTCATCTTCGATCCCACCTTCGATCTCACCGCCGATCCCCTCGACGACCATGTCGTCCACGCCCTCCAACCGGAACTCCGGCTCCTTCGTCGACCCCATCTTCGATCCCATCTTCGATCTCACTGTCGATCCCCTCGACGACCACGTCGTCCACGACCCACCGACCCCTCGATATCTGAGTCGTCGCCGTCCCTGCCCCGTCCGCACCACCGGCTCCCCACCGCTCTCCCCATCGATCTCCTCGACGTGCATAAAGTCATGGTGCCAGTTTGGTGCCAGTGCGCTCTCCCCTCCGCTCACCACGTCGATCTCACTGTCGATCTCCTCGACGACCACGTCGTCCACACCCTCCGACCGCTCCTCCGGCTCCTTCGTCGACCCCATCTTCGATCTCATCTTCGATCCCATCTTCGATCCCATCTTCGATCTCATCTTCGATCTCACTGTCGATCCCCTCGACGACCACGTCGTCTCCGCCCTCCAACCGCTCCTCCGGCCCCACCGCTCTCTCCCATCCAGGCAACGCCTCTCCGCTCACCACGTCGCTCTCCTCGACGACCCCGTCGTCCACGACCCACCGACCCCCTCGATATCTGAGTCGTCGCCG
>JAIXPK010000441.1 GCA_027486335.1 Verrucomicrobiaceae bacterium | reverse complement strand
TCGAGACGTTCCTCGCGCTGACTGCCGCCGATGAGTTCGCCGATGCCTGGGACGAGGAGGTCCATGGCGGCGACGGTGCGGTCGTCGTCGTTGAGGCGCATGTAGAACGGTTTGATTTCCTTTGGGTAGTTATAGACGGTGACGGGGCACTTGAAGTGTTTTTCGGTGAGGAAGCGTTCGTGTTCGCTCTGGAGGTTGAGGCCGTATTCGACTGGGTATTCGAAGGGATGGGAGGAGGCCTTGAGGATGGCGACGGCGTCTTCGTAGGTGAGGCGCTGGAAGGGGGTTTCCGCGACCATGGTTAGTCTGGCAATGAGATCCTTGTCGACGAAGCGGTTGCAGAATTCGATGTCTTCGCGGCATTCGGAGAGGACGGTGCGGACCATGTCTTTGACGTGGGCTTCGGCGAGGTCCATGTCGGCGGCGAGGTCGCAGAAGGCGACTTCGGGTTCGATCATCCAGAATTCAGCGGCGTGGCGTGAAGTGTTGCTGTTTTCGGCGCGGAATGTCGGGCCGAAAGTGTAGACCTTGCCGAGGGCGCAGGCGAAGGTTTCTGCTTCGAGCTGGCCGCTGACGGTTAGGAAGGCGTTGCGGCCGAAGAAGTCCTGTTCGGGCGGGGTGTTGGCTCCCTGGGGGAGAGTGGTGACGCGGAACATTTCGCCGGCGCCTTCGCAGTCGCTGGCGGTGATGAGGGGAGTGTGGACGTTGACGAAGCCGCGTTCCTGGAAGAAGCGGTGGACGGCGAAGGTGAGGCGGCTGCGGATGCGGAAGACAGCGCCGAAGAGATTGGAGCGCGGGCGGAGGTGGGCGATGCTGCGGAGGAACTCGAGGGAGTGGCCTTTTTTCTGGAGAGGATAGGATTCGTCGGCTGGGCCGATGAGGGAGAGGGACGAGGCGTGGACTTCCCATTGCTGTTCGGAGCCCTGACTGGGGACGAGCTTGCCGGAGACGGCGATGGAAGCGCCGGTGGTCATTTTGTGGAGGTCATCGGAGCCGGGGATGCCGGCGTCGGCGACGATCTGGATGCCTTTGAGGCAGGAGCCGTCGTTGAGTTCGAGGAAGGAGAAGGATTTGGCGTCGCGGCGGGTGCGGACCCAACCGGAGAGGAGGACGGCGTCGTGAGGGGAGGCACTGGCGAGGGCTGCTTTGACGGACAGTTGCATGGGGCGAGTGTCCGCGGGGCGGTGGCAGTGTCAAAAACAATGACGGAGGCGGCGGGTGGTTTCGCTGCTGGACTTGGGGAGGGAGGTGGGACAGGGTATGGGGGTGATGAGATGGATGATGATCTGGTTGCTGCTGCTGGGCTGGCTGGTGCCGCGGGTGGTTGCGGGCGAGCATTTGATGCATGGGCGGGGTGGTAATCCGCTGGCGGTGCCGGTTTGGGATGAGTTTTTTGCGGAGGGGCCGTTTCGGAGGCCGGAGGGTGGGGAGCGTGGGGTGGCGGAGAGTTGCCGGGAGGGCTGGGCGGCGGTGTTTCGGCTGGATGATGGAGCGGCGGAGCGGTGGTTCAGGGCGGCGCTGGAGCGTGAGCCTGAGAATGGGGAGGCGATGGTGGGGTTGGCGGCGGCGAATTCCGGGATGCCGGGGAGGGCGGCGGCGGCGGCGAGACAGGCGCTGGCGGTGATGGGTGAGGGAGCGTCGGGATTGATGCGGGAGCTGGCGGCGGCGTGGGTGGCGAGTCTGAGTGCGTTGCCGGCGGCGAGGGTATCGGACGGGGCGTCGCGTGCGGAGTTGCTGGCGGCGGGGAGTCGGCGGAAGTATGATGCGGGGGAGGCGGCGAAGGTGTTAGAAGAGCGGCTGGCGGGACTGGCGGCGGGGGAACCGCTGGCGGGGTTGCTGCTGGCGCGGCTGCGGTTGTCGAGGGGTGAGGGTGGATTGGATGAGGCGATGATGCGGCGGGGAGCGGAGAAGTTTCCGGGGCAGGCGCTGGATTGGCTGAGAGGGCCGGGGGAACGACCGGTGCCGCCGGCGCGGGAGGCACCGTCGGTGGCGGCGACGGCGGCGTGGGCGGCGGGGTTGGAGCGGGCGGGATGGCTGCGGGAAGCGGCGGCGTGGTTTGGTGAGGCGGCGCGGCTGGCGAGTGCGGCCCTGACAAATGATCCCGGGGATGGGCGGGCGATGCGGGGATTGCATGAGGCGTTGTGCGGGAGGGCGAGGGTGCTGGCGTCGGCGGGGGCGGTGGATGAGGCGATGGGTGCGGCGCGGGAGGCTGGTGATTTGTGTGTGCTGGAGACGGCGGTGCGGTTAGAGATGTGGGGAGTGGTGCGGGAGACGAGTGGGCGGGCGCTGGCGGCGTTGTCGGGGCCTTCGCTGGAGAGGATCCGGTGGCTGCATGCGGAGACACTGGGTGCGGCGCGGGAGCGGGATTTGCTGAGGATGTTTCCGAAGCTGGCGGCGATGCGCGGGGCTTATGAGCAGATGCGGGTGACGCCTGAGCTGGCGGATGCGGCGGGATTGGAGGCGGCGGCGAATCTGATTCGGGAGACGGAGGGATGGATTGCGGTGATTCAGGGGCAGCCGGTGCCGCCGTGGCCGACGGTGGATGCGTTAGTGCCGGCGGTTCGGTTAGTGGCGCTGATGAAGGCGGCGGGCCGGGAGGCGGAGATTCCGGCGTCGTTCAAGGAGGTGGTGGTGGCGGGGTTGCCGGAGTGGCGGGCGGCGGCGGCGTGGCTGGGTTCGGTGCCGGATGGGATGGTGGCGCGGTGGTCGCGGCGGGAGGGAGACGGGGAGCTGATGCCGGAGGGGACGATGGGGACGATGGGGCCGATGTGGTCACCGGTGGGTGCGCCGGGATTGCCGGGGATGGAGACGGCGGGGCCGCGGGTGGTGATATTTTTTCTGGGGTACCGGTGTGATCACTGCCTGAAGCAGTTGGATATCTTCAAGCTTTGGGAGGCGCGGATTCGAGCGGCGGGGGCGTCGCTGGTGGCGGTGAGTGTGGACAATGCGGAGCGGGTGGCGCGGACGTGGGCCGGGCCGGACCGGACGAAGGAAGAGCCGTATCCGTTTCCGATCCTTGCGGATCCGGAGCTGGGGCAGTTCAAGGCGTGGGGAGCGTGGGATGGATACGGCGGGCGGCCGGTACACGGGACGTTTGTGACGGATGGGGCGGGGAAGGTTCGGTGGCAGCGGACGGGGACTGAGCCTTTTTATGATGCGGGCGCGGTGGTGGCGCTGCTGGAGGCGCTGCGGGTGGAGAAGGGGAAGGCGGCGGGGGAATGAGGAAGTGAGAACGGCGAAAACTTCCGTTGTCATCGCTTGGGCGGTTCCTATAATCCGCCCTCCCGTCCGTCCCGGCCGGAGAGCAGCCTGAGGATTGCCCGGTGGTTGTGAATCGAGGTTTCCGGGGGGTGCGGACAGTCCTTTTTCTCCAATCTGACATGAACATCACCGTCGAAAAACAACAGAACTGCACCGCCAATGTACGCGTGCAGGTGCCCGAGGCCACCCGCAAAGCAGCTCGCGATGCGATTGTCGGGGCTTATGCCCGCGATGCCGCCCTTCCGGGGTTCCGCAAAGGGAAGGTGCCGCGGCCGGTGGTGGAGAAGCGGTTTCATGATGAGATCGAGCGCGAGCTGATTGACCGGCTGGCGAACGATGCATTGGGTGTGGCGGTGAAGCAGGAGAACCTGCGGGTGCTGTCGGTGGGCGGGTACAAGCCGGAGAACGAGACGACGTTCACGCTGCACGTGGTGCTGGCGCCGGAAGTGGCGTTGCCGGAGTACAAGGGACTGACGATCCGGGTGCCGTCGTTTGCGGTGACGGATGCGAAGGTGGACGAGGTTCTGAAGCGGCAGCAGGAGAGCCTTGCGACGATTACGGAGGCTGACCGTGCGGTGCAGGACGGCGATTTTCTGAAGATTGACTATACGGCGAAGGCTGGGGATCAGCCGCTGACCGAGCTGCTGCCGGAGTCGGAGCATTTCCTTGCGGCCAACACCGGGTACCTTGTGAAAGCGGTGGAGAGCAGCTTCCTGCCGGGTTTTTCAGCGCAGCTGGTGGGGATGAAGAAGGGCGAGACGAAGGACGTCACGGTGACGATGCCGACGGAAAATGTGAATGAGGCGGTGGCTGGCAAGGAAGTGGTGTACACGGTGACGGTTCAGGAGGTGAAGGAGGCGATTCTGCCTGAGCTGAATGATGCTTTTGCCGAGCAGGTGATTGCGGGGCAGACGCTGGAAGGGTTGAAGGAGCTGATCCGTCAGCATCTTGAGAGGGAATCGGTGCAGCGGGATGTCGAGCAGAAGCGGATTGCGGCGATGGTGGCGCTGCGCGAGAAGATGGAGTTCGAGCTGCCGGAATCGGTGGTGACCAACGCGACGCGGGAGCGGGCGCAGCAACTGGTGCGGATGAACATGGAGCGCGGGGTGCCGCGGGAAATGATTGTGGAGAATGAGGTGGAGATTGTCAAGGCGGCGGCGGATCAGGCGCGGGTGGATGTGAAGGATGAGTTCATCCTGCTGGAGATTGTGGCCCGTGAGAATCTTCAGGCGACGCAGGAGGAAATGGTGAGGCGGGTGACCGCGATTGCGACAAGTTCCCGGACCACGCCGCAGAAGGTGGTCAAGACCCTGCAGAAGAACAACGGGATCGAGAACCTGCGTCACTCGATTGTGCTGGCGAAGGCGCTGGACGTGCTGGTGGCGCATGCGGTGGTGGAGGTTGACGAGAATATGGAGCCGGTGCCGACGGGAGCGCCGCAGGACTGATTGCCACGATATTGCTGAGGCGAGAAGCCCGTCCGGTACTGATGCCGGGCGGGCTTTTTTTCCGGGGTGAGGGGAGCGGCCCCGTTTTCCCGGAAGGTTGCCATTTTCCTTGAGCGCCCGGGCAGCCGCCGTTACGGTCGCGCCCCACTCTTCACCGTATTTCCCCCCAGACCATGTCTCAGAAGATCGAATCCAGTCTCGTTGAAAAACGCGTTTTCAAGCCGTCGGCCACCTTTGCGAAGAAAGCGCGAGTCGGGTCGATGGCCGAGTACAAGAAGTTGTGGGAGGAGAGTGTGAAGACGCCTGACAAGTTCTGGGCGCGGGAGGCCGGGGAGCTGACATGGCAGACGAAGTGGACGAAAGTGCTGGAGTGGACGGCACCGTTTGCGAAGTGGTTTAGTGGCGGGAAGCTGAACATGGCGGAGAATTGCGTGGACCGCCATGCGGCGAATCCGGCGCGGAAGAACAAGGCGGCGATCATTTTCGAGGGTGAGCCCGGGGACACGCGGACCCTGACGTATCTACAGCTGCAGCGGGAGGTGAGCCGTGCGGCGAACATGCTGAAGGCGAACGGGGTGAAGGCGAAGGACCGGGTGATTATCTACATGCCGATGGTGCCGGAGGCGGTGATTGCGATGCTGGCGTGTGCGCGCATCGGGGCGGTGCACAGTGTGATTTTCGGCGGTTTCAGTGCGAATGCGATTTACGATCGGATTCTGGACAGCGGGGCGACGCATGTGATCACGGCGGACGGCGGGTGGCGGCGTGCGAAAGTGGTGCCGTTGAAGGACAATGTGGACACGGCGCTGGCGATGGGGAAGACGCCGGTGAAGCGGGTGATTGTGCTGAAGCGGACGGCGCAGGAAGTGCACATGACGGTGGGTCGGGATGCGTGGTGGCACGATGAGATGGCGAAGGTGAACGCGGTTTGTCCGGCGGCGGGGTTTGATGCGGAGCATCCGCTGTTCATTTTGTACACGAGCGGGAGCACGGGGAAGCCGAAGGGGATTCTGCACACGACGGGTGGTTATGCGGTGCAGACGTATGCGACCGCGAAGTACATTTTCGATCTGCGTGATGATGACATTTACTGGTGCACGGCGGATGTGGGGTGGATCACGGGGCACAGCTACATTGCGTACGGGCCGCTGCTGAACGGGGCGACGGTGCTGATGTACGAGGGCGCGCCGGACACGCCGCACATGGGGCGGTTCTGGGAGATCATCGAGAAGTACCAAGCGACGATTCTGTATACTGCGCCGACGGCGATCCGGGCGTTCATCAAGTGGGGTGACGAGCATGTGACCAAGTACGATCTGTCGAGCCTAAGGTTGTTAGGGAGTGTGGGTGAGCCGATCAATCCCGAGGCGTGGATGTGGTATCACAAGATGATTGGCGGCGGGCGTTGTCCGATTGTGGACACGTGGTGGCAGACCGAGACGGGGTCGATTCTGATTTCGCCGCTGCCCGGGGCGACGCCGACGAAGCCCGGGACGGCGACGCTGCCGTTCTTCGGGGTGGATGCGGCGATTGTCGACGAGGAAGGGAATGAAGTGGGGCCGAACCAGGGCGGGCGGCTAGTGGTGCGGAAGCCATGGCCGTCGATGCTGCGGACGCTGTGGGGGGACAAGAAGCGTTATGTGGATGTGTACTGGAAGGAGTACAAGAAGCTGGGGTATTATCTGACGGGAGACGGGGCACGGCGTGACAAGGACGGGAATTTCTGGATTGTGGGGCGACTGGATGACGTGCTGAATGTGTCAGGTCACCGGCTGGGGACGGCGGAGGTGGAGAGTGCGCTGGTTTCGCATCCGGCGGTGGCGGAGGCGGCGGTGGTGGGGCGTCCTGACGAGATCAAGGGGCAGGGAGTCGTGGCGTTTGTGACGCTGAAGACGGGGCAGCATGCGAGTGCGGAGCTGACGAAGGCATTGAAGACGCACGTGGCGAAGGAGATCGGGGCGATTGCGCGGCCTGACGACATCCGGTTCACGACGGCGCTGCCGAAGACGAGGTCCGGGAAGATCATGCGGCGGCTGCTGAAGGAGATCTGTGCTGGTGGGGAGGTGAAGGGTGACACGACGACGCTGGAGGATTTCAGCGTGGTGGCGTCGCTGGCGGCGAGCACTGGCGGGGACGAGGGGTAATGGAGAGAAGGCGTTCGGGCTGCGCCGGGATGGCGGCGCAGCCTGGGGGGTATTTGTCAGGATGGCGGTGGAGGCTGCGACGCAGCGGGCTGGTGACGAAATCGTTGGAGCGCGTTCGTTGCGGCGGCGGCGGGGTGGAGGATAAGGTGTCGGTGTGAACCCGAACATCACTTTTGTCCTGCCGTTTCTTGCTATTTCCGCTGCTGGCCTGCAGATGGCATCTGCTGCGATTTCCTATACAGCTGAGGGCCTGCTGGTAACGCAGGATTTCAATGCGCTGCCGGCGGTGAACACGACGCTGGTGGGGACTGGGGTGGTTGGATTTCAGGCGGCATTGCCTGGGGCGAGCGACTGGGAAGTGGCGCGGCGCGGGGGGACAGCGGTGACGGACACGGCGATCAACGTGGCATACGCAACGGGCGGGCGATTTTATTCCGCTGGTTCGGCTGTATCTGACCGCGCGGTGGCGGCCCTTGGGTCCGGGAGCTTTTTCGGAGCCGTCGGGACGTCGCTGGTGAACAACAGCGGCGCGACGCTGACCTCGTTCACGGTGACTTACGCGCATGAAATCTGGGCGGTGCAGGGGACTTCGACGCAGAATGCGACAGAGGACCGGATGGCATTTGCCTATGGGTTTTCGGGTGGAACCGCAACGGCGGCGAACTATCTGACGAATTCATCGTTGATTGCGCTGGCGGATCTTGATGCGGTGAGTCCGGCGAGCAACATGGTGTTAGGTGCGGTGAATGGTGACAATCCGAACCGGCAGCGGGACGGCAACAGTGCGGGGTTCCGGACGTTGAAGACGGCGACGGTGAGCGGGATTTCGTGGGAGCCGGGGGCCAGCCTGTATCTGCGCTGGAGCGACACTGATTCGTCGGGATTCGATGCGACGCAGGGGATTGATGATTTTGCCTTTTCGGCGGTGCCTGAGCCATCGGTGTGGGTGTCGCTGATGGTGGGTGCTGCGGCCGTGCTGCTGCCGCGTCGCCGGTGGTGAGATGGCGGGCGTCCAATTTCCTGACATGAAGACTGACTTCCGTGCCGCTGGGCTGACAGCGGCGGTGCTGATGGCGTGTGTGGTTTCTGCGGCGGCGCAGATATCGTTTACCGGGAGCCATGAGGAGGGATTTGACACGCTTCCGTTGGTTGGGTCGCAGACCCTAACGGGCACTGCGACGCTGGGGCTGCAGGTGGCGGTGCCGGGGTTGCCCGGATGGCAGGCGGCGCGGATCACGGGTACGGGAACGTCGAACGTGACGATTCAGACGGCGCAGCTGACTGGTGGCAGGCTGTATTCGTATGGTTCCAGCGGTGTGGCGGAGCGGGCGCTAGGGGCGCTGGGTTCCGGGACGGCGGCGATGGGATTCGGCACTAGGCTGATCAATGACACTGGGAAGGTGGTCACGGCGCTGCACATTGAGTTCTGGCGTGAGACGTGGATGCTGCAGAGCACAACGACGGCGAATCAGTACACGAACCGGCTGGCATTTGCGTGGGGTGTGGCCGGGGCTGAGTTGACGGAAACGACTTTTCTGACCAGCCCGCTGATGACGGTGGCGCCGGATCTTGATGCAGTCGCGCCGGGGGAGCTGACGCTGACGCTGGCGGTTGATGGGGATAATCCGGCGCGGCAAAGGGATGGGAACAGCGCGGAGTTCAGGAGCAAGGTGAGCGGAGACCTAACGGGTCTTGACTGGCAGCCTGGGACGGTGCTGTTTCTGCGCTGGAATGACCGGGACGATGGCGGTTTTGATGCGGGCGTGGGGATTGATGATCTGAAGATCACGATACCGGGGCCTCCGGCTCCGCCGTCGCTGACGATTGCGCCGGTGCCAATGGATCGGGTTCGGCTGTCGTGGGACACGGTGCCTGGAAGATTTTATGAACTGCAGCGGAGTCAGGATATGGCGGTGTGGCCTGCGGAGGGCGGGGTGCCGTTTGAGGCGGCGGGGCGGGCGCTAGGATTTGTGGATGATGCGGGAGAGCGCGGGTTTTATCGGGTGGTGCAGCGGGAGGCGGCTCCGGTGGCTGCGCCGCTGCTGGACGGGCAGGTTGAGGCGTTGTTCAGCGCGATTGGTCCGGACGGAACGACGGCGGATACGGTGCTGGAGGGTCGATTGCTGGAATTGCTGGCGAAGGCGAAGCCCGGGTCGACGGTTAGGGCGGCGGTATACACGTGGGATCGGCAAAGCATGGCGGATGCGTTTGTGGCGGCGCAGGAGCGCGGGGTGGATGTGCGGGTGATTTCCGGCGGTGATTTTCCGGCGGTGCAGAGCCTTGTGGAACGACTGCCGGCGGGGCATGTGATTGCCTGTCGGAACGCGCAGGGAGAGGTGATGGGAGCGATGGGTGGGCGGATCAATCATAACAAGTTCTTCCTGTTTTCCGATGTGACAGGGGACGGGGCGAAGGTTACGGTGCAATCGTCGGCGAACCTGACTGGGTTCCAGCTGACGCGGAACAACAACATGGTGGTTCTCCGGGGGCGGCCTGAGGTTTACGACGCGTATCTGCGTTACTGGAATGATATGTCGCTGTGCGTGGCGGAGCCGGATTATTACCGGGTGAGTGGCCAGACTGGGCCGATTGGGCTGCATTGTTTTCCTAGGGCGACGGCGGATGCCGGTACTGGCAGCGGTGATCCGGTGGTGGAGGCGCTGGATGGATTGGATGCGAATGCTGGTGGCTCGATTAGGGTGGCGATGGCGACGTGGTCGAATCCGCGGAGTGCGATTGCGCGGAAACTGGTGACGCTGCATCAGGCTGGCGTGGACGTGGCGGTGCTGGTGAATCCTGCGGAGGCGGGATCGGAGATTCTGGCGCTGCTTGAGGGTGCGGGGATTCCGGTGCGGCGGTATGCGCCGCTGCATTCCAAGTATCTGCTGATGGATGGCGTGTGGCGGAGTGCTCAGCGGAAGGTGGTGCTGACGGGATCGCAGAATTTCACGGATCCGGCGCTGACTGGGAATGACGAGACGATGCTGCGGATTGAGAGTGAGGCGATTCATGGGCGTTTCATGGCGGACTGGAACGCGATGGCGACGCATCCACTGGCGCAGTGAGTTGGTGAGTCACGGGCGGCGGGATGGGGATGGCGGGCGTAAGGAAGGGGGATGTTGAAGCCCCTGAGACGCGTGCTGCTGGTATTTGGTGATCAGTTGAATGCTGATGCCTCCGTGTTTGACGGGGCGGATCGGGATCGGGACGTGATCTGGATGGCGGAGGCGTCGTCGGAAGCGACTGTGGTTTGGTCGCACCGGCAGCGGATTGTGCTGTTTCTGGCTGCGATGAGGCATTTCCGGGATCGACTGAGGGCGGATGGGTGGACGGTGGATTACACGGCGCTGGATGAGGTGGATCATCCGGGGACGTTAGGGGGCGTGCTGGCGGCGTTTCTGGAGGAGCGGCGGCCGGAGGAAGTGTGGTGCACGCATCCGGGGGAGCATCGGATTCTGCGGGGAGTGGAGCAGGTGTGCCGGCGCGCGGGTGTGCCGCTGACGATTTGTGAGGATCGGCGATATTTCTGCAATCTGGAGGCGTTCCGGAAGCATGCGGCGGGGCGCAAGGAACTGCGGATGGAGTATTTCTACCGGGAGATGCGGCGGCGTTATTGGATTCTGATGGAGAATGGCAAGCCGGTGGGCGGGGAATGGAATTACGACGAGGAGAACCGGGGGAGTTTCGGTCGAAAGGGGCCTGAGGACGTGCCGGTGCCGCTGATGTTTCCGCCGGATGCGGTGACGCGGGAGGTGATGGAGTTGGTGGCGCTGCGGTTTCCGGATCATCCGGGGAGCCTTGAGACGTTCGGGTGGCCGGTGACGCGGGAGGACGCGCTGCGGGCGCTGGAGGGATTTGTGAGCGGGCGGCTGGGCGGGTTCGGGCGCTGGCAGGACGCGATGTGGCCGGGCGAGCCGTGGTTGTGGCATTCGCTGCTGTCGTCTTCACTGAATCTGGGATTGCTGGTGGCGGCGGAGGTGGTGGCGGCGGCGGAGAAGGCGTGGCGGGAAGGGAGGGCACCGCTGGCGGCGGTGGAGGGATTCATCCGGCAGATCCTCGGGTGGCGGGAGTATGTGCGGGGGATCTACTGGATGCACATGCCGGGGTATGAGGAACGGAACGCGTTAGGAGCGACGGAGCCGCTGCCGGGATTCTACTGGACTGGGGAGACGCCGTATGCGTGTCTGAGCGATGCGCTGGGGCAGACCCTGAAGTACGGGTATGCGCATCACATTCAGCGACTGATGGTGACGGGGCTGTATGCGCTGCTGGTCGGGGTGAATCCGCGGAGGCTGCACGAGTGGTATCTGGCGGTGTATGTGGATGCGGTGGAGTGGGTGGAAATGCCTAACACGATCGGGATGTCGCAGTATGCGGATGGCGGGCTGATGGCGTCGAAGCCGTATATTGCGTCGGGGAAGTACATTCAGCGGATGAGCGGGTACTGTCAGCGGTGTCCGAAGAATCCGGCGCTGTCGACTGGGGTGGAGGCGTGTCCGTTCACGACGCTGTACTGGGATTTCATGATGCGGCACGAGGCGGTGCTGCGGGCTAATCCGCGGGCGGCGATGCAGGTGCGGCAGCTGGAGCG
>JAIXPK010000269.1 GCA_027486335.1 Verrucomicrobiaceae bacterium | reverse complement strand
GGTAGTCGAGGGTGGCGAGGATGCGCATGGTGGTGGTTTTGCCAGCGCCGTTGGCGCCGACGAAGCCGACGACGCGGCCCTGGTCGATGGAGAAGGAGACCCCGTCGACGGCGCGGAGCGGGCCGAAGTGGCGCTGGAGGTTTTCAACGAGGATGGCGGGTTCGGACATGATAGGGGAGAGTCAGGGGACCGGGCCGCAGAGGATGATGTCATTGCGTTCCCAGCGGATGGAGGGGAGCGTGTCGACGAGACCGGCGCGGGGGTCTGAGGTGGTGGCGAGGAACCAGCGGCCCTTGGGGGAAACGGCATTGGCGGAGGTGAAGCCTGAGAGGTTCATGGAGGGGACCTTGGTGAGAGGTGTGGGGGTACCGGTGGTGACGGTGGAAGGGGCTTGCCACCATTGGTCTGTGGCGTCGCGCCAGAAGAGGGAATCGAGTGGGAAGTCGAAGGAGGAGACGGCGGAGGGAGCGTCCGGGGTACCGGAGATTTCGATGCGGCCGCGGGTGGCGGTGACGGTTTTGATGAAGTGGACTTGTTCGCTGCGGCTTTGGAACCAGTCGCCGGAGAGCTCGGTGGGGGAATTGAAGGCGCAGCGGAGATTGGTGTCGCTTTGGGAATTGGAGAAGGAGACGGAGGGGTTGGAGGGGTCGAAGGCGGAGACCGCTCCGACGGAGACGGCGGCGGGTTGGCTAGTGGAGAAGGAGCTGCCGAGGAGGACGCCGGTGCGGCAGATTTGTTCCTGGCGGATGCAGGCGGAGTGGTCGTCCGGGTTGATGTAGATGACTGCGGAGCGACGGCCGCGGCCGCCGGTGCCGTCTCTGGCTAGGATGAAGCCGAGGAGGACGAGGGAGGCACCGAGGGAGATGAGGGGTGTGGTGATGAAGAGCCGGTGGCGCCTTGTGGGACCTGCGAATTTGAAGAGATTGAGTGGGCCGACGAGGATGCCAAAGGCGAGGAGGATGAGGCCGACGGGGAGGGCGGAGGCGGCGCGTGGGCCGATGGTTTCGAGGAGGGAAGTGACGGTGATGCCGGAGGCGTGGCGGACGCGTTCCGGGGTTGGTCTGTCGTTGCCAGCGGAGTAGTCGCGGAACGTGCCGGAACCGAGGGCGAGGCCGTCCCATGGGGTGAGCCTGACGGAACCGAGGCCGCGTCTGGCGTCGCCTTCAGGCGGGGCGCCGCCGTCGAGGGCGAGGCCGAGGGAGTTGAGGTCCGGGGCCTGGCCTTTGAAGCGGAGTTCGAGCTGGCCGCCGAGGGCGATCCAGTGGCGGACGGCGAGCTGGCGAGCGGGGTCGAGGTCGCGCCAGTCGTCGGTGGTCATGACGAGGACGTCGATGCCTGAGAGCCCGCGCCAGTCGGAGGGGAGTTGTAATGGGATGTAGCTGGAGGCGAAGGCGCGATTCATATAGCGCCATGAGCTTGGGCCTGAGGAGACGGCGCCGTTGTTGATGTCGTCGAGGTTTTTGCCGACGAGGGCGGTGCTGAAGGCGACGCAGGGGAGGTCGCCGAGGCCTGAGGAGGCCATGTGGAAGGAGTTGGTGCTGCCTGCGGCGGAGGAGTCGACGTTGAAGGTGGCGTGGTCGTAGCCGGAGGTGACTGGTGGAGAGAAGGCCGGGGCCATCAGTTCGGTGACTGTGGTTTCGCGGCGAGGGGCGTTGATGGAGAAGGAGGAGATGGCGGAGTTGCCGCTGTTGGATTCGCTGGAGGTGTCGATACGGACGGACTGATCGGCATCGGTGCTGTTGATGACGGCGATGCGGAGGGGGACGAAGCCAGTGGGTGGAGGCGGGCTGAAGATGCTGGTGATTTCGACGCGGCTCTGGCCGTCGTTGGCGGTGGGGAACGTGTGGGTTTCCTGAGCGGCGAGGGGAGCGGCCGCGGCGAGGAGGAGGAGAGGGAGGGACGGCTTCATATTTGTCAGGCCGGGGATTCCTGGAGCGTGCGCGGGAGTGCGCCCTGGCGGGTGGGGATTTCCTTGAGGAGGTCGGCGACGATGTGGCGGGCGGAGCGGCCTTCGATGCGGGCGGAGTAGTCGAGGATGAGGCGGTGGCCGAGGACGGCGTGGGCGATGGCCTGGACGTCTTCGAAGCTGGCGTTGACGCGGTTGTGGAGGAGGGCGCGGGCTTTGACGGCGGAGGCCATGCTGAGGGCGGCGCGGGGGCTGGCTCCGAATTTGACGCCTGAGGCGGCGGCGGACTGGCCGGGATGGGTGGCGTCGACGAGACGTGCGATGTAGTTAGCGACGACGTCGGGGAGGAAGATGCGGCGGGTTAGGGCGAGGAGGCTGGCGAGTTCCGCGGCTTCCATGACCTGGGAGACGGAGGGTTCGACGCCGAGTTCGCGGTCGCGGACGATGCGTTCGAGGGTGGCGGCGTCGTTGCGGAGGACCTCGAGTTTGAAGAGGAAGCGGTCGACCTGGGCTTCCGGGAGCGGGTAGGTGCCTTCGAGTTCGACGGGGTTCTGGGTGGCGAGGACGAAGAAGGGATCGGGGAGGTCGTGGCTGGTGCCGAGGACGGTGACGCGGCGTTCCTGCATGGCTTCGAGGAGGGCGCTCTGGGTTTTGGGGCTGGCGCGGTTGATTTCGTCGGCGAGGACGAGGTTGGCGAAGATCGGGCCGGGTTGGAAGACGAAGGTGCGGCCTTCGGGGGTTTCGCGGAGGACCGGGTTGCCGGTGATGTCGCCGGGGAGGAGGTCGGGGGTGAACTGGATGCGGCGGGTGGCGAGGCCGAGGGCTTTGGCGAGGCCTTTGACGAGTTCGGTTTTGCCGAGGCCGGGGAGGCCTTCGAGGAGGAGGTGGCCGCGGGCGAGGAGACCGGTGAGGGTGAGGCTGATCAGTTCTTCTTTGCCAAAGAGGACGGATTCAAGGGTGCGGCGCAGCCGCGCCAGTGGTTCTGCGGCGGCGGCGACATCGGCTTCGCTCGCATAGACTGGACGGGTGGCGCTCATTGGGGTGCATCATGGCCGGGAGCGGCGTTGCGGCAATGGGATTCGCGGCGCGGGGAGGGCGGTTATTCGAGATCGATGGCGCGGATGGCTTTTTTGAGGAAGGCGATGCGTGTGGTGATGCGGGGAGGGGTGTTGTCTTTGGAGGCGGAGGCGATGGATTCGTCTGCGGAGAGGAGTTGGGAGAGCCAGCCGCGGACCATGGAGTAGTGGCGTGAGTCGGTGCCGAGGTCGGTGATGGCTTTGAGGCTGGCGGGGAGGTCCGGGTGTTCGAGGGCGTGGTGGATGGCGAGGATTTTGAGGCCGAGGTCGAGGGCTTCGGCGGATTGGTCTGGAGGGGAGGCTGGTTTGGCGGGAGGTGAGGGAGTGGGCGGCGGGTTGGCGGCGAGGGAGACGAGGAGGGAGGCTAGGGTGGCGGCGAGGAGGGAGAGTTTCATGGGTGGTCGCCGAGGAAGGCGCGGAGGGCGGCGGCGAGATTGGCTGGGATGGAGGGGTCGTCTTTGGGGATGGGGGAGTAGGAGACGGAAGTGATGCCGAGACGGCCGGTGACGATTTCGGCTTTGGAGTCGTGGGCGAAGAGGACGTCTGCGACGAGTTCGGGGTCAGCGGCGGTGATGGTCATGGTGCCGTGGGGCCATTCGAGGGTGAGGGCGTTGCCGGAGATGCTGGCTTTGCGGGCTTCCCATGTGGGCCAGAGGTGTTTGGTGGCCGGGTCTGAGTCGAAGATGAAGACGGTGCGGCGCATGGGATAGGATGGCGTTAGTGGGAGGCGGCGTCGCGGGCTTTGACGAAGGCGCTGACGGCGAGTTCGAGGTCCGGGCGGGTGAGGGCGCTGCTGACCTGGGTACGGATGCGGGCCTTGCCTTGGGGGACGACTGGGAAGAAGAAGCCGACGGCGTAGACGCCTGAGGAGAGGAGGTGGGCGGCCATGTTCTGGGCGAGGTTGGCGTCGCCTAGCATGATGGGGACGATGGGGTGTTCGCCGGCGGAGATTTCGAAGCCTGCGGCGCGCATGGCGTTGACGTACCATGAGGTGTTTTCCCAGAGGGAGAGACGGAGGGAGGGGTCGCGCTGGAGGAGGTCGAGGACCTTGAGGGAGACGGCGGCGATGACAGGGGCGAGTGTGTTAGAGAAGAGATAGGGTCTGGAGCGCTGGCGGAGGAGATCGATGATTTCGCGGCGGCCGCTGGTGTAGCCGCCGCTGGCACCGCCGAGGGCCTTGCCGAGTGTGCCGGTGATGATGTCGACGCGGTCGAGGACGTTGAATTTCTCGTGAGTGCCGCGGCCGGAGGGGCCGACGAAGCCGACGGCGTGGGAGTCGTCCATCATGACGAGGGCGTCGTAGCGGTCGGCGAGGTTGCAGATTTCGTCCATGGGGGCGTAGGTGCCGTCCATGCTGAAGACCCCGTCGGTGGCGATCATGATGAAGCGAGCGCCGGCGGCGCGGGCTTCCTTGAGTTTGGCTTCGAGGTCGGCCATGTCGCGGTTCTGATAGCGGAAGCGCATGGCTTTGCAGAGCCTGATGCCGTCGATGATGCTGGCGTGGTTGAGGGAGTCGGAGATGACGGCGTCGGCGTCGGAGAGGAGGGTTTCGAAGAGACCGCCGTTAGCGTCGAAGCAGGAGGAGTAGAGGATGGTGTCTTCGGTGCCGAGGAAGGAGGAGAGGGCGGACTCGAGCTGACGGTGGAGCGTCTGGGTGCCGCAGATGAAGCGGACGCTGCCCATGCCGTAGCCCCATTGGTCGACGGCTTCGTGGGCGGCGGCGACGACTTCGGGGTGGTTGCCGAGGCCGAGGTAGTTATTAGCGCACATGATGACGACCTCGCGGCCGTCATCGAGATGGACGCGACCGCCTTGAGGGGAGGCGATGAGGCGTTCGGATTTGAAGAGCCCGGCGTCGCGGATGGAGTCGAGCGTGGAGGCGAGGTGCTGCTGGAAGGAGCCGTACATGGGAGAAGAGAGTTAGGATTTACTCCGGGAGACCGGAGGGATGGGCGGGTGAGGCTGGGCGTGAGAAGGGGTCACCGAATTTGGAGAAGCCGTCGAGGAAGCCGCCGTGGCTGAGGAAGAAGCGGTTGGATTCGACGCCCATGAAGCGGTCGGTGCGGTCGGCGCGGCCGGTGCCGTCGTGGGAGAAGGAGGCTGAGGTGATTTCGAGCCACTGCTTGTCTTTGGTGAGGATCCACTGAGGGCCGAAGAGGGCTTTGCGCTGGAGGTGGCCGGTGGTGCCCCAGAAGTTTTCGCTGAAGGAGTGGAGACCGCGGAGGAATTTGCCGTCTTTGGGGGCGCGGAAGGAGGCGAGACGGAACCATTCGTTTTTGTCAGGATGGAACCACCAGCCGGTGTAGTCGGTGTGGTTGCCTTCTGGTTTGCCGGTGAGCCAGAATTTCTGGGTGGAGCCTGTTTTCCATGGGTAGACTAGATGGCTGTGGCCGCCGGTGCCTTCGCCGCCGAAGACGGAGGCGTCGACGCCGTCGCCTTTGGCGAGGAGCTGGACGTGGTTTTCGGGGTTAACGTCTTTGCGGGAGTCGGCGTTGCCGCCTTCTGCGGCGTCCCAGACGGAGAAGATGATGCGGCGTTCGGTTTCCGAGTTGACCTGCATGCCGAAGTAGCCGCGTGCGAAGCCGCAGGCCATGTAGAAGGTGGTGACGGGGTCGGTGACGGCGGTGACCTCGTTGTAGAAGCCGGTGATGTCGGTGTCCTTTGGGGTTTGATAGGACAGGTGGACGGAGGCGGCGTTGCGGCGGGGTTTGAGATTGAAGTGGGCGTCGGTGGCGGGCGTGCCGTCGAGGACGAGGGCGAGGACATCGCCGGTGGGGGAGCCCTTGGGGTTGAGGGAAGTCAGGGTGAAGCGGTGGTAGCCCTTGGAGGGGATGGAGAGCTTGCCGAGGGGGATGGTGAGTGGTTCGCCGGTGCCGGTGATGGAGGCGTCGAGGTGCTGGTCGCCGAGGGAGAGGCGGAGTTTGGAGGGGGAGTCTTTGGGAGCTTTGACGACGAGACTGGCGGTGATGTCGCCGGTTTGGAGGAACTGGCCGAACCAGAGCGCGTGCTGGGCGGGGTCGGACCAACTGCGGAGGACGTTTTCGCGTTCCGACATGCGGATGGCGTTGGGGTCCGGGTCGGAGTAGGCGGTGCCGCCGGGGATGCGGAGTTCGGCGGCGGCTGGGAGTGTGGAGAGGGCGGCGAGAGCGGGAAGGAGGGAGAGGAGGAGCCGGGGATTCATGGCCACACGGTATGGTGGCGGGAGGGGCGGCTGTAAAGACGGAGGAGGCGGCGGGAAGTGCTACTTTTCGCACGCGGCGAGGAGTTCGTCTGGCGTGAGGGTGGCGGTGCCGACCTTGCCGACGACGATGCCGCTGGCGAGGTTGGAGATTTCGGCGGCTTCGCGTGGGTTGGCTCCGGCGGCGAGTGCGAGGGTGAAGAGGGCGATGGCGGTATCGCCAGCGCCGGAGACGTCGAAGACCTCGCGGGCGCGGGTGGGGGTGTGGTAG
>JAIXPK010000143.1 GCA_027486335.1 Verrucomicrobiaceae bacterium | reverse complement strand
GCCGCCGCCACCAGCGCCGCCTGCGCATACCGCTGCAGATCCTTCCCGCCCCAGTACGTGTCCGTCCCTAACGGCTTCTTCGTCTCCGCAAAATGCTCGCGCAGCAACCCCGACACCCGACCCGCCGCCCCACCCATCTCCCCCACCGCCGGCAATCCCGGCAGCACGCCCCAGAACGCATGACTCATCCGGAACCGCTCGCCCGCCCCGCACTTCATCACCCCGCGAATCGTCCCGAACTCCGGCCCGCCCAGTTCCAGCGGCTCAACGTTGTCCCGCCACTGATGCGGCAGAAATCCCTGCAGCACGCCCTTCGCACCCTGCTTCAAAGGCGCCGTCTCCACCACCCACTCAGTCCGCAACCGCCCAGCCTCCCTGTCATATTCCCAATCCAATCGCGTGTCCCGCGGCACCGCATACGCCCACACATGACTAACCGCAAAATCCTTCTCCGCAGGCAGCATCGATATCACCAGATACCCGCCCTCCCCCGCAAACGTCACCGCCACCCGCCCGTCCGCCCCCATCGCAAACTCCGTCCCCTCAGGCGCAGAAATCCCATAACACCTCCCCTCATGCCGCATCCCCAGCGCCGCCCCCTTCACCGGCAAGGTCACCGGCTTCCCATCCAACCCGAACCACCCAGGCACCCGCTCCGCCCGACTCCCCCCACCACCATGCCCACCCGCCCACAACCGCGGCACCACCCCGCGAAACTCACACCACACCGTCGGCATCCCCTCTCCTAACGTCACATCCATCCACCGACCCTCACTCTCATAACTCCGGAACGCCACCGACCAGTCACCCCATCCCTTCACCCGCGAATCCACCGGCCCGAACCCCTCACCTCCCACCACCAGCGGAAACTCCGTCAGCGCCCGCACCCCATCCCCACTGTAACTCGTCGAATGGAAAATCTCGATCCCCTCCTTCGTCGCATCCACCCGGTGCGGCATCGCCCACATCCCCGTCCCGTACTGCTTCAATAGCAGATTCTGATACCACTTGTTGCTCGGCACCGCCCGCCCCGCACCCTCCTCCACCAGATACACCCGCCGCCCCTCCGTCTCCACCACCGCATCCACCTTCGTCTTCCCATCCACCATCTTCCCCACCGGCGGCCCGCCAGCATACGACCCCTCCCCAACCCTCACCACTTCCTGCCCAACCACCACCCGCCCCAACCCAAGGCACACACTCAGATAACTCAGCAGCACAACTCTCTTCATCCCTCCCCACTCCACCATCCCACCTCCCCCCGCGACGGCAAATTTCACCCCCTCCCCCATTCCCCGCTATTCTCCCCCATGCCCCCCTCAGCCAGACAAAACCAAAGGGGAAGCCGCCTCCCGCCGCTTACCTCTCCGAATCAGTTCCCAACCGCCTTTTCACCCGAGGCCACCATCTCCGCTGCCGATCCCAAGCGGAAGGATACCGCTTCTACCTTCACCCCGGCCAGATTTCACCTCGCTGGCGCATGGCAGAACTTTGAGCAACAATCCCTCACCGATTGACCGCCATGAACTTCGACCTCGCCCGCATCCGTGAAAGCAAACGCCAGCACCGCCGAGCACTGGCAGCACTGCCCATCGAGGAGAATCCGCGCCCGCTCGATCAGGAACCCGCCGTCGATGCCCAGTTCAACTCCATCACCGAAATCGCCCGCCACCTCGCCGAAAACTTCCCAGACACCGCAGCATTCCCCGACCCACCACCTCGCCCATCCTCTCACGAACGCCCCATCCCGGAGTTCTGACCCATGCCCCAAAGTCATCAATTGAAATCCCGCATGACCACGCCCAAGCCTGAATCCATCAAGACCGCATCCGAGCCCCAGGTGCCCGGATACGAGCACTTGCTTGGAGGCATCGACCTTTTGATCACGACCGCGCGCAGATTTGCCGTTCGTGCCACGAATGCGGTCATGACCGCCACCTACTGGGACGCGGGCCGACAGATTGTGGAGTTCGAGCAGGGCGGAAAAGCCCGCGCTACATATGGGGCCGCGTTGCTGGTTAGACTCTCTGCGGATCTCGCCGCCAGACATGGTCGCGGATTCAGCGTGGATAATCTGGAGCGCTTCCGCCTTTTCTATCAGCGTTTTCCCCTGCCCGAGATTTCCGCAACGCCGTTGCGGATTTCCGAATCGCCGACTCGGAAATCCAAAGAGCCCCCTCGTGCAGGCCAGATTTCCGCAATGCCATTGCGGAAATCGGAACCCGCTGTTCTCGCGTGGATCGAGACCCTTGCTTCCCGCCTGCCGCTGTCGTGGTCGCATTACACGAGGCTCATTCGCCTCAAGTCCAACGATGCATTCACCTTCTACCACGGAGAAGCCCTGCGCGGAGGCTGGACGATAAAACAGCTCGATCGCCAGATCACCTCCAAGTTTTACGAGCGGGCTCTCCTCTCGCGCAATAAAGCCGCCATGCTCACCAAGGGCGGCAAGGCAACACCAGCAGACACCCTCACTCCCGACGAGGAAATCCGCGACCCCCTCGTCCTCGAGTTCCTCAACCTCCGAGACGAATACTCAGAAACAGACCTCGAAGACGCCCTCATCCGCCATCTCGAAACCTTCCTCATGGAACTCGGCAGCGATTTCGCCTTCATCGGTCGCCAGCGCAGACTGCGCATCGGCAGCGAGTGGTATCGGATAGACCTGCTCTTCTTCCACCGCCGCCTGCGCTGCCTCGTCGTCATCGACCTCAAACTCGGCAAGTTCACCCACGCCGATGCCGGACAGATGCACCTCTACCTCAATTACGCCCGAGAACACTGGACCCACGAAGGCGAAAACCCGCCCGTCGGCCTCATCCTCTGCGCCGAAAAAGACGAATCCGTCGCCAGATACGCCCTCGAAAACCTCGGCAGCAAAGTCCTCGCCCGCGAATACCAGATGCTCCT
This sequence comes from Verrucomicrobiaceae bacterium, assembly GCA_027486335.1. Classification (GTDB taxonomy): domain Bacteria; phylum Verrucomicrobiota; class Verrucomicrobiia; order Verrucomicrobiales; family V1-33; genus V1-33. The sequence continues at coordinate 2,064 of JAIXPK010000143.1, read as the reverse complement.
CCCCAACGAAAAACTCCTCGCCGCAGAACTGGAAAAAACCCGTCACCAACTCGCCTCAACCCGATGACCGCCAAACCCAAAGCAAGACGGTCCCGCACGCCACCAGTGGCCTGGCCAGTTGCGAGAATCCCCACACTTCACAAACAGCCAGTTCCCCTCCACAAGCCCTTCCCACACCACCGCCCCGCAACCCTTCACCCTCCCCTTTGCTGAACCCGTCACCTCGCTCCAGCAGCCGCACGACACCCAACAAAAATTTCATCTTCTCAACCTTCCGCCTGCCCGGATCGTGTCACCCCCGACCATGAGCACCTCAATCGCGTTCCACGAACCGGAACCCTGTGGATGGAGCCGCGCGGAAGTGCAGCGGTTCGCCTCCGAAGCAGCCCAGTCTCTAGGCTTCAAGCTTGGCGACAGCATCGAAGCAGTGGTCAGCAAACTCGGTGGCACCATCTCGACCTCAGACTGGGCCAGCGCTCGCAACACCGGCTCCATCACCGTCAAAGGCCCGCGAGACTTTCATATCGCCCTCAGTCCCCTCTCAGGCGACCGACGCAGCCGGTTCACCATCGCCCATGAAATCGGTCACTACATGCTCCATTCCCAATTGGGCAGAAAGCCACTGTCAGTGAAGCGGGATGGCAGCGGCCGGGTCGAATGGGAAGCCAACTGGTTCGCCGCTGGCTTCCTGATGCCCGAAGCAGATTTTCGCGGCAAGTCCCAGGAAGGCCTCGGGACCGCTGAACTCGCTGAATTCTTCGGCGTCTCGCAGGAGGCTGTCCAGATCCGACGCGGTTCGTTGTGAACGACCCCCGCCCCATCTCCGAAAGCGAATTCACCAAACGGGTCACCCCCGCAGTACGCTTGTCCTGACATCTCAAAAGACCAACTCCTGCGCCAACTCGACGCCCTCGACGCCAGGCCGAACCCGTAACCCCCCGCCTTTTTCCTCGTCCCGGGCCCGCGACCACGCTACCGTCCCGTCATCATGAAGCCCCTCCTCACCGCCGTCGCCACCCTTCACGTCTCTCTCCTCATCGCCTCCGCCGACTGGCCCACATGGCGCGGCGCACAGCGCGACGGCATCTCCAAGGACACCGGTCTCCTCAGCGAATGGCCGAAGGACGGGCCCCCGCTCGCATGGAAACTCGAAGGCCTCGGCGAAGGCATGGCCTCCGTCGTCATCGCCGACGGCCGCCTCTACACCATGGGCCGCCGCCGTCCGACGAACGGCAAACTCGGCACCTCACTCATCGCCGTTGACGTCGCCACCCACCGTGAACTCTGGTCCCTCACCACCTGCGAAGGTGGCGACGAACCCAACGGCACCCCGACCATCTCCAACGGTCGCGTCTTCGCCATCGACCGCACCGGAAACATCACCGCCGCCGACGCAACCACCGGCAAGAAACTCTGGCAGCGCAATCTCGAAAAAGACTTCGGCGGCAAAATGGAGTCAGGCTGGGGCTGGAGCGAATCCCCCCTGGCCGACGGCGACCGCCTCATCGTCACCCCCGGCGGCCGCAATGCCCTCCTCGCCGCCCTCGACACCCGTACCGGCAAAACCCTCTGGAAAACCCCCACCCCCATGCTCGGCGACAACGGCCTCGACGGCGCAGCCTACTCCAGCGTCGTCATCAGCAACGCCGCCGGTCGCCGCCAGTACGTGCAACTCGTTGGCCGCGCCGTCGTCGGCATCGACCCAGAAACCGGCAAGGTCCTCTGGCACTACGGCCGCGTCAACAACGGCACCGCTAACATCCCGACGCCCCTCGTCTGGGACGACCACGTCTTCGTCTCCACCGGCTACGGCGCAGGTGCTGCCCTCCTCCGCATCGTTCCTGACAAACAAGGCCTCAAAGCCGAAGAGGTCTACTTCCTCGAATCCAAAACCTTCCAGAACCACCACGGCGGCATGATCTTCCACGACGGCCACATCTACGCCGGCACCGGCCACAACAACGGCTTCCCTATCTGCCTCAACGCCGCCACCGGCAAGGTCGTCTGGGGCGGCGAACGCCACAGCACCGGCAAGGAATCCGCCGCCATCACCATGGCCGACGG
>JAIXPK010000088.1 GCA_027486335.1 Verrucomicrobiaceae bacterium | reverse complement strand
CACCTGCCTCACCACCGCAGGATCCAGCGCAGCCGACGGCTCCAGCCCGAGCAGCGAAAACGGATCCGTCGTCATTCCCATAACAACCGGAACGCCACCCCTCACGCGGCAAAACTCTCACCGCACGAACACGTCACCACCGCATTCGGATTGCTCACCTTGAACCCGCCACTCTGCAGGTCGTCGCTGAAATCCAGCTCCGAACCCGTCACAAACAGCGCACTCTTCGGATCAATCACCACCCGCACTCCCGCCGATTCCACCATGATGTCCCGGTCCGCAGGTCCATCGACCAGATCCATCTTGTACTGAAGCCCGGAACACCCTCCCCCCACCACCGCCACCCGCAGCCCGCCTTGCTCCTCACGCCCCTGCTTCTTCAGCAGGGAAAGCAGGCGTGCCGACGCCCCTGGCAGCACCCGGATCAGCTTTTCATTGCCGACACGGAACCTGACAGCAGGCGCAGAAGGAGTGGAGACAGTGGTCATCGCTGGGCTACAGGAACGCCCGGAACTTTCGCCGGGATGCGGAATCAGTCGTTCGACGTCACCTTCACATTGTCAACATACACCGGTTGCTTGCCCTGCAGCGCAAACCCGAACAACCCCGGCGATCCCTGACGGTGCGCATGGCTGTGCGGCACCTCGATCGTCCACTTCTCCGGCTCAGGCTCTCCCTTCACCCACGCCTTGCCCCGGATCACCCCGCTCCCGTCTTCCTTCACATCCACCCGCGTCTTCAGCGTGTACCACTGCTTCGCCGCAATCGTGAACGGCGCAGCCACCTTCAATCGCTCCTGGTTGGAACTCACCTCGATCTCGTTGCTGTTGCCCTTCAGCGTGATCAGATACCGCTGATTGATCACCCCAACCTCACTCTTCATCCGGCGGTTCCCATCAGTCATCACGTCCGCCTGCATCGTGTAATTCTTCATCTCAGGACTGCCGATGAACGTCATCGCACGCTGGAAGAACACCGGCGACAATGTCTTCACCAGCACCTTGCCGCCGTCCATGTCCCGGACTTCCCACTTAAACCGACCGCCAATCCACGGCAGCGGTGGATAAGCGAACTTCGTCCCAGCCGCCGCTTCCTCAGCCGTCGCCGCCACCGGTGCCGGGGCAGCCCCCGCCGGTGCCGCCGGAGGAGCCACCAGCGGCTTCACCGTCGTCCCATCCGCTAGCGTCACCTGGTTGATCTCGAACTTCTCGAAATCCTGCGTGAACGGAATGTCAGGCATCACCCGCCCGCGCACGATCCCGAACGCCGTCCCCGCCGTCCCCTTGAACGCGCCCGCACTCGTCTTCGCCTGAGCTCCCGCCGCCAGCTCGCCCTTCTCATTGAACGCCGCATCCAGCGTCGCACGCACTTTCGCCGTCGGTGGAATGAAACTCTCCCACTTCGCATCCGTCACCGGCCCCACAGGATAACCTTTCGCATCAATCGATCGCACACTGAATCCCTGACTCTTGCCAGGATACAGAATCACTTCCTGCGGCATCGCCTGCAGCGACGCCACCGGCCCAACCTGGGTCTTCGGCAACCGGAACCAGTCGCCCTTGCCCGTCACGTCCGTCCCAAGCTCAAAACAATACAGGTGCTTCGTCGTCGTCACATACAGCTTCCCGTTCGCCACCGCCGGAGCCCCGAACGCAAACCCCTCCAGCTTGATCCGGTGCAGAATCTCACCCTTCTCCTTCGTCGGCTTGATCACATAAAGCAGTCCATCCTCGCTCGCCGTGTCATTCAGAATCGGCACATACAGCAATCCATCCACCCAAGTCGGCGACGAATGCAGATTGCCCGGCCCGAGCTTCACACTCCACAACTCTTTCCCTTCCTTCGGATCCACCGCGTAAAGCACCCCGGACGTCACAATCTGAAACACCATGCCGTCAGCATACGACGGCGTGCTCGTCTCCGCAGAGTACGGGAAACGCCATGCCTCAGCCTTCGCATCCAGCACCGGCACCGGATCCTCCGGCGGCCCCGGCGGCAGCGCCTTGTCAGGAATCCGCACCGCTGCAAGCCGCCCGGTCTCCGTACTATCAAGATTCTCCTTGTCGTGCGCCGAAATCAGCAGCCCATCCACCAGCAGCGCCGATGAATTGATCCCGCCCTTCCCTCCCGTCCAGCGCCACAGCGGCTTCCCCGTCAGCGCATTGATCGCCACATAGTGCGCACAACCCGTCGTCGCATACATCACCGGCACGCCATCCCTCATCTCAATGATCCCCGTGCTGAACGACGAATCGTTAGGCTGCACCCCCGGCGTCGACGCCCACACCAGCGCCCCCGTCTCTTTCTGGAACGCATAAAACCGGTCCCGCGCCGGTCCGTCACCACCCCAGTTCGCCGTAATCCCACGCACAATCACAAGATCACCCACAATCACCGGCGCTCCCGTCCGCCCATTCGGAAAACTCAATCGGCCATACGCCTCCATCATGCTGATCCGGAACTTCACATTCCCATCCGGATCAAAACACAGAAACTCCCCAGGCGTCGTCAGCAGATAAATAAGACCCGTATCCTGATCAATCGTCGGTGCTCCGATCGCGTACCGCGTGTAGGCATTGTCAGACAGAAAATCAGCAAACGTCTTCTCCCACAGCAGCTTCCCCGTCTTCTCATCAAGACAGGTCATCGTCTCCACCAGCTCGCTGCCTTCACCGTGATAACCAAACAGATAAATCCGGCCATTCGCCACCACCGGCTCACCACGACTCGCAATGTCGTACGTCCACAATGGCTTCCCGCTGAACGTGTACTTCCCATACTTCTCCGCACTCCGCCCATCCTGCGTCGGCCCGCGCCACGAATACCAGTTGTCAGCCGCAGCTGGCAGCAGACCGAGCCCAAGGACAGCAGCAAACGGCAGGAAAGAACGGACAGGAAGTGACTTCATGGAGGTGCGCAAAGTTGAGAAAAATACCGTCCCCAAAACGGCATCCGAATGCCCCCGCTTGCAAGCATGAATCAGCCTTCAGCTCCGCCGCGGAT
>JAIXPK010000187.1 GCA_027486335.1 Verrucomicrobiaceae bacterium | reverse complement strand
TCGCCGCGGCGCACCCCGACAAGGTTGCAGAGCTGGCGAAGACCCTGACGCCGAGCCGCTGGCAGGCCGCCCGCGCGCCAGTCGTCACGGCAGGGTGATGGGTTGCTGACACGGTTACGAAACAACAAGGCTCACGCCTCCTCGTCACCTGCACGGCCAGAATCGTCCCGCGGCTCATCCTGAGCATCAAATGTCAGTATCTTCGCAAACCACCCTGCATACCTTGTGACAACCAGCCCAAGGCAGGCACCAAAGGCACAGCTATACTTGAACACCCCAAGCGCACTCCCATCAGGAACCGGAACTTGCGTAAGACTGAATAGCGCAAAAAACGCATTCACCAGAAGGTAGATACCCGCCAGTCTGACAATTAATGTGGGAGTTTTCATGATTGGGATTCTTGAAACGTCAAAGCGTGGCATCGGTCACCGGGAACGCCACTCTGCAACAGGGGCAGGATCTGCCATCAACCGGCTCATTTCGACTCAGACCTGGAGGCCGGTTGTCCACCCGCTGCTTTCTTTTCGCCCGACTCTTTGATCGTAAGGTAAACGTGCTGGATCCCTGATTTCTTGAGGATTTCCATCGCACGCATCGTATTCCGATAATCTGTGTTCTCGGCTGCACTGATTCCTACCGTCTGATTCGGATGCTGCGCTGCCGCGGCCTTCAACCTTTTTGTAATCTCTGTATCGTCCAACGGCTTTCCTTCAAGTCGGAATAGCCCATCACCTTGAATATCAATAATCATATCGCCCCGCACAGCCAACGCCGGAACGGGCAAAGTCACCTCTCTGGGCTTCGAAGCCGCAACTTGCTCAGTAAGCGTCGCCACCTTCTGCTCGAGCACCTCGATTCGCCGCAAGAGACTCTCGACCTTGGCTTCGTCCGCCATGACTGGTTGAACTCCAAGAAGCGCGATGATGAATATGGGTACTGCTCTCATGAAATGCTGAATGGGTTACTTCTGACAACCGGACAGCGTCGCGGTGATCGGAGCAATTTCTAGCATGGACCCCGCACGGAGGAAAGCGGATTTTCGGTGAGGACAACAAGAGCATTCCTCCCCCACGTCAGCGCGCCGTGAACCACTCCCTCCAGCAAAACCAACGACATCCGGCAACCCGCAAGTCACGGCGTGACCTTCAAGCGCACGAATCCAGTCACGCCAGTCAGCGGCAGCACGAGCGTCACCGTATCCTTGCCCGCAGCCGGAAAATTCTTCTGCACAGTCACACCCGCTTGGTTCGCCACGGCTCCAGCCGGGACGGCATACCGAGTGCTCCAGTCACGCAGATCCGAACTCACTTCGATCTCGACGGTAGTCGTGCCATCAATGGACGCATGGTCGCGGACGAAACGGAACTGCGCATTGCCTCCCACCATGGAAATCACCGGCAGCTTCGCGCGATCACTCGTGCCGCTGGTGCCTCCGAGCACATACTCGATCGCATTCGCCACACCGTCGCCATCGGAATCGTCGGACGCCGTGCCCGTCGGTGCGTTTGCCGCCCTCCACGCCGCGTAGCCGCTCAATGGCGGATTGCTCGTCACCATCAATGTTCCCGTGCCCGACGCAAACAAGGCATCCATCGCACCCACCCCGAGGCCGCCGTTGTTCGCGCCAGTGCTGCTGTGGCCATACTGACCGGCTGGCATCTGGCTCGCCCCAATCACAAGCCGCGCCACGGTATCGGTGCCCGCAAAGTTCAGCCTCACCCGCGCACCGGACGCCGCAATGATCACCGTGGACGAATCGTTGCTCGGATTGCTCGTTCCAAGACTGAGTGTCCCGCCGCTGACAATCGTATCTCCGCTGTAAGTGATCCCACCGGTGAGCGTTAAGGCACCCGCGCCGCTCTTCGCGAGGCGGAAATTATTACCGTTCGTCGATCCCGGCATCGCAGACGCCGCAACCGACCCAATGGCAGCATCGCTCCCGAGGCTGCCCGAAAAGGTGTGATCCGCACTGCTGTTGATTGTCAGGGTAGCTGTCGGGGAAACATTGCTGTTCACCACTCGCTGTCTTCTCAGCGCCCCCCTCGCTCCAGTTCTTGCAACGTTTGTCAGACCGGCGACCTGCTGGTTCCACCCATTCAGATTCAACTCCGCAAACCTTCCGGTGCCACTCCCGTTCCCACCATCAATCGTCACCACTGTCGTCGGCGGCAGCGCGTCATGGGTTCCTAGCCGCACAATGATCTGCTGTTCCCCTGCCGTCGTGCCATCCACAGGAGCGGACGTGTGCAGCAGCGTATTGCCCGCATAAGTGCTCTGAGCACCCAGATACACCGTCGACAGCGCATTCTGATTGACGCCGCTGAAAAAGGTCACATTCCCTGCCCCACTCACTGCACTCTTCAACGTGAGGGTGGAAACCACTCCTCCCCCCGGGGCATTGCTCGGCGCACTGATCATGGCGGTTGTCCCGCCGGGACCGACCGCAACCGGGGATCGGATCACCACGCCGTCCAGCTCCGGCCGCAGCACGGCCCCGTCGCCCAGCGCAACGCCCGTCGTCGGCAGCAGCGCCGACGCATCGCCAATCGCCAGCGTGCCCCCACTCACAAGGAACGATCCCGTCGCACGGTTCTCGCCGGACAACGCAAGCGTGCCCGCCCCACTCTTCGTCAATGCCCCCGCCCCGGAAATGACGCCATTCAAAGTCAGGGTCTGCGACGCCGTCACATCCACAGCCGCATCCGAATTCAATCTCACCTCATTCCCCAGAACGCAGCTCGCACTATTGGCTAGTCCCCCACCCTCGAGCACCAGCGGTCCCGTCCCAAGCGCCGCATTGTCGTTCGCCACCAGCGTCCCGCCGTCGACGACCGTGCCGCCGCCATAGGTGTTCGCCGACTCCAGCCTCACGGTTCCCGGGCCGCTCACCGCAAGACCCGGATAGCCGCTGATCGCTCCATTGAATGTCGCCGTCCGCCCCGCCGCAACGCGCCATGCCCCCGGAACCGCCATCTGCACCGGACCATTCACAACCAGATCCCGGGTGGCCGCAGTCATGTCCACCCCAAGATCATCAAGCGTCAGCACTGCCCCGCCATTGATGGTCACCGTCCCTCCCGGATTCGCGATCCTGATGCCCTCCCACAACTGACTCGCGCCCAGCGTCGCCGTGTTCGCACCAGTCACCGCATTGTTCCACAGCGCCTGACTGAAAATGCCGGGACTCGCGCCCCCGATCCAGCTCGCTCCATTGTCCAGATTCGTCGTGTTGTTCGCCTTCGCCACCGTCGACGAGGCTGTCGCCATCGTCCCCCGCCACGATCTCACCTGCGCGCCGCTCACCAGCAGCACGTTATAATCGGCCGGAGCATTCAGGTTGTTCGCCCCGAAATACATGCCCCAGCGGAACGCGGTGACCCCCGTAGGCCGCGCATAACTGCCATCCGCATACAGCACCCCATCGACCCACAACTTATAATTCAGGCCGTCATCCAGAACCCGCACATCAAAGCCATCGCCGATGAAACTCTTCGCCGTTCCGTCAGGATTGGTGACGACCCGGTCCGCACCCAGTCGATTGTTCACCGTCAGCGCACCGCTGATCCCCATATTGAGCATCACCGCCCAGTCATTGTCAGTGTTCTTGAGCTGAAAACAGGCATAGCCCTGCGCGTGGCGAGCAATCGTGTAACGAGCCGTCCATTCCCAGGTCCTGTTGTCTGTGTAGTTCCAGCCATCCGCAGTAAACGCCTCCGTGTGCGACGAGGTGCCCTCCCGCGTCGTCGCCGTGTTCTCGTCGTCCACAAACACCCGCAGCACATGCGTGTTGCCATCCGTCTGGAACCACCGACTGAAGGCCGCGAAATTCGACGTGGAGGTATGGCAGGCGACATGAATTCGCTGCGCCCCGACCGAAATCGGCCGGTTGCCGTACAGCCCCACTTCGACCGCTGCATTGTTCACATTGATCAGCGATCCATAAACCGGACCGGGGTCTGCGGAATCCACGTTCAGGGTCGGCAGAATCTCGCTCCACAGGGGATTCGCCGGACTGCCAGTGTCCGTAAAAAGTGCCGCCGGAACCGTCACCGTAAACCTCCAGCCTGCACTCCCGCTGATCCCGCCATAACTGTTCCCCGACGTGTCCCTCACCGCCCCCGTAGGAATCACCACGTAATAACTCTGCCCCGCCGGCAGCTCATTCGTCGGTTGGATAACCAGTCGCTCAACGCCAAAACTCAGCCGGGAGGACGATGCCAAATTGAACGACTCCACCAGCACCCCATCGCTGCTCCGCCGCACCTCAATACTGCCGCTCCCGGCCACGACCGTCTCACTGAAGGTCGCCACCAACTCCGCCCCGGGCGACACACCCACCGCGTTGTTGCCCGGCACCATTCCGACCAACACCGGCGGCGTCGTATCGCCGCTCGCCGTGATCACATACTCCAGATAGCTTCCATTGACCTGCAAGGCGGCGCTCTGATTCCAGGCAAGCGCCGGAACAGTCCCTAGCACGAACCGGCTGGCATCGACCGCGCCGCTGCCGATCTGCATCAATCGAAACCTGCCATTGAACGCTAGTCCGGTCGGCAGGTTGATTGTCACCGCTCCCGCACCGCCACCAAAACTCACGGCGTTCGTCACCCGGATCGCCGCGACACTCGTGTATGCCGACAGGGACCCGACATTCATGGTCCCCGCGCCACCGAAGGTCAGGCTGGAAACAGTCAGGTTGCCGCTGCCAGCCGTGATCGAACCACCCGCAGCCACCGTCACCGCCGCGTTCACGCTGCCGTCTCCCGCTAGGGTCGCCCCGCTGCTCACCGTCGTCGGACTCGTGATGCTCCCATCCACCTGCAGGGTCCCGGCACTCACCGTCGTAACGCCGCTGTAGGTATTCACCCCGCCAAGCGTCAGTATGCCACTACCCACTTTACTGAGCGAACCCCCTCCACTCAGCACCCCGAGGTAAACGGTGCTGCTGTTGTTGCCGCCCACCGTCAACGCAATCGCAACGCCAGCATCGTTCCGCAGCGCAAGGTTCGATCCCGTGCCACTGCCGCTCGCAGCCAGTCCACCAAACGCAAAGGCGTTCGCCGTGACGTTGTCATCAAAGATCAGGTCGGCGTCCGAACTCAGGATCACCGTGCTGTTCTGACACGCGAGCCGATTCCTGAGATACACACGGGCACCACCCGTCGCTCCAGCGCTGAAACTCGTGCTGCCAGCATACGTGTTGGCCCCACCCAGATTGATCGTCCCGATGCCGGACGTCGCAGGCCCCGCAAGAACAAGGTTCCTCCCCGCCGCCCCCGCAATCCCGGCATTCACCGTCAGCGTTCTGCCAGTCGTCGCATTCGCCGCCGCAAGGAAGGTATTCGCCCCGGAATTGTTCAACGTAAGCGTGAACGGGCCGCTGCCACCCGCAATCACCACAGACACACCTCCGGACTTCTGCACGATCCCCCCAAGTCCAATGTTCGCTCCCAACGTCAGGGTCTGCGACGCACCATTGATGTCGGCAATGTCCCCGCCATTCACCCACGCCACATGCGGCAATCCACTGCCTTGATCCCAGTTCCTCACCGTCGTGTTCCAAATCCCGCTCACCCCATCACTGTTCCCATCCCCGTTCGCCGCAATATCCACCGTCCCCCCATCCCAATACCGCGTCGCAGCACCTGCATGCAGGCCCCACATCCCCATCACCCCCATCAGCACCGCCGCACGCACAACCATCCCCACCAATCCATTCCTCCAACGTCCGCCTCCACCCGCATCCGCACAACCATCCCCTCCATCACCAAACCCCGGCACACCGCCAAACGACCAGCCAACCGCCCGCCCAGGCGGCAATTCCAATGACGATAAAATAGTTCGAACACATCTCACAGCGGGGGGGCCCTTCCTCCCCGAACATACCGCTCCAACCGCCCGCGCCAACCAGTTTGTCGCCCACACCCCCCCTCCACACAAGCCCCTCCGCGTCCACAGCACGCCTGCATGCCCAGGTAAACGCAAGGCTCCGACCTCGCACCCTCTCCCACCCCTCCCTCTCCGAACACGCCCCGTAAACGCGAGGCTCCGCACTCGCCCCTCTCCCCACCAATCCTCACATCTCCACTCACTGATTCCTATCCGTCCCATCCGTCCTATTCGCCCTATTCGCCCTATCTGCCCCAACCGCCCCATCCCATCCGGCCCCAACGAACCGCAAGACCATCTCCCATCCATTCCGGCCTAACGGGCCCAAAGAACATAGCCCAGGGACGCAGCAACGCGGAGGCCCTGGGATCACACGATTGTAAACCCCTGCGCCCCAACGGGGCGCGAGAGGACAACCTGGAGACAAACCCACCAGGCACACCATCATCTCCCGCCGCCTCATCCTGTGCCTCAACCTTCGCCCTCCTGCCAACGCCCCCCACAATCCCAACGGGATTGCGTCCCAGAGCCCAAGGTTGGCCTGAGGCACGAAGGCCTACCTTGGGTAAAACCCCAACAAACCCCCAAACCTAACATGACTGCGTCCCCAAACCCAACCAACCAATCGACCCCGGTCGCCACGGCCGCCACGCAGCTATTGCCAGCCTCGTTCAACCACAGGGGCATTGGCTGGCTCGTTCCGCGCAGCCATGCACCCTTGCATGCTCGGCGTGGCAGCTACGGGAGCTGGCGGAATACATACTGCGTCCCGTTCAAATCAACCCGGACGACCGGCGTCTGAAACGGGCGGAGGGTGACATTCTTGTAGCCGTCCTTCCCATCCGCCGTAATGCCGGTGAGCGTCAACCCCTGTTCGTCCACCGTCCACCGGCCATCGATCGCCTTGGCCACCTGCCCCTTCCCGAGGATCGTGAAGACAGCGTCCCCGGGGATCGGACCGTCGTCGCCCGAAATCTTAAATCGGTCTCCGCTGAACTCCCAGATGAACTTGTCACCGGAAGTCCCGGTCGCGAAGACCAAATGCTTGCCTCGGAATCGGCTCGCGGGGACCGGCCCGTAATCGCCCCCGGTTGGCGCCGGCTGGGGCACCGGCTGGGAACACGAGGAAGCCACAAATGCCGCCGCCAGAATGGTCATGATGATCGTCAGTTTTCTCTTCATTTGGATTTGAATTGTGCCGAACGTCTCAAGCGCAGGCAGCCTCCGGGCGGGACTGCGCGTGGAACGCACGGTGAGGGTGGAAATTACGGTAAGTCATTGCAGAAGGGAGAGAGCCCGGAGGCTTGCCAGCAGTATCCGTGACAAGCAACCGCATTGGCTCCATCCATTAATTAGGCTCCGTGGTATTCATTTCATCATTCGTGCTGCAAGATTCCCTATAGCTGCGGAAGCGGCTATGCTCAGTGTAATTGAGGCAAATGGATAAAGCATGTATAAAAATAAATTTCCCTCATTCTTATCTTTTGGTGACAGTTTGACTCCTAGAAACCGATACATCAGACGATGATTTAGATAGGCCGCCCCCGCCCCAATTCCAATCCCAACTGGCACCAAGGTAACCGCAAGCCAAAATGGTGCTCCAGCTCCGTTTGCTGATACTGGAGTGAAGATGGAAAAGATGATGAATCCCAAAAACGTGCTTAGATCTGCGAGGTTCATATATTTTTTTGCCTAACAGTGTAATCATGACCGCAATCTTCGACTGGCATCACCATATCCGACCGTCGAAAACCGCAATCTCCCCGGGACAATATCACGACGACGAATTGCTGTCAAACCTGACATGCGGCTTACGCACCGGCGATGACGCGTGAAATCGGCCCCATGGACAATGCGTGCCTGAATCTTCGATGCTGGAACGTGGCCCTGCCCGGGAATCATCGCCTCGCGATCCAATGCAGGGAGCAGGGAACGCCCGCGTGATCGGCAAGCGACAGCCCCGCACCACGCCACCCTTCTCCGTTCCCACAACGCCCCTCCCTACCTGACGATCCATCTTGAAACCACCCCGCCTCCAGTTGCGCCCCCCCTCACTCCCGCCACACCATCCCCTCCGGATAATGCCCGCGCCGGAACTCCTCCCGGTGCATCCCGTGCCGCTGCAGCAGCGCCGTGTTCGGATAGGAACCCAACAGAATGCAGTTCCGCTCCCGCTCCGGCCGCCCCGCAGCCCCGCCATTGATCTCATCCTCCGCCTCCGCCACCAGCGGATCCGCCGCGTGACCCTCAATCTCCACAAAATACAGATACTCAAACTGCCTCCCCAGCCTCGGATACGGATACACACACGCCACATTGATCTGACGGCTCGCAAACGCCCCCAGGGCCCGGTGCACCGACCCGGGCTTGTCTGCCAGATTCAAAAGATAACACGTCTTCTGCAGATCGTGATCCTCCGTCCCCGTGATCTGCGCCAGTTGATCCCGCTGCGTCACCCGCACTCTCGCATCCCGCATCGGCGGCATCGGCTGCGGCCCCAGAATCCAGAACCTCGTCAGCCCTCCCCTCACATCCGTCAGCCACGCCGCATCATCCCATTTCAATTCCCCGCTCGCCATCGCCTCCCCTAACACCACCTCCCTCAGCTCCGGCTCATGCCGCTCCAGCGCCTCCGGCGACGCCATCGCCGCCACCCCTTCATCCCCTAACGCCTGTTCCACTCCATCCCCCGTACTCAGCGCCTGCGTGAACTCAATCTCCGGCCGCGCCTGCTGCACCGCCCCCAGAAAACGCGAACACTGCCGCAGCGCACTCGCATGACTCGCAATCCGCCTCACATCCCCGAACTTCCCCGTCCGGCTGATCAGCAAATGCCGGATCGGCAGCAACTCCTCCCAGCAGATGTACGGCCGCTTCACCGTCTCCGTCTCGAACAACCGCTCCAGCTCCCGGATCGACTCCACAATGATCCCATCCAGCGTGTTCTCGACCGCAATGACCCCGTACTCGATCTCCCCCGCCGCCGCCGCCTGCACAATCGCCGCATGTGTCTTCAACGGCACTTCCCGAAACCCCGCCAGCCCGTCCACTCTCCCCGTAAATTGCGCCGCAAACCGCCGCGCCGCCGTGTAGCCATTCGTCAGCGGGGCCGGTGCCAGAAATCCAATGCGGGGCAGTTCCATCGCCCCGTCCCTACCCCGTCCCTCGCCACGCATCAAGTCGTTCGCGCCACCTTCCATCCTTGCCCTCGCCCGCCCCAACACGCTACCCTCCCTTCCCATGCCGTCGCCTCTGCTGCGCTCCGCCGCAATCCTCATCCTCGCAGCCGCGACCGCCATCGCGTCCCCTGCCCCCTCGCTCATCTTCGTCCCGCCCGACTGGCTCGAACGTCTCTCCACCACCCCAGCCACCACCCATCCGCGCTTCCCCGTCGTCATCCCCTCTCTCGGACCGCTCGCTCCCATCGACGCCCGGCTCGCCCTCGCCAATGCCGGCGTCACCCTCGCCGACGACGAAATAGCTCTCATTTCCATGGGTCGCCCCGACTCCATCTCCGTCCTTTTCTTCCGCGCCAACCAACCCAACACCGACCTCGTCGCCACCATCGCCCCCTACAGCGACGCCTTCCGCTCGCCCTACGCCTCCCTCCGGCTCTGGTTCACCGAATCCTCCCCATCCTCCCCGCCCCGCACTCTCCTCGATCAATCCATCGCCTGCAGCCGCGGCGAGTGGACGCGCTTCGCCCGATCCCGCCCAGGTACCCTCGACGTCCAATCCGAATTCGCCTTCTCCGAGACCGACTTCCCTGACATTGTCTCCATCGAATCCTCCGGCCACGTCCGCACCCCTTCCTTCTCCGCCTCATGGTCCGGCGAGTCTTCCGTCTATGCAACCAACCCGTCAGGCACCATCATCTGGATAGGCAACGGCTCGTCCTCGCAATCCTCCGCCATCGGCCGTCTCTCCCTGACATTTCCTCTCAACCCTTTCGACCGCACCGCCAACGCCATCGACGCCGAAATCCGCGCCACCGCATCCCCGGGCTTCCTCACAATCCAATCCGATCTCCTCCCCGCCCCGCCTGACCTCTCCGCCGAAGACAGCTGCGCCTTCATCGAACCCGGCACCGCCACCCCCAACGCTCCCCGTCTCGTCGACGCCCGCCGCTGGCTCGCCTCCCGCGGCATCACCACCAAACCCGGCGAATCCGCATGGCTCGTCCCGCGCTTCGGCCTCCTCTACGTCTCCGCACGCGGCCCCACCCGCAACGCCATCGCCGGTCTCGTCCTTCATTCCTACCCCCCATCATCTCTCAACCTCCAGCTCCACTCGCCCTCCCACCGTCTCTTCCGCAATATCCCCCTGCGCTCGAGCGACAGTGCCATCTTCGGCCGCGTCTCCGGCCTCCCCTTCTCCCCCGACGCAGAAGTCTCACTCAACGTCTTTCATTCATCCGCCTTCCTCGCCCTCGAACGCGCCTCCCTCCCCGTCGGCCCCGAACTCTGGTCCATCCAAACCCAGTGCTCATTACGCATCGCCGCCCCACTCCCGACACCCTTCGCCTCCGCCTCCAGCCAGTCCCTCGCCCCGCTCAACCTGACCCTCTCCGCCGCCTTCCCCGAATCCCCAGCCGCCGCCCTCCTCCGCAACCCAGCCCGCAAAGCCGCCGCCCTCCGCGACATCACCGCCGCCCTCAACCCCGCTGCTCTCCCTCCGCCGTCCCCACCCCGCGGCTTACCCTTGCAGTCTCCCTCACCCGAACCCAAGTGACCCAAACCATGCCGAAGCACTTCCTCTACTTCGACCTCGAAACCCAACGCTCCGCCGGCGACGTCGGCGGCTGGGACCACAAGGACAAAATGGGCATGTCCGTCGGCGTGCTCTACAGCACCGCCACCTCCTCCTACACCATCTACCCGGAAGACAAGGTCGACCAACTCATCGCCGACATGGCCCGCGCCGACCTCGTCATCGGCTTCAACCACGTCGAATTCGACTACCGCGTCCTCCAGGGCTACTCCATGTGGGACGTCGAAAGCCAGATGACCAGTCTCGACCTCCTCCTCGATATCGAGAAAAAACTCGGCCACCGCATCAAACTCGACGACATCGCCACCGCTTCCCTCGGCACCGGCAAAACAGCCGACGGGCTCGACGCCATCCGCTGGTGGCGCGAAGGCAAAATCATGAAAATCGCCGAGTACTGCTGCTTCGACGTCAAGGTCACCAAGCTCGTCCACGAATTCGGCGTCCGTAACGGCTACGTCCGCTTCCGCGACCGCTACGGCCGCGACCAGACCGTCGAAGTCGATTGGCCCGACTGGCAGTAATCTCCGCATTTCACCGTCACCGAACGCCTTGCGGCCGCCCCGCCCACGCTCTAAAGCCGCGGGATGCGTTCCAAATTCCTCCCGGTCTCCCTCGCCGCTCTCGCCGCCGCTTCCCCCTCCGTCTTCGCCGACGGCGCCTTCTACGGCGACCCACCCGACGCCACCCACCCATGGACCATCCATGACATGAACCGCGCCCAGCCCGCGCGCGTCGAACCCGGCTCCTTCAGCACTCAGGAACAACCAGGCAAACCTCCGTCGGACGCCATCATCCTCTTCGACGGCTCCCCAGCCTCCGTCGAAAAATGGGCCGCCGATAAAAACCCGCTAGAACCCACCAAGTGGATCGTCAAGGACGGCACGCTCCAGTGCGTCCCCGGCGCAGGCTACACCAAAACCCGCGAGGAATTCGGCGACTGCCAGCTCCACCTCGAATGGTCCGCTCCTGCCAAACCCGAAGGCTCCAGCCAGGGCCGCGGCAACAGCGGGGTCTTCCTCATGGGCCAGGTCGAAGTCCAGGTCCTCGACAACTTCAACAACCCCACCTACGCCGACGGCTTCGCCGGCTCGGTCTACGGCATCAACCCGCCCATGGCCAACCCGCTCGTCGCACCCGGCCAATGGCAGATCTACGACATCATCTTCCGCCGCCCGGTCTTCAAAGACGGCAAGGAAATCGAAACCGGCTACCTCACCGTCTTCCTCAACGGGGTCCTCGTCCAGGATCACACCGCCCTCGAAGGCGGCGGCGGCCACATGGGTCGCTCGAAACCCCATCCGTTCCCTGAAAAAGGCCCTCTCAAACTCCAGGACCATGGCAACCCGGTCCGCTACCGCAACATCTGGTACCGTCCGCTCCCCAAACGCGCCTCTGAAGGCGGTGACACTAGCACCATGAGCCCGGAAGCCACCGCCGCCAAACGCAAGCAGATCGCCACCTCCATCCGCGACGCCGCCGCCAAACAGCAGGGCAAGGAACAACTCCTCCACTTCATGGAGTCCCTCACCTACGACGCCGACCCCGCCACCATCACCAAGGTCACCGATCTCGCCACCGCATGGCACGCCTCCTTCAAAGACCTCGCCCCTGACAAACTCGCCGACAAAAAAGGCGAGGTCCTCCAGGTCAACAAAGCGGTCCAGTACCTCGTCCGCTTCAAAATGCTCCCGGACTCGTTCGTTCTCAACGCGCCCCTCAAAAAACTCATCACCGACCTCGGCTGGGATGAATAACCACCCCTCCGCCTGACGGCCCGCTCCCGGTGCTGTCGTCCACCGCCCCTCCCTCGCCGTCTCCTGACGACCCAAGGGCCCACCCGGCGGACGGCAGCACCCCACAAGCCCACCGTAGCAAGGCCGTCCCGGCCTTGTCTCCCCACAAGCCCCCCGTAGCAAGGCCGTCCCGGCCTTGTCTCCCCACAAGCCCCCCGTAGCAAGGCCGTCCCGGCCTTGTCCCTTCCCCTCCACCTTTTTCAAACACAGCCTGCGCTCGTTCCTCCTGACAAATAGTATCCCGCGGACGACCCACCCTCGCCAGTGAAGCTAGGCATCCTCTACCACCAGTTCCTCCGCCGCGGCGGGCTAGAAGGCTATCTCCTCAAATTCTGCGGAGAACTCGCCGCCGCCGGCCACTCGCTCCACCTCGCCGGGGTCCACTGCGACGACAACTTCCGCCACCTCGCTTCCTCCGTCCGTCTCTTCCCCGCCGCCCTGACTAAAAACCGCACGCTCCGCCGCTTCGCCTCCCAGTCCGCCGCCTTCGTCCCCTCATGGGACGTCGACGCCGTCCTCGGCTTCGGCCGCACCTACCAGCAGCACGTCCACCGCGCCGGCGGCGGCTGCCACGCCCGCTTCTCCTCAGACCTCCCATGGTGGAAACGCTGGCGTCCCAAAAACCAGACCGAACTCGCCCTCGAACGCCAGCTCTACACCAGCGGCCTCACCCAGCGCTTCGTCGTCAATGCCTCCAAGGTCGCCGCCGAACTCCACTCGTTCTACAAGGTCCCCCACGACTCCATCCGCGTCATCCACACCGCCGTCGACACCACCTTCTGGCACCCGCCAGACAACCGCGCCGCCGCCCGCGCCGCCCTCAATCTCCCCGCCTCCGGCCCACTCCTCCTCTTCGTCTCCCTCGACCACCGCCGCAAAGGCCTCGGCGTCCTCCTCGACGCCCTCGCCCGTCTCCCCCGCAAGGACGTCACGCTCGCCGTCGCCGGCAAACCGCTCGCCCCATGGCGCTCCCGCATCGCCGCCGCAGGCCTCTCCCACCGCATCATCGAGGCAGGGAACGTCACCGACCTCCGCCCGTGGTACGCCGCCGCCGACCTCTTCGTCCACCCCTCCCACTACGACGCCTGCGCCAATACCGTCCTCCAAAGCATGGCCTCCGCACTCCCCGGCATCATCTCCGCCGACGACGGTGCCTCCGAATTCATCAACCACACCACCAACGGCTGGCGGCTCGACAACAGCCACTCACCCTCCGATCTCGCCACTCTCATCGAATCCGCCCTCGCCTCCGACCTCCCCGCCATCGGCCACGCCGCCCGCGCCTCCATGCTCCCGCTTACATGGCAGGCCCACCTCCACTCATGGCTCCAGTGGATCCCCACCTCCCGCTTGTGAAATTTTTCACAAATACCCTTGCCGCTCCCATCCCCAAAGGCATCGTTTCTTAAAGGTCAACCAACCCGTCTCCCGACGTTCCCACGTGAGCACTGCCACAGCTTCCCCTACCCCTGCCGCACCCCCAGTCGACCTCGTCAATGTCCAGGTCAACGGCCAATGGATGCAGTTCCCCAAAGGAATGCGGATGATCGAAGCCCTCCGCCAAGCCTCCGTCGAGGTCCCCCACTACTGCTACCACCCCAAACTCAGTAGCCCCGGCAACTGCCGCATGTGCCTCGTCGAAATGGGCATGCCCGCACGCCCAGCACCCGGCCAGTCCGACGTCGAAAAAGACGAACACGGCTTCGCCAAAATCATGTGGAGCCCGCGCGCCGTCATCGCCTGCGCCAACACCGTCTCCGAAGGCATCGGCATCCGCACCCAGGGCAAGCTCGTCGAAGAATGCCGCCGCGGGGTCATGGAATTCCTCCTCATCAACCACCCGCTCGATTGCCCCATCTGCGACCAGGCCGGTGAATGCCGTCTCCAGGAATTCAGCGTCGAACACGGCCGCGGCGAAAGCCGCTTCCTCGAAGACAAGGTCAAAAAACCCAAAAACGTCAGCATTGGCCCACGCATCACGCTCGACGACGAACGCTGCATCATGTGCAGCCGCTGCATCCGCTTCACCGCAGAAATCGCCGACGAACCCGTCCTCGGCTTCACCGAACGCGGCAGCTACACGGTCCTCACCACTCACCCAGGTAAGGAACTCGCCCACAACTACTCTCTCAATACCGTCGACATCTGCCCGGTCGGAGCCCTCACCAGCACTGACTTCCGCTTCTCCATGCGGGTCTGGTTCCTCAAGGAAATCAACAGCTTCTGCACAGGCTGCGCCCGCGGCTGCAATACCGAAATCGGCTCCCGCAACGACATCATCCACCGCCAGACTCCACGTCTCAACGACGACGTCAACTCAGCATGGATGTGCGACTCCGGCCGTCTCGACTTCCATTGGGTCAATAGCGAACGCCGCATGACCGACCCCACTATCAAGGTCGGCAGCACCCACCGCATCGCCTCATGGCAGGACGCCCTCCAGTCCGCCGCCGCCGCCCTCTCCAAGGCCGCCCCCTCACAAATCGCCATCGTCGCCAGCGGCCGCATGACCAACGAGGAACTCTTCCTCACCCGCCGTCTCGCCGCCGCCCTCAAAATCCCCGCGCAGAACATCGACATCGTCCCGCGCTCCGGCACCCCGGACAACTACCTCGTCCACGCCGACCGCAACCCGAACACGCTCGGAGCCAAACTCATCCTCACCAGCACCCCGGGCCAGCAACTCGCAGGCATCCGCGACCGTCTCGCCTCCGGCGAAATCACCACGGTCATCTCGCTCCGCGAAAACCTCCTCGCCGGCGCCGGCTTCCCAGCCGAATCCCTCGCCAAGGCCACCTTCGTCCTCCAGTCCCACGTCATGCTCAATGCCGGCGCGGAACTCGCCCACGTCGCCCTCCCCTCCGCCGCCTACGCCGAAAAACGCGGCTCCATGGTCAACGCCACCGGTCGACTCCAGCGCCTCAACATCGCCGTCGCCACCCCCGGCAACGCCCGCGACGACTGGGAAATCCTCCGCGACCTCACCCTCGCCGTCTCCGGCCAGAACGGGCTCTACTCCATCGACGATGTCTTCAAATCGATGGCCGCCGAAATCCCTGCCTTCGCCGGTCTCTCGCTCGCCAAAATCGGCGACCAGGGCGTCCCCCTCGTCCCCACCACCGAATCCGTTCCGCTCCTCGAGCGCGAAAAAGAACGCCGCGCCAAAGGCATCATCGTCGGCTGATCATCCCCAGCCGCCCCCGGCTCGCCTTCGCCTCACCCGGCGCTTGTGCCCGCCGCTTCCCCCGCAATACTGCTCCCCCCTCCTCGGCCCACATCGCCGCAGGCCGCTAACTCTCTATGCCTTCCATCCCCACGGTTCACTTCGGCCTCGCCGGCCTCGGCAATGTCGGCATGGGCGTCTACAAAAACCTCATCCGCAACGGTGACCTCGTCGCCAGTCGCTCCGGAGTCCGCCTCGACGTCCGCAAAATCGCCATCCGCGACAAGGATAAACACCTCGCCGCAGGCGTCCCCGAATCCCTCCTCACCACCGACTGGCACGACCTCGTCAACGACCCCGAAATCTCCGTCATCGTCGAACTCATCGGCGGCACCACCGACGCCTACGATCTCGTCAAAAGCGCCATCCTCGCCCGCAAAGCCGTCGTAACCGGCAACAAAGCCCTCCTCGCCGAACGCGGCATCGAACTCGTCGCTCTCGCCGAGCGCGAAAACGTCCCGCTCTACTTCGAAGCCGCCGTCGCCGGTGGCATCCCCATCATCAAAGCCGTCCGCGAAGCCCTCATCGGCAATAACATCGAGGCCATCTACGGCATCATCAACGGCACCACGAACTTCATCCTCACCCGCATGAGCGACGACGGGCTCTCCTACGAAGACGCCCTCGCCGAAGCCCAGCAACTCGGCTTCGCAGAAGCCGATCCCTACCTCGATGTCTCCGGCTGGGACGCCGGCCACAAAGCCATCATCCTCGCGTGGCTCAGTTACGGCCAGTGGGTCAGCCCCGATCAGGTTCACGTCGAAGGCATCTCCCACCTCACCCGCAGCGACCTCGCCTTCGCCCGCTCCATGGGCTACGCCGTCAAGCTCCTCGCCGTCGTCCGCCTCGACGCCTCCAAAAACATCGAGGTCCGCGTCCAGCCTTCCCTCGTCCCGCGCTCCAGCATCCTCGCCAGCATCAACGGCGTTATGAACGCCGTCGCCGTCTACGGCGACATCGTCGGCGAAACGCTCTTCTACGGCAGCGGCGCAGGCCAGGACGCCACTAGCAGCTCGGTCATCAGCGACCTCGTCGACGCCGCCGACAATCTCATCAATGAAGCCGGCACGAACAACGGCTTCGTCCCCCACGGCCAGTACGGCGCTTCCCTCCCGGTCGCCGACACGGTCTCCAGCTACTACCTCCGTCTCCACGTCGACGACCGCCCCGGCGTCATCGCCGCCATCGCCTCCATCCTCGCCGACCACTCCATCGGCATCCTCTCCATGAACCAGCCGGAAGTCGATGCCGCCGCCAACGGCGCCGACCTCATGCTCATGCTCCACAAGGCCTCCTACGGCAGCATGCTCGCCGCTCGCAACGCCATCGCCGCCCTCGACTGCGTCCGCCAACCCCCAGTCCTCCTCCGCGTCGAAAAATTCCCCGCCCGTCACGCCTGATCATCACCACCTAACACTCCCCTCCCATGACCGCCGACGACGCCCGCCTCAGAATCGCGGCCCTCTCCGCGGAAATCGACCGCCACAACAGGCTTTACCACCTCGACGCCGCCCCGGTCATCTCCGACCGCGAATACGACGCCCTCTTCGCCGAACTCTCCGCCCTCGAACTGGCATGGCCACACCTCGCCTCGCCTGACTCACCTACCCGCCGCGTCGGCGGCGCTCCCATCGACGGCTTCGTCCAGGTCCAGCATGCCGTCCGCATGATGAGTCTCGACAACTCCTACTCGGAAGCCGAAGCCCTCGAATTCTATAACCGTCTCGTCAAACTCACCGGCCTCGACTCCATCCACACGGTCATCGAACCCAAAATCGACGGGGTCGCCGTCTCTGTCCGCTACGAAAACCGCTCGCTCGTCCTCGCCGCCACCCGCGGCGACGGCGTCACCGGCGACGACATCACCGTCAACGCTCGCACCATCCGCCGGCTCCCCCTAACACTCCCGCCGGACGCCCCTCCTCTCCTCGAACTCCGCGGCGAAATCTTCATGCCCAACGCCGCCTTCCGCTCGCTCAACGACGAACGTGAAGCCGCCGGAGACGCCCGCTTCGCCAACCCTCGCAACGCCACCGCAGGCACGCTCAAACTCCTCGACTCACGCATCGTCGCCCGCCGCCCGCTCGACATCATCTTCCACGGGCTCGGCGCCCACGCAGACCTCAATCTCCCTAGCATCTCGGAATTCCACGCACTCCTCGCCCACCTCAACCTCCCCCGCGCCGACCGTCTCTGGCACGCCGACTCCGCCGCTGGCATCCTCGACGCCATCCGCGAACTCGACTCCGCCCGCCGCTCGCTCCCCTACGAAACCGACGGTGCCGTCGTTAAGGTCGACCGTCTCGATCTCCAGGCCCAGCTCGGCACAACCTCCAAAGCCCCGCGCTGGGCCATCGCCTACAAGTTCGAACCGGAACGGGTCACCACCACGCTCCGCGCCATCACCATCCAGGTCGGCCGCACCGGAGTCCTCACCCCAGTCGCCGAACTCGACCCTGTCTTCGTCTCAGGCTCCACCGTCTCCCGCGCCACCCTCCACAACGAGGAAGAAATCCTCCGCAAGGACATCCGCGTCGGCGATACCGTCATCATCGAAAAAGCCGGCGAAATCATCCCCGCCGTCGTCGCCGTCATCCCCGAAAAACGCCCCCCCGACACCCAGCCCTTCGATCTCTTTCAACACACTAACGGCTGCTGCCCGTCCTGCGGCAACCCCATCTCCAAATCCGACGGCTTCGTCGCATGGCGCTGTCTCTCCCCAGTCTGCCCAGCCCAGGCCGCCACTAGCCTCAAACACTTCGCCGGTCGCAAAATGCTCGACCTCGAAGGCCTCGGCGACATCGTCGCTGACAAACTCGTCGAACGCAGTCTCGTCCGCACGCCTCTCGACCTCTTCCACCTCACGTTAGACCAGCTCGCCGCACTCAACCTCGGCTCCGACGAAGAACCCCGCGTCTTCGGCCCCAAAAACGCCGCCAAACTCCTCGCCGCCCTCGATCGCGCCAAAACCCTCCCGCTCTCCCGCTGGATCTTCGCCATCGGCATCCCCGAGGTCGGCGAATCCGCCGCCCGCGAACTCGCCCGGCTCCACCGCAACTTCTCCGAACTCTTCTCCTCACCCATCCTCACAGATCTCGCCGCCCTCCCGAAGGGCAAACGCAAGGAGGACCACCCCACCCTCGCCCCCTTCCGCATCGCCCAGGAAGTCGGCCAGGTCGCCGCCCGCTCGGTCCTCGACTTCGCCGCCAGTCCCTCCGGCGCTGCCTTTATCAGCGCTCTCCAGTCACAGTTCCACATCGACCCGCAATCCGATAACTTCGCCCCCCAAACCCCGGACTCCGCCGCCGCCTCGCTCTTCGCTGGCACCACATGGGTCATCACCGGCACGCTCTCCGAACCTCGCCCCACCTTCGAAGCCCTCATCCGCAGTCTCGGCGGCAAAACCTCCAGCTCGGTCAGCGCCAAAACCTCCTTCCTCCTCGCCGGCGAGGAAGCCGGTTCCAAACTCGACAAAGCCCGCCAACTCGGCGTCACCATCCTCTCTGAACCAGAATTCCGCGCCCGTCTCGCCGAAGCTCCCGCTCCTCCCGAGCCCTCTGCCCCCACCACCCAGCCCGATCTCTTCGCCTGAACCTCCACCGCCCCACTCCCATGCTCCGCCGCTGGCTCCTCCTTCTCCTCTTCTCCACCCTCGCGGCCTCCGCCGGCGACCCGCCATCGCCTAACATCGTCCTCATCGTCTCCGACGACCACGCATGGACCGACTACGGCTTCATGGGCCACCCTCACATCAAAACCCCTAACCTCGACCAGCTCGCCGCCCAGAGTCTCACGTTCCGCCGCGGCTACGTCACCTCCAGTCTCTGCTGCCCAAGCCTAGCCACCATCCTCACCGGCCAGTACCCCCACCAGCACCGCATCACTTCCAACGACCCACCCGTCACCAAAGATCTCCCCCAGGGCACCCCCAGAGTCAAAGACCCTCTCTTCAAATCCGGCCGCGAAACCATGAACCAATTCATGGACGCCGCCCCCTCGCTCCCCAGAATCCTCGGCACCCACGGCTACCTCTCCCTCCAGACCGGCAAATGGTGGCAGGGCAACTTCAAACGCGGCGGCTTCACCCACGGCATGTCCCTCGGTGACCCCGACTCCGGCGGCCGCCACGGCGACGCAGGTCTCGAAATCGGCCGCAAAACCATGCAGCCCATCACCGACTTCATCGCCACCGCACGCTCGGAAAAAAAACCATTCTTCGTCTGGTATGCCCCGCTCATGCCGCACGACCCTCACACGCCCCCGAAACGGCTCCTCGACCTCTATCGCGACAAAGCCCCCTCCATCCACATCGCCCGCTACTGGGCCATGGTCGCATGGTTCGACGAATCCATCGGCCAGCTCATGGATATCCTCAAAACCTCCGGCACCGACCGCAACACCATCGTCGCCTACGTCGCCGACAACGGCTGGATCCAATCCCCTGACAATCCACGCTACGCCCCGCGCTCCAAACAATCCCCCTACGACGGCGGTCTCCGCACGCCTATCATGATCCGCTGGCCCGATCACATCGCCCCAGCCCAACCCGACGTCCCCGTCAGCAGCATCGACCTCGCCCCCACGCTCCTCAGCTGCGCCGGCTTCGCCAAACCCGACTCCATGCAAGGTCTCGACCTCCGCGACTCCGCCGCCCTCGCCGCTCGCCACGGTGTCTTCGGTGCCTGCTTCACTCACTATTCCATGGACCTCAACCGCCCCGCCGCCAGTCTCCGCTGGCGCTGGGCCATCGACGACCGCTGGAAACTCCTCATCCCCGGCCCTAACGAACCCGACGCCCCCGTCGAACTCTTCGACATCATCGCTGATCCCTCGGAGTCCAAAAACCTCGCGCCCGACCAACCCGAAACCGCTGCCCGTCTCCGCGCCCGCATCAACACATGGTGGGACGGCAACTGACCGACCCGCCCACCCCTGACTCACGTCCCGCGCCGGTTCCCGTACAACGCCACGTGCAACCGCTGGCAGAACCTGTGCCCGGTCTCCTTGCACACGTCGCTCAGCCACGCACTCCGCTCCGCCAGCTCACCCGGCTCCCTGCCCTCCGGCATTAGTAGAATCTCCCACGGCCGCACCTCACAGCACGTCTCCTCCATCAGCGCCCGCATCTCCTCAAGGTCCTCCCGCGCCGCGATCACAAACTTCCACTGGCACGCACTGTGCCCGTGCCACGCCCGCAGCACATCCGGCCGCCACCGGGCCTCCTCATGCCGCCGGATCCACCCGGCCTCCGCCTCTCCCTCCAGCGGCACCGAATGCGCCAATTTCGGACTCAACGACGCCAAATCACACGCAATCCCAGCCGGCGGCACCGTCCCCGCCGTCTCAATCGTGATGTGATACCCGCGCTCCCGCAACGCCGCCGCCAACTCGTGAATCCCCCGCGCCACCATCGGCTCCCCGCCCGTCAGCACCACATGCCGCGCCACCGGCCACTCCCCAACCGCACCCACAATCTCCTCCACCCCCATCTCCTTCCCCTCAGGCTTCCATGACGCATACGGGGTGTCGCACCACCGGCACCGCAGATTGCACCCGCTCGTCCGCACAAAAACCGAAGGCACGCCAGTCAGCACGCCCTCCCCCTGCAAACTGTAAAAAATCTCGGAAATCAGCATCGCTCCTCCCGCTCACGCCTCCGGCACAAATTCCCCGTGCCCCGCCGCACGCAGCGCCGCCCGCAACCGCTCCGCCGCCGCATCCAGCGCCTCCGCCCCAGCCCGGCTGTCCTGCCGCCCGAAATCCATGTCCCCGATCTCATCAATCGGCGTCAGATGCAGATGCAAATGTGGCACCTCCAGCCCCGCACACATCAACCCCACCTTCGTACACGGAAACGCCGCCTCAATCCCCCGACCCACCTTCTGCGCCGTCACAAATAAATGCGCCGCCAGCTCCTCAGGCGCATCCACCCAGTGATCCACTTCCTCCCTCGGCACCACCAGCGTGTGCCCAGGCCGAATCGGCGCAATCGTCATGAACGCCACACACTTCTCGTCCTTCCAGACAAATCGCCCGGGAATCTCTCCTCCAATAATTCGGGTAAACAAGGTCGCCATGGTTCTCTTCAGTTCAGGTTCTTCCAATCGTCACAGAGAAACCATTTGCCGCCGCTCCGCAATTCCCTTAACTCGATTTCCGCGCCTCTCCCCAACCCCGGCGCTGCCCCCTTCCGCCGCATGACCAACCGCTACCAAGTGAAAGGAAAAATCGGCCAAGGCGGCCTCGGCGACGTCTACCTCGCCCACGATACCCAGCTCGACCGCGAGGTCGCCCTCAAACGGGTCCGCCCACCGGAAGACTCCGCCATCAGCGCCGCCAACCTCGAAGCCGATCTCATCCGCGAGGCCCGCACCCTTTCCTCCCTCCAGCACCCCAACATCGTCACCATCTACGACGTCGGCCGCAACGAGTCCGGCTCCTTCGTCGTCATGGAACTCCTCAAAGGCGAAACCCTCGACCAGGTCAGCGATCGCGGCAAACTCACCGTCGCAGACTTCCGCGAGGTCGTCCTCCAGGTCCTCGAAGGCATGGTCGCCGCCCAATCCCTCGGACTCGTCCACCGCGACCTCAAACCAGGCAACCTCATGGTCAACTGGCTCGCCAGTGGCAAATTCCAGATCAAAATCCTCGACTTCGGCCTCGCCCGGTTCTCCAAATCCGCCGTCCCCCAGACTCAGGACCAGGGCGACGGCATCTTCGGCTCCATCTGGTTCATGGCCCCGGAACAATTCGAGCGCCGCCCGCTCGACGCACGCACCGACATGTACTCGCTCGGCTGCATCTTCTACAAAATCCTCACCCAGCGCCACCCCTTCGACGGCACTTCCCCCGTCGATGTCATGGTCAGCCACCTCCAGCACTCCGTCACCCCGCTCCAGGACCTCCGCAGCGATGTCCCCCGCTGGATGGCCGATTGGGTCATGTGGCTCGTCAGCCGCAACATGGACGATCGCCCCCACGACGCGCGCACCGCCCTCAATTTCTTCCTCGCCGAAGCCTCCGGGCTCCCCGCCGAACCCGCTCCGCCTCCCCCTCCGCCCCCCAAAGCCGCCTCAGTCCGCATCGTCGGCCGCGGTACCGCCCCGGGCCAGCGCCACCCATCCCAACCCGCGCGCTCCCCAGCCGCCGTCACGCGCCCAACCGCCACACCCGCAGCTCCCGTCGCCGCGAAACCCGCTGCCTCGAAACCAGCCACGCGCCCCGTCGCCGCTGCCTCTCCTCCCACCACCACCGCCGCTCCCCGCGCGACCTCCTCCAAACCGTCCCGCCCCACCACCCCAAAAGACCCCAAGGCCGCCCTCAAATGGTGGATCCTCGCAGGCGTCGCCCTCATCGCCTACCTCACATGGGTCATCCTTAAACCCCGTACCCCCATCCTCCCACGCGCCGACCACGACGAACTCGTCACCCGGCTCGCCACTCAGGATGAACCCCAAGGCGACGCCACCCTCGTCGCAGAACTGGTCTCGTGGATCGGCGAAACCGCCTCCCCCGAAACCCCGAAAATCGCCGCCGTCCTCGGCCGTCTCAAAGGCCCCGACATCAACGAAGCCATCGGCACCCAGCTCGCCACCGCGAAAGGAGCCGCCCGCACGGTCCTCACCGAAATCGCCGGCGACCGCCCATCCCCGGCCGGCAACGCCGCCCTCCTCGAAATCCTCGCCTCCGGCTCGCCCGAGGATCGCAACCTCGCCGCCGACGCCCTCGGCAAATCAGGCAACGCCCCCGAAGCCCTCGCCATGGTCAAGGCCGCCGCCATCGCCAAAGACGACCAGTCCCGACGCAATATCGCCAACGGCGTCTCCGCCATCCTCGCCCGCTCCGCCGACCCAGCCACCCGCGTCCGCACGATCGCTCCCCTCCTGCCTTCCTGCGACCCAGCCTTCCGCCCCGACCTCCTCCGGCTCCTCGCCGCCACCGGCGACGCCTCCGCCTCCGATGTCCTCATCGACGAAATCAAAGCCGGCGGCGACCGTCTCCGCGACGCCTTCAACCAGCTCGACGCATGGCCCGCCGCCGACGCCAATCTCGCCAGCGCCGTCCTCGCCGCCACCCTCACCGGTGACCACGATTCCCTCACCGGCCCCGCCGCACGTCTCCTCGCCCGTCTCCAGGACCTCGACGCCCCCGCCGCGGCCGCCTCCCTCGCCCGGCTCGTCCCAGCCACCGCTTCCTCACCAAAAGCCGCTACCGACTTCTGCCTCGCCGCCGCCTCCCTAGCCTCCCCGGAAGCCGCCGCCCTCGTCGCCTCCATCCCCAGCGACGCCGCCGCCCCTGCCCAGGCCGCCATCGCCGACAACATCAAACGCATCACCACCATCCAATCCGGCCCCAACGTCCTCCCCGCCGCCGCCGCCGTCATCGTCAGCAACACCAAGGACGCCTTCCACTCCCCCACCGTCCGCTACATCTCCGGCTGGCTCCAGCCCTCCACCCGCCTCGCATGGGACATCACCATCCCCAAAGCAGGCAAATTCTCCGTCTCCATCCTCCAGAGCAGCGGCCAGAAAGGCGACCGCTCCTGCCGCATCGCCCTCGGCACCTCCGCCACCGAACGCAATGTCCGCGTCACCGGCGCCAATGAACAATTCGAAGCCATCGACGCCGGCTCCTTCACCATCCCCAAACCCGGCACATGGCGCCTCTGGATCGAACCCCTCCGCTCCACCCCCGGCCAACCCCTCATGAACATCCGCGAAATCACCATCACCGCCCCCTAACACCCCCTCTCCCTCCACCAGCCTCCCTCCAGTCCCAAAGGGACGAAAAGTGATAGACTGGGGCAACGCCCCAGGTCATCTCCGAACCAGAGCGCCGCAGGCTCTGGACTGCCGGGAGCATCACAGCTCTCGGGGCGCACGGAGTGCGCGCGGCACGCCCTCCCAACACGCCCTCCTCCCCCGCGTCAACCAAGCCGAAGGCTTAACGGAACTTAGCCGGTGACGTCAGCCACCGGTCTAACACAAACATAACACACCGCCCCGGCAGGGGCGGCAACCCGCCTCCCCCGAACACACCTCCAGTCCCAAAGGGACGAAAGGTGATAGACTGGGGCAACGCCCCAGGTCATCAGAACGATTGACCCCAAGCCCTGAAAGGGCGCAAGAGATCGCCCCCTCACAACTCGCCCTCTCCAAGCCGAAGGCTTAACGGAAATTAGCCGGTGGCGTCAGCCACCGGTCTAACACAACAATAAAACCCCGCCCCGGCAAGGGCGGCAACCCACCCCTCCCAACCAGCCCTTCTCACTTCTAACTTCTAACTTCTCACTTCTCTTTGCCTCACCGCCTCAAACAGACACACACCCGCCGCCACCGACACATTCAGACACGGCACCGTCCCGCGCATCGGGATCCTCACCAGAAAATCACACTTCTCCCCCGTCAATCGTCGCATCCCCGCTCCCTCCGCACCAGCCACAATCGCGCACGGCCCTGTGAAATCACTCTCGTAAAGGCTCTTCGTCGCCTCCTCCGCCGTCCCCGTGATCCAGATGCCCCGTTCCTTCAGCTTCTCCATCACCCGCGCCAGATTCGTCACCTGAATGAACGGCGTCGCCTCCGCCGCCCCGCACGCAATGTGCCGCACCGTCTCCGTCAGCGCCGCCGAATGATCCTTCGGCGCAATCACCGCCGCCACCCCGGCCGCATTCGCCGTCCGCAGACACGCCCCCAGATTGTGCGGGTCCGTCACCTGATCAAGGATCAGCAGCAGCGGATTCGTCACCGTCTCCAGCAGCGCAAACAAATCCTCCTCCGTCCCGCTCGCCGCCTCCTTCGTGTAATCAGTATGCTTGTGCCGCCTCGGCCCCTGCTGGCTCGGGCTCGGCTGACGGCGGGGATCACTGTATCGGGCTGGTCGGGGCATGGTCAGATAGTTTTCTCAATTCAACGCGCACTTTCAGGCTTCGCTCCCTCGGCTTTCGCCGCAGGCTTCGCTTCCGCCTTCCGCAGAAACATCAGATGCTGCCACGGCAATTCGTCAAACGATCGATCCAACTCAAATCCCATCGGCAGCCATTCCTTCAGAATCTGCGCTTTGCTCATCTTGTGTTCCGGCCGGATCGGCACGGTCTCGTCCTCCTCCCGGAACTCCACCAGCGCAATCCGCCCCTCCGGCTTCAACGCCCGCCGCAACGCCTTCATCTGCTCCTCCGGATGGCTGAACTCATGATACACGTCCACTAGCAGAATCAAATCGCACGACGCCTCCGGCAGCTTCGGATCCCACGCCTCCCCCTGAATCGTCCGGATGTTCTTCAACCCCCGACCCTCCGCACGCGCCTTCAGCAGCTCCAGCATCTGCACCTGAATGTCCACCGCCAGAATACTCCCCTTCTCCCCCACCGTCCGCGCCATCGTCAGCGCATGATACCCGTTCCCGCACCCCAAGTCACACACCGTCCAACCCGGCTTGATCTTCAATTCCTCCAGCATCAGCGCCGCATTCTCCTCCTGCTCCCGATTCGCCCGCAGCAGCCACTCCGCACCCGTCCAGTGCATCGTCTGCGCCACTTTCCTCCCTTTGTACTCCGTCACCGCCGGCGGCCCCGCCGCTTCAGCAGGCTTCGCGTCCTCGCCCCGCAACGGCAGCACCACGCCAGCCAGCACACAACTCATCATCAGTAGTCTCGTCTTCATCATAATGCAGTCCTTTGTCTCCCTCTCCCCCGCTCCCGCCCCGCCAGCAACCGCATTGCGCCGCCGCAGCCCCGGGCCATGATCCCTCCAGATGTCCCCCTCCATGGAGCCCGTTATCCTGCAATCCATCCTCCTCGCGGTCCTCCTCTCCATTCCCCTCATGGCATGGTGGCACCGCCCCGTCACTCCCGCTCCCCTCAACCCGCTTCCCCCGGACACCCCCGCCGCAGATCCCGCACCGCCCCCCGTCCCGCTCGACGCCCTCCCCCTCCACCAATGGTGGCAACGCAAGGACGCATGGTTCGCCATCATCCTCACCCTCGGCCTCTCCCTCATCATGGGCCCAGTCGCCAATGGCTCCGACCCTCCCCGCCCCCTCAGCCTCACCCCCCTCCACATGCAGGTCCAGCTCGTCTTCCAGCTGGGCATCGCCGCGCTCGTCATCGTCTTCCTCAAGGACTACCGCGGCTTCCCCGTCCGCCAACTCTCCGGCTGGTTCCGCACCGGCATCATCGCCACCACCGGCACCGCCCTCCTCTGGATCATCCCCACCATGTTGATCCTCGGGGCCTTCAACCTCGGCCTCATCACTCTCCTCAAAGCCTCCGGCGTCTCCCTCGACGCCCAACCCATCACCCACGCCCTCAAAGACGTCTCCAACCCCTCCCTCCTCGCCCTCTCCGCCCTAGCCCTCGCCGTCGGCGCTCCCCTCATGGAGGAAATCGTCTTCCGCGGGGTCCTCTACAGCAACGCCCGACGCTGGTTCCCCAAATGGTACGCCCTCGCCGCCAGCTCGATCTTCTTCGCCGTCGTCCACGCCAATCTCCTCTCCTTCATCCCCCTAGCCGCCCTCGGCGCCGTCTTCGCAGAAGTCTACGACCGCACCCGCAACCTCGCCGTCCCAGTCATCATGCACGGCTGCTTCAATCTCTCCAATTTCCTCATCCTCGTCTTCGCCCCGGATGTCCCCGTCTGATTCCCTCGCCGCCATCGGAGAAGACCAACTCGTCTCCCTCCTCACCAAAGGCCTCCCCCAGTCCGCCCGCACGCTCCACGGCCCAGGCGACGACTGCGCCGTCCTCCAGAACCACGATTCCTCCTCCCTAACTCTCTTCAAAACCGACTGCCTCGTCGCCGGCATCCACTTCACCATGGACACCGACCCCGCACGCGTCGGAGCCAAAGCCCTCAACCGCACCATCAGCGACATCGCCGCCATGGGTGGCCAGCCCACCGAAGCCCTCGTCACCCTAGCCCTCCCGCCGGACCTCCCGATCTCATGGCCCCTCGGGCTCTACAAGGGACTCCGTAACGCCGCCCGCCGCGCCCACACCGGCATCGCCGGCGGCGAAACCTCCTCCCTCCCCAAAGGTGCCCCACCAGTCATCTCCATCGCCCTCCTCGGCACCGTCGCCCCACCCCACCTCGTCCTCCGCTCCACAGGCCAACCCTCCCACATCATCGCCGTCACCGGACGCCTCGGCGGCTCCATCCACGGCCACCACCTCGACTTCAAACCACGCCTCGCCGAAGCCCAATGGCTCGCAGCCCATGGCCCGCCCTCAGCCATGATGGACCTCAGCGACGGCCTCGCTAAAGACCTCCCGCGCCTCGCCGCCGCCAGCCGCACCGGCTGGCATCTCCTCCCCGATTCCATCCCCCGCAACCGCCGCTGCTCCATCCACCAGGCCCTCAGCGACGGCGAAGACTACGAACTCCTCGCCACGTTCCCCCCAGACCTCTGGCCCGATCTCTCCGCCGCATGGCGTCTCCAATTCCCAAAACTCCCGCTCACCGCCATCGGCACTCTCACCTCCCCTGACATCAAAACCCCGCCACTCTCCGGCGGCTGGGACCACTTCCCCTCTCCCTGATTCCTCGGCGCTCTCTTTTCCGCCTCTCCCCCCAACACCCCCACGCGCACCCTCCTCCCCCATGCTCCGCACCGACGACTTCGACTACCACCTTCCGCCCGAACTCATCGCCAGCCGCCCGCTCCCGCAGCGCGACGCCTCCCGCATGCTCGTCGTCCACCGCAACGCCCAATCCTTCGAACACCGCAGCTTCCGCGACTTCCCTTCCTTCCTCCACCAAGGCGACCTCGTCGTCCTCAACAATGTCCGCGTCGCCCGCGCCCGCTTCTTCTCCGACGACGGCCGCATCGAAATCCTCCGACTCAACGCCGTCACCCCCGTCGACTGGCAATGCATGGTCAAACCAGGCAAACGCATGCGTGAGGGCCATTCCCTGACCATCGGCGGCTGCACCGGCACCGTCACCGCCGTCGAACCGGACGGCACCCGCCTCATCCACTTCGACGCCATCCCCGACGAACAGAAATTCGGCCACCTCCCGCTCCCGCACTACATGCAGCGCGACGACGACACCGAGGACGACGAACGCTATCAGACAGTCTACGCACGCCGCGATGCCGCCGACGCCGTCGCTGCCCCCACCGCCGGGCTCCACTTCACCCCGGAAATCCTATCCACCATCCCCCACACCGCCATCACTCTCCACGTCGGCGCAGGCACGTTCCAACCAGTCAAAGCAGACGTCATCACCGACCACGTCATGCACCGCGAACGCTACGAAATCACCCCCGATGCCGCCGCCGCCATCGAATCCGCCTCCCGCCGCATCGCCATCGGCACCACCGTCACCCGCGTCCTCGAACACTGCGCCGCCACCCACGGAGCCGTCACCCCGCACCACGGCGATACCGCGATCTTCATTCACCCGCCATGGTCGTTCCAACGCGCCGACGCCCTCCTCACTAACTTCCACCTGCCAAAATCCACACTCTTCATGCTCGTCTCCGCCATGGCAGGCACCGACCTCATGAAAGCCGCCTACGCCGCCGCCGTCGCCGAACGCTACCGCTTCTACAGCTACGGCGACTGCATGCTCATCCTCTGACGGCACGCCTTCAGATACGCCAGCGCCGCCAGTTGCCCCTCCAGCTCCCGCTCGCCGCGGTAAACAGGGTCGTGAAACCCCTCGATCGCGATCGCCGCCCTCGAACCGCCCCTCACAAGGATCTCCATGATCTCCGTCCAGTCGCTGTCCCCGAACCCAGGCGTCCGGTGCCACGCAAACCGCTCCGGACTGCTCACCCCATGCACCGCTAGCACGTCCCTGTGCACGTTCGCATCCTTCCCATGCACATGCAGCACCCGCGGAGCCCATTCCTCCAGCTGCCTCACCGGATCAATCAGCAGACACATCTGATGCGCCGGTTCCCACTCCAGTCCTAACGAAGGCAACGGCACCGCCTCGAACATCAGCCTCCACGCATCCGGCTGGTGCGCCATGTTCCAATCCCCGCGCTCCCACGTCCCTCCCTGCTGGCAGTTCTCAAACGCAAACGCCAGCCCGCGCTCCGCCGCCTCCTCCGCCAGCGGCATCCACACTTCCCGAAACCTCTCCACCGACTCCGGTATCGACGCCCACGGCACCCGCCCCGCAAAACACCCGATCACCCCAGTCCCTATCTCCTCAGCCGCATCCATCGCCTCCCTCAGACACCGCCGCGATTCCTCCCCGCGCTCGCCCCCATCCAGCGGATTCCCATAAACCCCCAGCGCACTCACAAATGTCCCCGTCTCCTCGCAAACCGCCCGAATCTCCCCTGCCATCGGCAGCAACGGCGGCATCGGCCCGTGCTTCAGCGGAAACGCCGGCTGCCAGCACTCAAACCCATGCTCCGCCAACCCGCGAATCACCTCAGGCGTCCGCTCCCAACCTCTCACCACCGTCCCAATCGCAGGCTTCATCTTCATATCCTTAAAAATCAAATTGCCCGGTCCGCAGCATCACCAGCGTGCACGCTTCCTCCCACGGAATCCCCGCCGCATCCAGTGCCGCCGCCACTTCCGCACTCTCAGTCCCCGGATTGAAAATCACCCGCCCGGGCCGCAACCCCACCATCGCCGGAATCAGCGCCGCCAGCCGCGCCGGACCCACATAAAGCGTCAGGGTGTCCACCCGCTCCCCGATCTCCTCAAGACTCCTAACCACCGAAATCCCCTGCACCTCCGCTAGCGCGGGATGCACCGGAATCACCCGGTGCCCGTGCTCCACCAGCAACGCCACCGCCCGGTACGCATAGCGCTCCGGATCCGCCGACGCCCCCAGCACCACCACCGTCTGCTCTCGCTGCTTCGTCTTCATTCCCACATCGTAATACCAATCCCCGCCTTCACAACACCGCCTCGCGCCGGAACCACCGGAACGGATTCAACGACGGTATCGGCCGCCCCGCCGCCCGGAAATACAAAATCCAGCACCCCGCCACCGCACACGCCCCATTCACCGCCCACGCCGCCGCCACCGGCTTCAAATACCCGCCCTCCCCAGCCTTCAAAACCACCGTCGACAGGAAAAACGCCAGCACAAACAACCCCACCGCCGCAGACACCCCACCCAGCATGTTCCGCCGCGACGCCACAATCCCCAGCGGTGCCGCTATCAGCACCATCAGAAAACACCGGAACGGCAACGCCAGCCGCCAGTGCCGCGCCACCGCAAACCGCGCCCGAGTCGACTCCGGCAACGCCTCGTTCGTCCGCAGCCACGACAGCAGCTCCGGCACACCCAGATGCTCCGGATCCAACCGATTGCTCAGAATAATCCCCGGCGTCTCCGACCACACCGGCTCCGTCACCTCGATCAATTCCTTGTACACCCGCCGCGGATGCTCCAGCCGTACCGCCGGCACCCCACCCGTAAACCCATACTCCCACGCCTGATAAAACCGCCACACCCCACTCCCCGGACTCCATCGCGCATTCCGCGCAAAAATCGCCCGCTCCATCTCGCCTTTCTCATTCTGCTCCAGCAGCCACACTTCCGTAAACCGGCTCGCCTCCCGCGGCGTTAGGCTCACCTTCCAGATGTACCACGTCCGGTGCGCCTCCCGGTTCCGGTACAGCACGTTATATGTGCTCGTCTGATCCGCCTCCGCCATCAGCTTCTTCTTCCCCTTCCCCCGCACCGTATCCCTCGCCTCCTTCAGGATCTGCTCCTGTACCCGCTGCGCCTGCGGTGCCATCTCGAAATTCAACGCCAGCACCACCAGCGAACACCACAGCCCGGCCACAAACAGCGGCATCAGCACCCGCACCACACTCCGCCCCGCACTGATCATCGAAATCAGTTCGTTGTGCCGCGACATCTTCCCTAACGCATACAAGGTCGCCAGCAGCAGCGCCGGCTCCACAATCGTCGTCAGAATATGCGGCAGTTGCCTCACATAAAAACCCAGCACCTCCCCCACCCCGAACTTCACCTCCACAAAATCATTCGCATGATTCAGCAGATCCATCGTGATCATGATCCCCGCAATCCCCCCGGTGCACAGAAAAAACGGCACCGCAAAATTCCTCACCAGATACCGGTCCATCAGACTGCTCCCGTGATACAGCAGCAGCAGCACTGCCGGACTCAGCGCCAGCAGCACCATCAGTCCCAATTTCACAAAATACGGCCCCGGTGACGCATCCATCCCCATCGGATCATACCGCACGTTCTCCCAGTTCGTCAGAAAATCCCCGCCCACCCACGCCAGCGCCACCCACAGCCCCGCCAGCGTCACCGGCAGCACCAGATCCCGACCCCGCAACCGCAGCAGCGCCGCCACCAGCCCCGGCAGCAGACACCACGTCCCCAGCCGGATATGCTCGCGGAAAAACACCGCCATCATGCTCCACCGCTCCTCCGGCCGTCTCACAAACCGCACATGCTCCGCCGCCATCCCGTCCGACGCCAGCCCCCTCATGTCCCGCAAGGTCAGCCACGTGAACAACCCCACTCCCACCAGCCCCAGCACACTCGCCAGCCACGGCACCGCCCTAACCCCGCGCAGGGCCGCCCCAACCATCTCCCGGACAGCAGTTGTAACCACAGCAATTCTCGAAGGCATCGGCAGAACTCGTTCATTTCCCGTGCCCGCTCGTTCCCCCAGCGTCAACCGGCGAGTCAATCCACCACACCACCACCACCCGCGCCCAGCTCACGGGTCCAGCCGGTACCGCCGGTTCATATACAGCAGGTCCGCCACCTGAAACAACGACTTCCCTTCCTCCGCCATCTCCAACGCCACGCCGTCAGGCTCACTCATCGTCTCCAGCAACCCCGTCCGCGCATCCCCCCGATAATACGTCACCGTGCTATTCAACCCGAACACCGCCAGCCGTTCATCACGGTAAATCCCCACCGACCGGTTGTGATGCATCAGCACACGCCTCGGCCTTCCCTCCGCCAGTAGATCCGACCCGAAAAACAAGCTCTCATAAGGCCGCCCGATCAATCCCAGAATCGTCGGCGTCACATCCAGCTGGCACCCCAGAGTGTCCACCCGCCGCGCCCCCGGCACCGCCGCAGGCCCCAGCACAACCATCGGAATCCGGTAACTCGTCAGCGGAATCTGCTGGCTCCCGTACACCCGCGCCCCGTGATCCGCCACCACCACGAAAATCGTGTCCTTCCAGAACGCTTCCTTCTTCGCCTTCTTGAAAAAGTCCCCCAGCGCCCAGTCCGCATACCGCACCGCCGGCCGCCGATCCGACGGATTCGGCGCATCCTTGATCCTCCCCTCAGGAAACGTATACGGCCGGTGATTCGACACCGTCATGAACGACACCAGAAACGGCTCGCCCTTCCCGTGCAGCGCCCGCATCTCCTCAATCCCCCGACCCAGCAGATCCTCATCCGATACCCCCCACGCCGTCGTGTGGGCCGGATTCACGAAATCATCCTGCTCAATCAACCCGTCCCACCCGTTCTGCCCCGTGTAGCTCTTGATGAAATCAAACGTCCCCCGCCCGCCATACAGAAACAAGGTCCGGTAACCATCACGCTTCAGCACCCGCGCAATCGTCTCCACATTCTCCGTCCGATCCCGCGCCAGAATCGCATCCCCAGGCAATGGCGGGAAACTCGAAAACACGCCCTCAAACCCCCGGATCGTCCGGTTCCCGTCCGCCCACAGATTCTCAAACAGCAATCCCTCACCAGTCGCCAGCTTGTCCATCCTCCGGGTCATCGAGATCGGTTCCCCAGCCCGGTTCTTCGCCCCCAGACAACCCCAGAACTCACTCCCAAGGCTCTCCTCCAGAATAATGCACACGTTCAGCCTCGGCTTCGCTGCATCCCCCGGCACCCGCCTCACCAGCGACCGCCTCACCGCATCCAGCCACTCCTCATCCGTCTTCCCACCACCAGGCACCGCCGGGGCCTCCGGATGCACAAACTCCACCCCCGGACTCGTCAGCGCCAATCGCGCCCTCTTCACCGCCGCTCCAACCTCCAGCGTCGCATAAAACGCATCGTACGGAAGATTCCGCGACAACTCCGCGATCGCCCCGGATACCGCCCCGTTCACCGCCACCTCATTCACAATCCGCTCCCGGCTCACCCGCAACCGGCTCTGATTCACCGTCAGCACGCCGCACGCCACCACCGCCAGCCACACCATCGCCCGCCCCCACCGCTTGCCTAACCGCTCCCCACCCTTAGCCCGCGGCGGACTCCATCGGAATCCAACCCACGCCAGCAGACTCCCCATCGCCACCGCCGCCACCACCAGTCTCCCCAATGGATAGGACTCCCACAAATTCGTCGTCACCTCCGTCGGATAAATCAGATAGTCGATCGCCACCGTGTTGAACCGCGACAGAAATTCCTCAAAAAAATAATACTCCGTGATGAACAGAAACACCTGCACGCTCCACGCCGCACACGCCATCACAAACAGCACCCGCCGCGCCCGCGTCCCTTCCCACGGCCGCTTCCTCAACGCACACCAGATCGCCAGCGGCGTCGTCACCGCCAGCGCCGTCACCACATCCACATGCAGCCCCGTCAGCACCAACTGCACCGCCTCACCCCCACTCATCGGGGTCTGCCGCGCAAACTCCAGCCAGATCACCAGCCGCAGCACCTGCCCCAGCAGACACAGCAGCATAGCATAAATGACCGGGAGCCCGAAACGGGATTGGCGAAGCCTGGATAGCAGCATGGATGTTCTCTCCGCTGGATGTTCAGGCGGGCTCTCCACTCACGCCCGTCACCTTCCGGCGCAAGCGCTCACGCACACCCGCAACGTCCACGGCCCCGCAGCCTCAAGGCAGCGGAAACCCGCGGTTCAACGCCACCACCCGCTCCCGGATCGCATGCAGCCGCGCCACATCCTCGCGGTGCGTCAGCGCCTCATGAATCAGATCCGCAATCACCCCCATCTCCGCTTCCTTCATCCCACGCGTCGTCACCGCCGGCGTCCCTAGCCGAATCCCGCTCGGCTTGAACGGACTCGCCGTATCAAACGGAATGCTGTTCTTGTTCACCGTGATCCCAGCCTCATCCAGCGCCTCCTGAGCAATCTTTCCATCCAACCCCTGCGGCCGCAGATCCAATAGCATCAGGTGATTGTCCGTCCCGCCACTCGCCAGCCGGTACCCATGCCCCGTCAACCCAGCCGCAAGCGCCCGCGCATTCTTCACAATCTGCTCCTGATACTCCCGGAACCCAGGCCGCAGCGCCTCCCCAAGACAAATCGCCTTCGCCGCAATCACATGCATCAGCGGCCCGCCCTGCACCCCCGGGAACACCATCGAATCAATCTTCTTCGCATGCTCCGCCTTGCACAGAATCAACCCGCCACGCGGCCCCCTCAGGCTCTTGTGCGTCGTCGTCGTCACAAAATCCGCATACGGCACCGGACTCGGATGCACCCCGCCCGCCACCAGCCCCGCAATGTGCGCCATGTCCACAAACAACAACGCCCCAACACTCTTCGCAATCTCCGCCATCCTCGCAAAATCAATCACCCGCGGATACGCACTCGCACCCGCCGTGATCATCTTCGGCCTCACCTCCAGCGCCTTCGCCGCCAGTTCATCATAATTGATCAACCCGTCATTCTCACCAACCCCGTACGCATGAATCGTATAGAATTTCCCCGAGAAATTCGCCGGGTTCCCATGCGTCAAATGCCCGCCATGCGCCAGATTCATCGCCAGAATCGGATCGCCGTGATTCAAAAACGCAAAATACACCGCCGCATTCGCCTGGCTCCCGGAATGCGGCTGCACATTCGCATGCTCCGCCCCGAACAATTCCTTCGCACGGTCAATCGCCAGCTGCTCCACCTTGTCCACATTCTCACAACCACCATACCACCGCTTCCCGGGATACCCCTCGGCGTACTTGTTAGTCAGGACCGAACCCTGCGCCTCGCGCACCGCACGACTCGCAAAATTCTCGCTCGCGATCAGCTCGATGTTGTTCTGCTGCCGCAGCCCCTCATCCGCAATGATCCCCGCAATCACAGGATCCGTCGCCGCCATCCCCGCATTCATCCGCTCCACCCGGCATCCATGCCGCCCACCCTCGAACTCCGTACTCAGAAACGTCAGCGCCGCCGCCGCCGCTTCCTCCTCCGCCGTCGACCCCGCAAACACCATCACGTTCGCATTGTTGTGCCGCCGCGTCATCTCCGCCGCCCCGCGATCATGAATCAGCGCCGCCATGATCCCCGGATACCGGTTCGCCGCAATGCTCATCCCGATACCCGTCGTGCACACCAGCAACCCCGCATCCGCCGCACCGCCTAGCACCGCCGCCGCCACCACTTCCGCATAATCAGGATAATCCACCCGATCCCCGCTCTGCGTCCCCACATCTTCCACCTCGTAACCCTGCGCACGCAACCGCGCCACCAGCGCATTCTTCAAAACATACCCGCCATGGTCAGCACCGGCAATGATGCGTTTCACTCGGTCAGATGCAGCAGCAGTAGCAAATTCAGGGGGTTGCATGGGAAACTCTATTTCTATACCTTTTTTCTATCTCTCTTCTGTCTCTCTCCTCTCAGGATCCTTTCGCCGGCGGCTCCTTCCACGTCTGGTCAATGTACGCCAGCACACTCGGCAACGCCTGCTTCAATGTCCGGAATGTCTCCTCATACGCCCCGCGCCCCATCCCGATCGGATCAGGCACGTCCTCCCCCCTCAACTCATCATCCGCACAGAACTCGCAAACCAGATACGTCTTCTCCGCCGCCTGCGGAAACATCATCTCAATCCCCTCACGGTGCCCGGACGTCATGCAGAAAATATGCGTCGCCTCCCGCACCATCGCCCGCGTGATCATGCTGCTCCGGAACGACGAAAGATCAATCCCCTCCCGCTTCAGCACCTCCACCGTGTGCGCACTCGCACGCTGCCCGTCCGCCGCACTCAACCCCGCACTGCTCACCACCACGTCCGGCCGCTGCCGCACCATCTCCGCAAACAACCCCTCCGCCATCGGACTCCGGCAGATATTACCTGTGCAGACAAATAGAACGTGCTTCACTTCGCAGGGGGCGGTTCACTCGATCAAAATTGGGGGCTCAGCATACCTCCGTCCACAGGATGTCAAGTAGGCGGACCACTCACTCGTCAGCTTCAGGCTCACTCGGCGCAGCCGACGCTCCCGGCGGCCGAATCCGCGGCACTCGCTTCGCCGCACTCTTCTCGCCACCAGCCTCCTGCCCCAGTCGCTTCACCTCGTCAGGCCTCAGCACCCGCCACTTCCCAGGCTTCAAATGCTCAATCGTCAAACTCCCGATCCGCGACCGAATCAGTCGCTCCACCTCAAATCCCAATGCCTCGAACATCCGCCGAATCTGCCGGTTCAATCCCTGCTGCAAAACCACAATCAACCGCCGCGGCGAAATCGGATGCACCGCCACCGCTCTCGCCAATCCTTCCTCCAGCGGTATCCCCTTCAGAATCTTCTCAATCATCTCCTTCCGGAACGGCCGGTCCGTCGTCACAATGTACTCCTTGTCCACTTTGTGACTCGGATGCGTCAGCTTCTGCGTCAGCGCCCCGTCATTCGTCATCACAATCAACCCCTCACTGTCATTGTCCAG
>JAIXPK010000388.1 GCA_027486335.1 Verrucomicrobiaceae bacterium | reverse complement strand
ATGAGGAGGGCGTAGGGGAGGCCGATGAGGGAGAGACTGATGCCGACGAAGAGCCCGTCGATGAGACTGACGAGCATCTGGCCGCGGAAGAAGGCGATGAGGTAGCCGTTGATTTCGCTGAGCGTGTCGACGAGTTCGGCTTTGAATTGAGAGGCGCGGAGAGGGAGGTAGTGGCTCCATGTTTCCTTGATGGCGGCGCTTTCCTTGAGGAAGTAGTAGAGGTAGAGCGGAACGAGGAAGAAGCCGACGAGGTAGCCGAAGGCACCGGCTGCGCCCTGGAATGTGGTGCTGATGAAGGCGATCGAGCGGGAGGTGATTTCGTTGCCGTGGCGCGCTAGCCACTGAGTGAGGCGAGGGTCGGCGAAGCCTGCTTTGGGTTTGCCGGTGGGGGTGGTGGAGCGCTGAGCGGAGACTGGAAGTGAGAGGATGAGGCCTGGGGCGACGGTGCGGCCGGCGTTTTCGAGTTCGAGTTCAGCGGAGGAGAGCCCATAGCCTGCGGCGATACTGGCGAGGGATTCGCCTTGTTCGACGGTGTGGGTGCGAGGTGGGGCGAGGTCGGGCGATGGGTCTGGCAGGGCAGGGGTGGTGGTGGGAGGGGAGAAGCTGGCGACGATGCGGTCGAAGCTGGCGACGGTGTCGTGGACGAAGTGGCTGACGCTGTCGAGCCATGTGTCGCGATTGCTGCGGACGATGCGGGCTCCCTGGCTGATGGTGGGGACTGCGACGGAGAGGAAGAGGAGGAGGAGGAGCGCGTGGAAGCCGATCCAGATGGTGATCATGGCGCGGAATCTGGGGACACCGCGGGCGTGGAGTTTGGCGACGAGAGGGTCGAGGAGGTAGGCGAGGATGCCTGCGAAGGCGACTGGGACGAGGACTGGCTGGAGGAATTGGAGGACCTTGGCGACGACGCCGAGGGAGTAGACGGCGATGGCGGCGGTGGCGAGGAGGGAGCCGGCGGTGAGGGCGGTCCAGAGACAGCGGCGCTGGAAGTCAGTGGGCCAGCCGCGGCGTGGAGGGTTGGCGGGAGGGACTGGGGATGGCGGAGTATCCACGGGGAGGGATCGAAGCGCGGGGAGAGGGCGGGGCAATCGCGGACTTGAGGCGGGCGGGTCAGGGATTGGCGAAGCGCCATGAAGGTTGCCAGTCGCGAGCGGGCGGGGTTTTGGTGAGGGCGGCGCGGATGAGTTCGATGGGGATGGCGTTCTGGGCGAGGACGGCGTCGTGGAAGTCGCGCTGGGACATGGCACCGGAGGTGACGAGATCTTTGTGGAGGGAGCGGAGCTGGAGCCCGCCGAGCATGTAGGCTGCCTGGTAGAGCGGGCCGTAGCTGCCGCCGATGTAGCGGCGGACCTCGCTGGTGGCTCCGGATTTTT
Organism: Verrucomicrobiaceae bacterium; assembly: GCA_027486335.1. Taxonomy (GTDB): domain Bacteria; phylum Verrucomicrobiota; class Verrucomicrobiia; order Verrucomicrobiales; family V1-33; genus V1-33. Next base: position 10,362 of record JAIXPK010000388.1, on the reverse strand, counting down.
CGTGGCCGACGCGATCGGTGAGGAACGTGATCATTTCGTCAGGGGACATGGTGCCGAGGTGGAAGCGGAGGGAGACGATGATGCGGGCGCAGCGGTGCATGCGCCAGAAGAGCATGCCGGCGCGGTCTTCGGGGGAATCGGCGTAGTTGAGGTCCCAGAAGAGCATTTCCCAGTGGAGGGCCCAGCCTTCGACGTAGAATGGGGTGTAGAAGAGCGAGCGCCATGTGCGGTTTCTGGCGGAGGCGAAGCGCTGGAGGTGGTGGCCGGGGATGAGTTCGTGCGGGGTGACGATGCGCATGAAGTGGCGGTTATTGCCGCGCATGGAGGCGATTTTGTCGTCGTGGGGCATGGAGTCGGTGGGGTAGGCGACGCGCATGGCGGGTTGGCCGTAGACGGCGTAGGGCATGGTTTTCTGGGCGTCTGGCGGGATCATTTCGAGCCGCCAGATTTCCTCGGCGAACGGAGGGATGGAGACGAGATTGTGTTGCTTGAGGAAGTTGATAGAGCGGTTGGCTTCGGCGACGGCGAGGGCTGGCTGGCCGCCTGGGGGGACGTGGGCGAGTTTGATTTTTTCGATGGCGCCTTTGGGGGTGGTGCCCATGGCGGTGGCGGCGGCGGCGAGTTGGGATTCGCACCATGAGAACTCGCGGTTGGCGATGTCGATGAGTTCCTCCGGGGAGTAGGGGATCATTTCGTGGGCGAGGCCTGCGGAGAGGGCGGCGGTGCCGATGGGGTCGCCGACGAGCGGGTCATCGGCGTTGCCTTTCTGGGAGGCGAGGTCTTCGCGGAGGAACTTGGCGTGGGCTTCGAGGGCGTCGCGGAGGGAGGAGTAGGGTTGGCGGACCCACCATGAGAAGTCGGGCTGGAAGCCGTCGTGGAAGCGGAACCATGCTTCGAGGGATTCGCGGATGGCGTCGGTGGCGGCGGCGGCGCGGAGGGCGGTGGATGGGGGGATGGGAGGTGATTCCTTGCGGTCGGTGGCGGCTTTGCGTTCCGCGGCTAGGGAATCGCGGAGGGATTTGAGAGGGGCGGAGAGGGAGGCGAGGGCGGCGGCGGAGGATTCGGGGTCGGCGCTGGTGCGCTGGAGTCGTGCGGTGGCGAGTTGCTGGATGGGTTTACGGAAGGGGAGGAGCCGTTCCATTTGTGCCAGGCGCTGGCGGGCGAGGGAGGATTCGGCGGATTCGTGGCGGAGATGGGCGCGGAGGAGGTGCCAGTCGATTTTGTCATCGATGGAGAGGTCGTCCCATGGGAGGGAGTCGAGCCTAGCGAGCCAGTCGCGGGTGAGCTGGTCTTCGCGGTCGGCGAGGGTTTCGGACCATGGGATGGGGAAGGAATCGCGGACGCTCTGGGCGTCGGCGCGGTATTCGGAGATGAGGTCGGGGAGTGCGGCGTGGAGTTGTGAGGAAGCGGCGAGGGTGGCGAGGACTAGAAAGAGAGAGAGCGGGCGCATGGGGAAGGAGTAGGTGGCGTGGCGGGGATGGGCGAGGGGAAATGGGGCGTGTGGCGGGCAGCAGAAGGCCCGACAGCGGCGGGCGCGGTCGGGCCTTCTGGGAGGAGAGATGCCAGGGGGTCAGGAACCGCTGTGTTTGAGGAGGAAGTCGGTGCTGCGCTGATTGAAGCCGTCGAGGCATTCCCAGTGGAAGGCGTGGCCTGCGTTGTCGAAGAGGTGGAGTTCGGCGTTGGGGATGTGGGCGGCGAGTTCTTCGCCCATCCAGCGCGGGGTGAAGATGTCGTTTTTGCCGCCGATGACGAGGCAAGGGGCTTTGATGCTGGGGAGGTCGGCGAGGACGTTGTGGGAGATGCAAGCGTCGGCCTGGCCTTCGAGGGCGTGGAGAGGTTGCGGGGCTGGGTTGCCGGCGGCGTCGAGGAGCCCTTGGGCGAGGCCTTTGGCGGCTTCGTCGTTGTCCCAGAATGGTTTGGTGAAGATGAGGAGCTGGACGTAGCGCATCATGTCTTCGGGGCGGAGGTGAGCCTTGATGGCTTTGAGGTGTTCGAAGATGGATTTGCCGTAGTTGTCGAGGCGGGCCCATGTGCACATGAGGACGGCGCTTTTGACTTTTTCGGGGTGCCGGAGGGCGAGTTGCTGGGCGATGATGCCGCCCATGGAGCAGCCGACGATGTGGGCTTGTTTGATGCCGAGGGCGTCCATGAGACCGGCGTAGTCGTCGGCCATCATGGCGCTGGTGTATGGGCCGGCGGGTTTATCGGAGAGACCGACGCCGCGGTTGTCGCCGAGGATGCAGCGGAAGTGTTTTTCCCAGACGGAAGCGTGGGCTTCCCAGACGCCGCCTGGGGCGGTGATGCCCATGATGCAGATGACGGGTTCGCCGGAACCGCGTTCTTCATAGTGCATTTCGATACCGTTGGTTTTGACAGTGGGCATGGGAGTGGGAGTTGGGGGGTGAAGGAAGAGGTGCCTGTTGTAGCCAGGCGGGGGCGTGATGCCAGTGATTTGTTGCGGATTGCGGGTGGGGGCAGGGGAATGCGTGTTGGGAGAGGGAGAGGCAAGGGAATGGATGGCAGGGGAATGCTGGTGGGGAGAGGGAATGGCAAGGGAATGGCTGGCAAGGGAATGGGTGTTGGGAGAGGGGAGGCAGGGGAATGGGTGGCAGGGGAATGCGTGTTGGGAGAGGGAGGGGCAGGGGAATGCGGGTGGCAGGGGAATGCGGGTTGGGAGAGGGGAGGCAGGGGAATGGGTGGCGGGGGGATGCGTGTTTGGAGAGGGAGGGGCAAGGGAATGGATGGCAGGGGAATGCGTGTTGGGAGAGGGTACGTGGATCTGGGGAGTGGCTGGGGTTGATGGTTGAGGGGCGAGCGGGCAGAGAGTGGGATGAAGCGACGAATGGATGTAATGGGTTGGGTGATGGTTGTGATGGTTTTGATGATGGAGTTGGTGGGTGCTGGGCCGTTGCGGGTGGTGGTGACGGTGGATGACGCGGGGTTTGGGGAGGCGATGGTTGGGGCGTTGAGGTCGGGTGGGGTGGAGGCGAGGGTGGAGGCGATGGGGGAGGTGGATCCGGGGGAGGTGGACGTGTGGGTGGTGGAGCGGCGGGAGTTTGAGGCGGTGCCGGAGCGGACGAGGGAGGCGATGCGAGCGTTTGCGGGGAGAGGTGGTGGATTGGTGGCGGTGCATGGGGCGGTGGCGGCGGGCGATGCGGCGTTTGGGCGGGCGATGTTTGGTGGGGCGTGGGGGGCGGAGAGTCGGAAGTTCGGGAGTCGGATGATGCTGTATTTCCGGCCGGATGGGGGAGTGGTGGGTGCGGGGGTGTCGTCATTTGATGTGGATGACGAGACGGTTTATGATCTTGAGCTGGAGGATGGGGTGATGGTGCTGGGGTCTGCGTTTACGCCGAAGGTGACGAATGCGCGGAATGCGGAGCGTGCGGCGGCGGAGGCGAAGCGGACGGGGAGTGAGCGGGCGTCGGTTTATGATATTCAGCCGCAGTGGTGGACGTGGGAGGGGGAGCGGCATCGTGCGGTGGTGTGTCTGCAGGGATCGGAGACGACCTTGAGGCATGCGGGGGTTAGGGCGCTGCTGCTGCGGGCGGTGGCGTGGGCGGGGAGGATGGAGGATGTGGATGCGCTGCTGCCGGAGGGGGCGGCGGAGGGGCTGCGTTATCCAGAGGGAGGGCCGTTGCGGCCGGGGGAGGCGGTGAAGGCGATGGAGCTGGCGGAGGGTTTCCGTGCGGAGGTGGTGGCGGCGGAGCCGCTGATTGCGAAGCCGGTGGCGGTGCAGTGGGATGCGCGGGGGCGGATGTGGGTGGCGGAGACTCCGGAGTATCCTAACGGACGGCGGCCGTACACTGGTGAGGCGTGGAAGGACACGGGGTCGCTGGTGCCCGGGGCGTATGATCGTCCGGCGCGGGACAGCCTGAGTATTCTCGAGGATGGCGATGGTGACGGAGTGTTTGATAGGAAGCGGGTGTGGTACAGCGGGATTGAGCTGGCGTGCGGGTTCTGTTTTCACCGGGACGGCGTGATTGCGGTGAATTACCCTGACATTTCGTGGATTCGGGACAAGGATGGCGACGGGCGGGCGGAGACGGTGGAGGCGTTGTTCGGGAATGTGCCGTTTCCGAATCATTTTGTGCTAAATCATCTGATCGTGTCGCCGGATGGCTGGGTGTATGCGTCGAGCGGGACGCGGTGGGAGCCGACGCGGCCGGGGGAGAAGATGCCGATGGCGAGCCTTGCGCCGGGGATGATCCGGTTTCGGGCGGATGGGAGTGCGATTGAGCAGGTGGCGTCGGTGGGTGGGAATTCGTTCGGGTTGGAAGTGACGAGTGATCTGGAGAGTTTTCTGGGGATGGCGACGAGCGGGAATCCGCTGCAGCATCTGGTGTTGCCGGAGTGGGTGGTGGCGAAGGCGGCGGGGATGAAGGCGGGGACGATGAGTTCGGTGAATCCGGGGCGTGCGGTGGAGCGGAAGGATCTGCCGGAGCGGGCACCGCTGATGCAGATAGGGGGAGTGGGGCATTACAGTGCGGCGTGTGCGTCGATGGTGTATGAAGGCGGGGCGTGGCCGGACGAGTGGGCGGGGACGATCTGGTGTACTGAGCCGATTCTTGATGTGGTGCATGGCGAGAAGCTGCGGGCGAAGGAAGCGAGTTTTGAGGGCGAGCCGATGGTTAGGGGAGGCGAGTGGATGCGGTCGCGGGACTACTGGTTCTGTCCGGTGGATGTGGCGACGGGGCCTGACGGGGCGGTTTACGTGCTGGATTTCTATACACCCGTGGTGGCGCACAATGACACGCGGGGGCCGGCGCATGGGAAGGCCGGGGCGTCGATCCGGCCGGATCGCGAGCATTATTTCGGGCGGATCATCCGGGTGCAGCACGAGAGGGCGAAGGAGTGGCGGGTGCCGGATCTGAGTGTGATGGATGGTGCGGGGCTGGTTAGGGAGTTCGAGCATGCGAATCGCTGGGTGCGGTTCACGGCGATGCAGCAGCTGATGGAGCGCGGAGATGCGGGGGATTTTGTGAGGGAGCTGGAGGCTGTGCTGCGCGGAGGGCGGGTGGAGGCGCGGGTGCTGGCGGTGTGGGCGCTGCAGCGGCTGGGGAGGTTGAGTGAGGGGATGCTGGCGGAAGTGCTGCGGGATTCCGAGGCGGCGGTGAGGAAGAACGGGTTGCTGGCGGCGGAGGCTGGGCGGATGCGGTTGAGCCGGGAGCAGAGCGAGCGGGCGCTGCGGGATGGGGATGTGAGGGTTAGGCTGGCGGGGTTGCGGGCGCTGGCGGCGGCGGGATTGGATGATGAGAGCGGGGCGGTGCTGACGGCGGTGCAGGGGACGTTTGATGACCCGTGGCTGCGGGCGGCGGCGGCAGCGGCGGCGTCGACGAATCCGGGATTGCAGCTGGGCGCGGCGCTGGCGGCGGGCGGGGAGGTGGACGAGGCGATGGTTGGGTTGGTGCGTTCGCTGGCGCAGGGAGTGTCGGAGCGGGGGGATACAGTAGCGGCGGTGGTGGTGGTGCGGGCGGCGGGAGGGTCTCCGCGGTTGGGGGCGGTGGCGTTGCGGGCGATGGGGGAGGTGCCGCCGCGTGGGCCAGCGGTGACTGGTGAGGTGATGGAGAGGCTGAGGGGGTTGCTGGTTTCGGGGGATGCGGTGCTGGCGGCGGCGGCGTTGCCTGTGGCGGAGACCTGGGATGCGGATGGCGTGTTAGGGAATGAACGGGCGATTCTGCGGGAGCGCTTGAGGAAGCTGGCGGCGGATGGAGCCGAGCGGGTGGAGACGAGGGTGGCGGCGGTGGAGGCGCTGGTGGCGGTGCGGCGTTCGGAGCCGAGGGTGATGGAGGAACTGGCGGCGCTGCAGGGTCGGGCGCAGACGGAGGTTTTCCGGGAGGCGCTGACGAATGCGCTGCTGGCGAGTGGGGATGATGCGGCGGCGATGGGGTTGATGCGGGTGTTGCCGGGGTTGGGGGCGACGGCGAGGGACACGGTGATCGCGGGGTTGCTGAAGCGGGCGGGGTGGGCGGGGTTGCTGCTGGAGGCGCTGGAGACGGGGCGTTTGAGTGTGGGGTTACTGAGTCCGACGCAGCGGTCGAGACTGGCGGGGCATCCTGATGCGGCGACGGCGGCGAGGGCGAAGCTGGTGCTGGCGAAGCTGGGGAGCGGGTCGAGTGCGGCGAAGGACGAAGTGATTGCGCGGCTGCTGCCGGAGGTGGAGCGGCCCGGTGATCCGGTTATTGGGAAGGTGCAGTTCGGGGCTTGTGCGGCGTGTCATCAGCTAGGAGGTGAGGGGCAGGTATTCGGGCCGGCGCTGGACGGGATGGGGCGGCATCCGGTGGCGGATCTGCTGGTGCATGTGGTGGATCCGAACCGGTCGGTGGATGACGAGCACCGGACCTTGCAGATCACGATGAAGGACGGGACGCAGTACAGTGCCCTGCTGGCGGGGGAGAACGAGAGTGTGGTGACGATCCGTCAGCCGGGGGGAGTGGTGCTGGAGTTGCGGAAGGAGGAGATTGCGGGGCGGCGGGTGGTGGCGGAGTCGCTGATGCCGGAGGGACTGGAGGCGCTGGGAGCGGAGGTGTTGCGCGACATTTTCGCGTATCTTCGGAGTGCGGCGGGGAGTGGTGCGGCGACAGAGGAGAGCGGGAGGTACCGGGTGCTGGATTTGTCAGGGTTGTTCACGGCGGACAACCGGATGGGATTGTACAGTTCGCAGGCGAATCGTGACAACTATCTGCCGTTTGTGCGGTTAGGGAGGGTGACGGCGAATGGCGTGCCGTTTGAGATTGCGGATCCGGCGGTGGAGCGGGACGGGAAGACCCTGATTGTGCTGCGGGCGGACCGGCCGGGGACGCATGCGGCGGGGTATCCGGTGAAGGTGGAGATACCGGTTGGGTTCGCGGTGTCGCGGCTGCATTTTCTGGGTGGCGTGGGTGGATGGGGCGGGCAGGCGGGGGCGAATGTGCCGGCGATGAAAGTGACGCTGCATCATGCGGGCGGGGTGGAGCAGACGGTGATGCTGCGGGCCGGGCATGAGTTTGCGGATTATGTGAGGCGGCTGGACGTGCCGGGTTCGGTGTTTGCGGAGGGGATTGTGAAGGGCAGGCAGGTGAGGACTTTTGGGATTCGGGTGGAGCGTGGGGAGGTGCTTGAGAAAGTGGTGCTGGAGAGCCCGATGAGCCGGGTGGCGGCGACGACGGTGGCGGTGACGGCGGAGTTGCGGGAAGGGGCGGTGGTGGTGCCGGAAGGGGAGGGGAAGCGGGAGGTGCCTGTTCCAGCGCCGGTGCCTTCGCCGGTGCCTTCGCCGGTGCCTTCGCCGGTGCCCGTGCCTGGTGCGGCGGCGGGTGGTGGGGCAGATGATCCGCGGAGTACGGTGGCGACTGGGCAGCGGTTTGGTGAGGAGAGGGGGCGGCTGAGGGTGTTGCTAGCGGGAGCGGGCGGGGCGCATGATTTTCCGCGGTATTTTCTGAAGGCGGATGGGGCGATGCTGAAGATGGATGGTGGGTGCGACGTGGTGGCGACGCCGAATGCGGAGGAGGCGCTGGCGAGGTTGGGCGAGGCGGATGTGCTGGTGTTCAGTGCGAATCATCCGGCATTCAGCCGCGTGCCATTCATGACGGCGCTGCATGCTTTTGCGGATGGAGGGAAGGGCGTGGTGATTCTGCATGCGGGGACGTGGCGGAATTATGCGGTGCATACGGGTTTCAATCAGCGGTTTGTGGGGGGAGGGGCGAAGGGGCATGGGCACGGAGAGTTCGAGGTGACGGTGAAGGATGCGGGGCATCCGGTGATGGCTGGGTTGCCGGGTACGTTCCGGATCACTGATGAGAGTTATCATGCGGTGCTGGATGCGGGGGTTCCGGTGCGGGTGCTGGCGGAGAATGCGCCTGACAGCAAGACGATGAAAGTTTATCCGAGTGTGTGGATTGTTGAGGATGCGAAGGCGAGGGTGGTGAATATCAGCCTTGGGCATGCCGGGCCGGCGCATGAGAATCCGGCTTTCCGGCGACTGCTGCTGAATGCGGTGCGGTGGGCGGGGCGGGTGGCGGGGAAGTGAAGGGGACGGCTAGACTGTAAGCCGGACTATACCAGGTCGATGACGAGGGATGGATTGAATGTGGGGTTGGGATCGTCGATGTAGGCCCTCGGGTTGGAGAGGATGCGGGTTGTGCCGATGGTGTAGTCCTGGGAGTGGTGGATGTGGCCGTGGATCCAGAGGAGAGGTTCGTGGAGTTCGATGAAGGTGTCGAGGTGGGAGGCGTAGGCGCAGCTGACGGGATCCTGTTTGCGGTGATCCGGGAGGGAGCGCATGGAGGGGGCATGGTGGGTGATGACGACCGAGCGGCGGGGATCGCCCTCATTCAGGAATTGCTCGATGTTGCGGACTGAGGCGGCGTGCAGGGCTCTGGTGTCGGCTGGCCGGAGCTTCCGGTAATCCGAGGACCGGCGGATGGATTTGTAGTCGTTCATCTGGAGGGCTTCGAGAGAGCCGACGTAAGGGTCGCCGTGCAGTTTCATGTCCGTCCAGAGTGTGGCTCCGAAGAAACGGAATCCGCCGAGTTCTATGGACTCGTTTTCGAGGAAGTGGATGTTAGAGCCGGTGGTTTCGGCGCGGATTTTGTCGAGGAGACCGGGGAGTTTTTCGCCGTAGTACTCGTGATTGCCGGCGAGGTAGATGACCGGGGTGTCGGGGAATTGGTGGCGGATCCAGCGGACGCCGTTCAGTTTGAGGTGGATGTCGCCGGCGAGGATGACGAGGTCGGCGGGGGTTGGGGGAAGGTCGATGGGACCGAATTCGAGATGCAGATCGCTGAGGATGTGGATGCGCATACCCTATGGTTTTGGAAGTGCTTTGTTGGACTTCAAGTCGTAGATGATGCGGCATTCGATGCCGTCGCCGTCTTTTGATGCGTTGGTGCCAGCCACGACGATTTCGAGGGAGGTTTTGTCTTTCGACCACGCGACCTCGGAGACCCCGGTGTGGTAGAGGTCCTTTTTATTAAGGCGCGAGGTGGCATCGGAGATTTTCCAGAGGAGGTCGTCGAAGCCCATGATTTCGGAGACCCGGCCGTTTTCTTCGATGTGGTAGAGCATGGCGATGGATTCTCCGGAACCGGTCTTCTGAGTGCGCAGGAGCCAGTGTTCGTCTGGGGAGATGTGGTAGTTTCCGGGCCATGGCATGCCTGACAAACGGACGGAGGGCAGCGTGGTGTTTGCGAAGCGGAGGGTTTCGACGAAATCGCCGTGGTATTCCTGGGTGATATGGAATTGGCCGCTGGTTGCCTTGGCGGCGATGGTTTCGTCGGCGAGGGATGCGGCGGCCAGTGCGAGGAGGGCGGCGATGGTGAGGAGGGTCATGGAAGTGAGAAGTGAGAAGTTAGAAGTGAGAAGTGAGAAGTTGGAAGTTAGAAGGGTGGAGGGGCTTGTGGGGAGGGGCGTGTTGGGAGGGGGTTGCCGCCCCTGCCGGGGCGGGGTTTAATTATTATGTTAGACCGGTGGCTTACGCCACCGGCTAATTTCTGTTAAGCCTTCGGCTTGGTTTGGTGTCAGGCTTTGATGAGGAGGGTGGCGATTTTGTTGTCTTTGAGGGTGGCGTGGTAGTGGAGCGGGAGGGGGCTGCCGGGGAAGTTGCCGCTGACGGTGGCGGTGATGACGAAGTGGTTGCCGTCTTGTGAGATGTGAGTGACTGTGACGGTGGGTTTGGTGTCGTCGGTGGCCTTGTTGATCCATGTGGCGATGGCGGGGCCGTAGTGGTTGCTGGCTTCGTCGTTGACGTGGGCGTCGGGGGTGAAGAGCGAGAGGAAGTCGGAGAAGTCGCGGGTGTTGGTGGCGTGGAAGAAGGCGGCGAGGGCGGGTGGGAGTTCGGTGGTCATGGAAGTGTGGTGATAGTGGGAAGGTGGAGAGGTGAAGGCGAGGTCAGTCGATCCATGGGCGGGCTTGTTTGATGACGAGTTTGCCGGCGGCGTCGATTTTCCATTCGAGTTCCATGGCGAAGTTAGGAGGGTAGTTGTAGAGAGGGAGGAAGTGGTTGTGGATTTTGGCCATCTGGTCGGCGAGGAGTTCGGCTTGTGGGGTGGAGATGACGGTCTGGCCTTCGGGCATGAGGCTTGAGAAGGTGACGTACTGCATGGTGTAGCGTGTTTGGCCGAGGAGTTGGGCGATGAGGAATTCTTCGGGGACGGCGTTGTTTTCGGGGTTGGTGACGAGGTTTTCGCCGGCCTGGGCGTTGATGTAGTAGCCGGTCCATGCTGGGTCGACGAGGTTTTTGGTGACGCCGACGCCGTTGGCTAGTTCGCCATCGTAGTTGGGGTGGACGAGGACGCCCATGGCGGTGAGGAAGTGGTCGACGCGGTAGAATTCGCGCTCGTCGAAGGCGCGGTCTTCCCAGACGCTGGCCCAGACCTGGCGGACGGTTTT
>JAIXPK010000256.1 GCA_027486335.1 Verrucomicrobiaceae bacterium | reverse complement strand
CCGTCGCCGCGGATGAAGGGGACGATGGGGTTGGCCGGGACGGTGAGGTTGCCGCCGCTGATGGTGATTTTCTCGCCGGAGGGGACGGAGCAGGTGGTATAGGCCATGGCTGGGGTCGTGGGATTCAGGTTGGTAAAGCGGGGCGATTAAGCAGAGCTGAGCCGGAAGTCCACCGGTATTCGCGGGGAGGGTGCGTCAGGCAGCGCCGAGGGAGACGAGTTCGAGGGATGCTGGGGGGTTACCGAGGATGGATGCGGCGATGGTGGAGAAGCGAGCGGCGGCGTCGGTGACGAAGAACGAATCGGACGGGACGGTGTCCGATGGGGCGAGGAGATTCTGGGAGGCGAGGAGGGCGGCGGTTTCTGAGGCGGCGGCTTCGGCGCTGTCGACGAGGGTGACGTCCGGGCCCATGGTTTCGGCGATGACGTTGCGGAGGAGCGGGTAGTGGGTGCAGCCGAGGACGAGCGTATCGATGCCGGAGTCGCGGAGCGGGAGGAGGTATTTGGCGGCGGCGAGGCGAGCGATGTCCGAGTTGGTTTCGCCTTCTTCGGCGAGGGGGACGAAGAGCGGGCAGGCGACGGAGGAGATGTCGGCTGGGGAGCGGTGTTGAGCGGCGAAGGTGTCGCGGAGCCGTTGTTCGTAAGCGCCGCTGCCGATGGTGGCGGCGGTGGCGATGACTCCGATGCGGGTGTTGCGGGTGGCGGCGACGGCGGCGCGGGAGCCTGGGCCGATCATGCCGAGGATGGGCGTGTCTGGGAAGCGCTCGCGGAGGATGGGAGCGGCGAGAGCGGAGGCGGTGTTGCAGGCGATGACGATCATTTTGACGCCCTTGGCGAGGAGGAACTGGGAGTCTTCGGTGGCGTAGCGGGCGATGGTGGCGGGGGATTTATTGCCGTAGGGGACGCGGGCGGTGTCGCCGAGATAGACGAGGGATTCGGAGGGGAGACGTGAGCGGATGGCGCGGAGGACGGTGAGGCCGCCGACGCCGGAGTCGAAGATGCCGATGGGGCGAAGGTTCATGGGAGGAGGTCGGGGCCGGGGACGCCGGCTGCGGCGAGGGCGAGGGAGGCGGCACCGGACCAGTCGCGATTGGCGGCTGGGTTGGCGGGGCTGGGGTGGGGGATGCGGACGATTTGTGCGGTGGAGTCCGGGGTGATGACGGTGGCGAGTTGAGCGGCGGCGAAGTTGCCGACTCCGATGAGCCAGTCCGGCTGAAGGATGCGGATGACCTCGGCTAGGTGGAGACGGCAGGCGGCCTCTACGGGGGCGATTTCGGATGCGGGGATTTTGTCAGGCGTGCGGTTGCGGCCGGATTCTTCGAGGAAGATGAGCGGGCAGAAATTGACGGCGAAGTGGTGGGCGAAGAAGCGGTCGGCGGAGCCGAAGGAATCGCGGGCCCAGCCCCAGAGCCGGCGGCCGCTGACTTCGGAGCGCTTGCAGTTGAAGCCGTCGATGGGGCGTTTGGGGTGTTCGTCGGGCGGTTTGGAGACAGGGGCGGAGATGCCCATCCAGTCGCGGACGGCGGCGACCTCGCCGAAGGGGACCCCGGTCTGGGCCATGCCGAAGGGGCCTGGGTTCATGCCGAGGAGGAGGAGCTTCTTGCGGGAGTTGCCGAACTTCCGGATCCACTGGGTGTGGGGTTCCCATGCGTAGTCGAGCGGATTGTAGACCCGGTCGACCGGCTGGGAGAACGTTAGGGAACGGAGGGCGAGCCGGAGGTTATCAGCGGCTTTGATGAGGAGTTGAGCGTGATTGCTCATGGGCGGCGTGCGGGGCGGCGGCGGAAGACGGCGAGGTGGCGGTCGACGGATTTGCCGTCGGTGGAGAGAGCGATGGAATCGTCGTTGCGTGCGGAGACGACGAGTTCTGCGCCGGCGCGTTCGAGGGCTTTGACGGCGAGCGCGTGTTCGCGGTCGAAGTAGCTAGTGATGACGAGGAGCCCGTCGTCATTGAGTCTGGAGAGACCGTGTTCGAAGATCTTGAGCCATGCGGCGGGGTCGTTCCAGAAGTTCTGGTGGCGGAGGAAGGTCAGGTCGAAGTTTTCGCTGGAGGCGAGGGCCTTGTCGAGTTTCGAGCAATCGGCGGCGAGGAATTCGGTGTGGGCGAGGCCTGCGGCGCGGGCGCGGGAGGCGGCTTCGTCGAGTTCGGCGCGGCGGATATCGGCACCGACGAGGCGGATGTCGGAGGATGAGCCGGAGACCTCGCGGAGGGAATGGATGAGGGTTTCGGCTTCGCGGCAGGGCCCGCAGGCGAGGTCGAGGATGGAGAGCGGGCGGTCGTTAGGGACGGATGGGGAGGCGTGGGCGAGGGCGCGGCGGAGGAGCCGTGAGAGGGCGGCGTTTTCGCGGGCGAACTGGTCTTCGTGGGATGAGGTCACAGCATTTTCATGGGTGGGGCGGCTCCGATGGGGTGGCAGATGCGGGAGACGCATTCTTCGAAGGCGGCGGCGTTGTCGAGGACTTCGATTTCGACGCGGAGGAAGTAGACTGGGATGAGGGTTTTTTCGAGGGCTGGGAAGCGGACGCTGTCTTTTTCTGTGGTGATGACGCAGTCGGCGAGGTGGTCATCGGCGCGGAGGATGCACTCGTTGATTTCGTCTTCGGAGTAGCGGTGGTGGTCGGTGTAGCGGCGGGAGATAACGATTTCGCAGCCGAGGTCGCGGAGGATTTTTTCGAAGCTTTCGGGGGCGGCGATGCCGCAGATGGCACCGGCTTTGCAGCCATCGAGGAAGAGGAGAGGCTGGGTGTCGTTGGGGTCGTAGATATTCTGGAGGATGACGGGGCGGTGGCGGCAGGGGATGATTTCAGCGGTGCGGTTGTGGGAGCGGATACGGGCGATGATGTCATCGTTGCCGTCTTTGCTTTCGCATTTGGTGAGGAAGATGTGACTGGCGCGGCGGAGGTTGCGCGGAGGTTCGCGTAGTGTGCCGCGTGGGAGGAGGTGGTTGTTGCCGAAAGGGGCGTTGCGGTCCACGAGGACGATGTCGAGACGGCGGCGGAGACGGAGGTATTGGAGACCGTCGTCGAGGAGGAGCGTGTCGCAGTTGAATTCGCGGACGGCCCAGCGTCCGGCTTTGACGCGGTCCTTGTCGACGACGACGGCGACGCCGGGGAGATTGCGGGCGAGCATCCATGGTTCGTCGCCGGCGTGTGCGGGGTCGCCGGTGACGTTAGAGCCATCGCTGACGATGAGGGGGGGCGCTTCGCGGGAGGGGCCGAGGAAGCGAGCGGCGAGCCGGTCGCGGAGGGGAGGTTTGACGCGTTTGTAGCCGCGGCTGAGGATGGCGACCTTGCGGCCTTCCTGCTGGAGGCGGCGGGCGAGCATTTCGACGACAGGGGTTTTGCCGGTGCCGCCGACGGTTAGGTTGCCGATGCTGATGACGGTGGCTCCGAGGTAGTAGTCGGTTTTGACGCGGTGTCTGAAGAGAGAGATGCGGCCCTGGACGAGGCCTTTGAAGAGATGGGAGAGCCCGGAGAGGAGGAGACGGAGAGAGCCCGCGCGGAAGCCGCGGCGGTGGCCGAGGATGACTTCGATGCCCCATTGTTCGAGGCTGTCCATGTTTTCGCTAGACATGGGGAGGGTGGTGGTCAGGAGATGACGCGAGCGCCTTCATTGTCTGCGGTGACGATGCGGGTGATGGCTGGGGCTGGGCCGTGCCATGAGCGGAGCATGGCGTCGGCGACGGCCTGGGCGGAATCGGCTAGAGCGAGGGAGCAGACGGTGGAGCCGGAGCCGCTGAGGAAGCCGCCGATGGCACCGGCGTTGACCCCGGCTTCGATGATTTCGAAGAGACCGGGGACGAGGTGGGATCGGTAGGGCTGGTGAAGGGAATCGCCGAAGCATTCGCGCATGCGTTCGTACTGGCCGGTGGCGAAGGCGGCGGTGATGGCGCAGGCGTTGCCGATATTGAGGACGGCGTCGCGGTGGGAGATGGAGGGCGGGAGGACGCGGCGGGCGTGTTCGGTGAGGACCTCCATGTCGGGGATGAGGAGGACGAATTTGAGACGTTCGTCGACTGGGAAGCGGAAGGATTCGCCGCGTGCGTCGGTGAGGACGAAGCCGCCGAAGGCTGCGGGGCCGGCGTTGTCGGGGTGGCCCTCGACCTCGCTGCAGAGGGCGAAGAGACCGTCGCGGGTGAGGGGTTTGCCGCTGAGTTCGTTGAGTGCGGCGAGGATACCGAGGCGGATGGTGACGCTGCTGCCGAGGCCTCTGCTGATGGGGACATCGCCGGAGACGGACCAATGGAAGCCGAATTCGGGGACGTTGGTGCGACGGAAGAAGAGCCGTGCGGATTCCCGGAGCATGGCGTGGGGAGGGTCGACGGAGAGCTGGGAGCCGACGCGGGAGACGGAGAGACGGTTGTGGAGGGCGAGGGCGATGCCGAGGCAATCGAAGCCTGGTCCGATGTTGGACGTGCTGCCGGGGATCTGGATGGTGATGGAGTCAGGCATCGTGGGGGAGTGAAACGGCCGATGGGGCTTGATGCAAGGTGAATGGCGTGGGCGTGCGGGGCAGGGAGAGGAGGCGGGTTGCGCGGATGGGGAAAGCGGTGGAGGGGAGGGGATGCCGATTTTTCCTGTCGTCAAGATCCTGCTGAGTGCGGTGGTGATTTATGTCGTGACGGAAGTGGTGAAGCGGAGTGACCGGATGGGGGCGTTACTGGCGAGCCTGCCTTTTGTATCGATCATTGCGATGGTTTGGATGTACCATGAGGCTGGGGCTGGGGAGCGGGAGGCGAAGGTATCGGATCATGCGTGGTACACCTTCTGGTATGTGCTGCCGACGCTGCCGATGTTTCTGGTGTTTCCGGTGCTGGTGAGGTGGCTGGGATTTTACGGGGCGCTGGCGGCGGGGTCGGTGCTGACGGCGGGGTTGTTTGCGGTGCTGCGGTGGGTGATGGCGTTGTGGGGAGTGAAGTTGTGAGGGTTACCAGTTGGAGATGAGGCCTGCGACCATGAGGGCGAGGAGGATGATGGCGGTGAGCCACCATTTCCATGCGAGGTGGGGAGGTTTGATGGAGGCGGAGCGGCCGAATTCGCGATTTACGAAGTCGTTGTAGTCGAAGTCGTCGGGGTCGTCGGGGAGACTGACGCCGTCGAGGTGGGGTTCTTCGGCCCATGATTTGGGGGAGTTTTTGCTGCATTTGGAGCAGCCGCGGGAGCCGACTTGGACTTCAGCGCCGCAGGATGGGCAGGCGTACCAGTCGGCGTCGCTGGGATGCTTGAGGTGATGGCCCATGGGGATTGGGGGAGAGGGGTTTGGAGATGGGAGCGGGTCAGAGCCGGACGGGGATGCCGCGGGAGGCGAGGAAGGATTTGACTGAGGAGATGGAGTGTTCGCCGAAGTGGAAGATGCTGGCGGCGAGGACGGCGTCGGCTTTGCCGATGGAGAGGACATCGACCATGTGTTCGAGGGTGCCTGCGCCGCCGCTGGCGATGACTGGGATGGAGACCGCGTCGCTGACGGCGCGGGTGAGTTCGAGGTCGTAGCCGGCCTTGGTGCCGTCGGCGTCCATGCTGGTGAGGAGGATTTCGCCGGCGCCGCGAGCGCAGACATTGCGGGCCCATGCGACGGCGTCGAGATCGGTGGGTTTGCGGCCGCCGTGTGTGAAGACGCGCCATGTGCCGTCGCCGTTGCGGCGTGCGTCGATGGCGACGACGATGCATTGGCAGCCGAAGGTGGCGGCCCCGGCGTCGATGATGGCTGGGTTGAGGATGGCGGCGGTGTTGACGCTGACCTTGTCGGCACCGGCGCGGAGCATGGCTTTCATGTCATCGACGGTGCGGATGCCGCCGCCGACGGTGAGGGGCATGAAGCAGCGTTCGGCGGTGCGTTCGACGACATCGATGATGGTGGAGCGGCCGTCGGAGGAGGCGGTGATGTCGAGGAAGACGAGTTCGTCTGCGCCCTGG
>JAIXPK010000242.1 GCA_027486335.1 Verrucomicrobiaceae bacterium | reverse complement strand
TCGAGAAGCCACTGGGCGGTTTTCTCCCCGAGATTCTTCAAGGCGGCAAGCTGGCGGAGGCTGGTTTCGGCGTCTGGCATAGCCTGTGACTATATGTCGCCTTTTCGCATTTGTCAGCGAATCAATCGCAAACGTTGGAAAAAAAATTCCCGGCACATGCAGTGACCTGGCACGGTGCATGCTCATCCACCCCATCTGCCGGTTCCGGACACTGCCGGACGGCCTTACAGCAACCAACCACCCATCATTCATGAAGAAGATCGAAGCGATAATTAAACCCTTCAAACTGGAGGACCTGAAGGAAGCGCTCCACGAGATCGGGATCGAAGGCATGACGGTCACCGAGGTCAAGGGATTCGGGCGCCAGAAGGGCCATACTGAGATCTACCGGGGCAGCGAGTACACGGTCGATTTTCTTCCCAAGATCAAAGTGGAGGTGGTGACCTCTGATGATAGGGTCGCTGGTGCGGTCGATGCGATCGTGAAGGCAGCCCGGACCGGCAAGATCGGCGACGGCAAGGTGTTCATTTCCCCTGTCGAATCGGCGGTGCGCATCCGGACCCAGGAGCGCGACGAAGCCGCGGTCTGAACCTGACAACACAAGGAGAACTTCCAATCAATCCATGAAATCGATTTTCCGACTTCTCACACTAGTAGCATGCGCTCAATTCGGCACGCTGGTGACGCGGGCGCAGGACGACGCGCCGCCTGCTGCTGAAGCAGCACCGGTAGCGGCGGAGGCTGCCCCGGCTGCGGCGGAGGCTGTGCCTGCTGCGGCCGAGGTTGCGCCTGCGGCTGCCGAAGCAGCGCCTGCAGCCGCACCTGCCGCGGAACCGACGGCCTTTGAAAAGGATGTCACGGCGTATTTCGACAACGTTGCGGCGACCGGACCATTGGCTGGAAAGCCCGGTCCTGGTCACAACGCCTTCATCATGATCTGTGCGGCGCTCGTGCTCTTCATGACGCTGCCTGGCCTGGCACTTTTCTACGGCGGTCTTGTGCGTTCGAAGAACATCCTGTCCGTGATGGCCCAGTGTCTGATGATTTCCGGGCTGGTGACGATCCTGTGGTTCGCCTGCGGTTACTCGCTGGTGTTCGGAGAGCACCCTGCCGAGGGCGCTCCGAAGTGGGCAGGTTATCTCGGTTCGATGAAGTACGCCTTCCTTGACGGAGTGGGCGGTGCGCCGAATGCGAATTACACTGGGTGGCCATCGCATGCGGCTTTTGCGATGTACCAGTTGATGTTCGCGATCATCACACCGGCGCTGATCATCGGTGCGATTGCCGAGCGGATGAAGTTTGCGGCGATCATCACGTTTGTCGGAGCGTGGATGTTCCTGGTTTATTTCCCGATGGCGCACATGGTCTGGGGCTTTGACGGGAAGTTCAACGGTGTCTGGAACGGTGGCGCTACGACCCCGGGGATTGACTTTGCCGGCGGTACTGTGGTGCACATGACCTCTGGATGGTCGGCGCTGGTGCTCTGCCTCATTCTGGGCAAGCGAAATGGATTCGGAAAGCAGCCGATGGCTCCTCACAGCATGGTGCTTTGCATGGTCGGCACAGGGATGCTCTGGGTTGGCTGGTACGGTTTCAATGCCGGTTCGGCGCTTGCTGCTGACGGGCTTGCTGCCACGGCCTTCATGACGACGACGATTGCTGCGGCGGTGGCCTGCTTCGTGTGGGGTGTGCTTGAGGGTGTCACCCGCGGGAAGGTTTCCGTTCTTGGACTCTGTTCGGGTGCGGTTGCTGGACTCGTGGTTATCACGCCAGCAGCGGGCTTTGTTACGGCCAAGTCTGCCTTCATCATGGGTGTGCTGGCTGGCATTGTGCCGTTCTTCGCGTGCACCAAGCTGAAGACGCTGATTGGCTATGACGACTCACTCGATACCTTCGGTGTGCACGGGGTTGGCGGAACGCTCGGTGCGATCCTCACGGCGGTGTTTGCGGACAGCAAAGTGAATCCGAACCTCATCTCGGATGCCTACGCCAAGGTGAACGGGCTTGCGAAGTTCTTCGGTGAGGACGGCAAGGCGAGTTCCGGGCTGCTGGTGAACCACTTGATTATCTGCGCGGGCACGATTGTGCTGTCCGTGGTGGTCACGGCAGTTCTGGCCTATGCGATCAAGTTCACGATCGGGCTGCGCGCCAGTGAAGAAGCGGAAACGCAGGGTCTGGACGTCGCCGAGCACGGCGAAGAAGGATACCACGGGGCCTGACCTCGGGTGGTGTCCCGCGTAAAATTCGGGGGTTGCTGCAAAACGCTGTGCCCGGGTCCGGTGAGTAGCCGGCCCGGGCACAGTCATGTCGAGGAACGGGCGTGACAGGGCAGGGGGCAGGCGCTATGGGGCTTGTTCCATGCGTCCGATCTATTTTCTAAAAGCTTTCCTGTGCGCGATTGCGTTTGCGGTCAGTGCTCCGTTCTCCCGGGCGGATCTTGCGGCCTATCTTGCGAAGCCTGAGCCCGTGTATCGATGGAGTGAAGTGTCGCGGTCGGCGCTGGGTGATTGTGAGGTGCGGCTGCTCAAACTGGTTTCGCAGGAATGGCAGGGCATCACATGGGATCACGATGTGGTGGTGATCCGGCCGTCGGGTGTGCCATTCACAGGGAAGTTGTTTCTGATGAACAATGGCGGGACGGCGAAGGTGAAGGACTATGCTTTTGGGGCGATGCTGGCGACCCGCATCAAGGCACCGGTGGCGCTGCTCATGGGGATTCCGAAGCAACCGCTGTTTGACGGCAAGAAGGAGGACGCTCTGATAGCGGAGACGTTTGTGCGTTATCTCGAAACCGGGGATGCGTCGTGGCCGCTGCTGTTTCCGATGACCAAGAGCCTCGTGAAATGCATGGATGCGCTGCAGGAATGTTTCCGGAGGGAGTGGCAGGAAGAGTTGAAGGGCTTCATTGTCAGCGGGGCATCGAAGCGTGGCTGGACGACATGGCTGACGGCGGCGTCGGATGCCCGGGTGGAGGCGATTGCACCGATGGTCATCGATACGCTCAACATGCAGGAGCAGCTCCCGCATCAGGTGAAGATGTTCGGCAAGGTCAGCGACAGCATTCGCGATTATACGGATCGCGGGCTGGTTCCCGTTCCGGATGAGGAGAACGCGAAGCGTCTCTGGTCGTGGGTCGATCCATTCGTCTACCGCGAGAAGTTCACGATGCCGAAGCTGATTGTCTGCGGGACGAACGATCCCTACTGGAGCACTGATGCCCTCAATCTTTACTGGGATGGGCTGCCTGCCCGGAAGTGGATTTCCTATTCGCCGAATGCCGGGCACAATCTCAGTGCCAGCGGGGCAGGCGGCGAGGCGAAGGGCCCGGAGCGAGCGATCAACGCGGTGACTGCATTTGTCAGGCACTGCATTACGGGCAAGACCATGCCTGCGCTGCAGTGGCAGCATGGGGAGAACGCCGACGGATCGCTGCTGCTCAAGGTCACGGCCGATGACGTGCCGGCGAAGCTGACGCTGTGGCGGGCCGAGAGTGAGACGACCGACTTTCGGGCGGCCTCGTGGTCGTCCCTGGAGGTTAAGACCAGCGGTTCCGGCGCGGAGATGACCGTGCCGCGTCCTGCGCGTGGCCACATTGCGTTTTTTGCGGACGCCGGGTATGAAATCGACGGCATTCCCTTCGCGCTCTGCACACAGTTGCGCATTGCCGCTGCCTCCGCCAACAAATAAATCCTGACTGTATGAAGCCCCTCCGGATCCTTTCCCTCCTGCTGCTCCCGGCAGCTGCCAGAGCCGCTGAAATCCTTGTCGAAGCCGAGAGCTTTGCAAGTCATGGCGGCTGGACGCTAGACACCCAATTCATCGAGATCATGGGCTCGCCCTATCTCCTTGCGCACGGATTGGGGAGACCGGTGGCTGATGCTGCCGGGAAAGTAAGGATTCCAGAGGCGGGGCAGTGGCGGGTGTTTGTCCGGACAAAGGATTGGGTTTCGCCGTGGCAGGCGCCAGGTGCCCCGGGAAAATTCTCGTTGCTCGTCAACGGCAAGGCTCTTCCCGAGACGTTCGGTACCACTGGTGGATGGCATTGGCAGCCCGGTGGGGCCGTGGAGCTTCCTGCCGGGGATGCAGCTCTAGCTCTTCACGACCTCACCGGGTTCGACGGGCGCTGCGATGCCATTTATCTAACTAACGAGGCCAGTGCAGTGCCGCCGGAGACCCGCGCGGATCGGCGCAGGCTCCTAGGGCTTCCCGAACAGACGCCGGAGTCGGACGAGTATGATCTCGTCGTCTGCGGTGGTGGGTATTCCGGCATGGGGGCGGCCATTGCTGCGGCGAGGCAGGGGCTTAAAGTGGCGCTGCTGCAAAACCGCCCTGTCCTTGGCGGCAATGGATCGAGTGAGATTCAGGTCTGGGCCCAGGGCGGCACGATGCGCGGGCTTTACCCTCATCTTGGGGAGATCGTCGAGGAATTTGCCGACCATGCTGCCAATTCCCCCGGCGAGGCGGACGAGTATGGCGACGCGCGCAAGGAGGCCGCGATCCGGGCCGAGTCCGGCATTGCCCTGTTTCTCAATCATCATGTGATCGCTGCCGAACAGGGTGATACGCCGTTGTCGGGGCACCGCATGATCCGCAGCGTGACCGCGCTTGATACAAGGAGTGGGCGTGAAGTGCGCTTCCGTGGCAAGCTATTCGCCGACTGCACCGGACATGGATCCGTCGGTGCCCTTGCGGGTGCGTCGTTCACGATGCTGGAGAAGGGGCATCTCGGCATGAGCAACATGTGGAGCTGGCAGCCGTCCGCGCCGCCCGCGCCGTGGCCTGAAACTCCGTGGGCGCTCCCGCTTGAGCCGGGTGATTTTCCGCCGACCCGCAAGGCCGAGAAGACGGCATCCCTGTTTCACAAAGGCGAGTGGTTCTGGGAAAGCGGCTTCGACCGGCATCCTCTCAACGACCTTGAACTGACGCGCGACTGGAACCTGAGGGCCGTCTACGGGGCCTTTGGAACGCTTCGCCGCACGGCGAACCCTGACGCGCAGCTGTCATGGGTTGCTGCGATCGGGGGCACCCGGGAGAGCCGCCTGCTTCAGGGAGATGTCGTCCTCACAGATCGTGACATCGTGGAAAAGCGGCCGTTTCCCGACGGGTGTGTCCCGACCACATGGGATCTCGATCTGCATTACCCCAAGGAGCAGTATGCGAAGAAATTTCCTGACAACCCGTTCATCAGCCGGGCGCAGTTCGGAAAGGGTGTGGACCGGGAAAACGGCTATCCGATTCCTTATCGCTGCCTCTATTCGAAGGATGTCGACAACCTGTTCATGGCGGGACGCTGCATCAGTGTCACTCATGAGGCGTTAGGAACAGTCAGGGTGATGCGCACCTGCGGCATGATGGGCGAAGTCGTCGGCAAGGCCGCGTGGGTGGCCGTCACAAGGGGCACGACACCACGCGGCGTCTATCAGAGCCACCTTGAGGAGTTAAGGGAACTCTGGCGGCAGCCGGGAGGTGCGCGCCGTGCCTCGCTCCGCGAGCCTCTTGCGGTGCCTCCGGGGTGGAAGCCACCGGTGGTGGCCAAGCCGGCCGCAGCCGGGCTGGATCCGAAGTCGCTGCCGGGAGTGGTGGTGGATGACAGTCAGGCTGCGTGCAGCGGCCCGTGGACCGAGGCCAGCGGGCTGCCAGGATTCGTGGGCAAAGGCTACCGTTATGCTCCGCAGGGCAGCGATGCGACGGCGCGGTTTGTGGCTACTTTGCCGACCGGTGGCACATGGGAAGTCCGGATGAAGTGGGCCCCGCATGCCAATCGTGCCACGAACGCCCGTGTGACGGTCGGCGGACGGGATGTCAGGATCAATCAGCGCAAGGCTGCGGACCGCCCGGATGGATTTCAGAGCCTCGGCAGCGTCACCGTCAAGGCAGGCGAATCCGTCTCCGTGATACTCACGGCGGAAGGTGCCGATGGATTCGTGCATGCGGACGCTATCTGGCTGGTTCCGGTGCCGTGACGGCACGCGGGCGGGGTGTTTCATCCCCGGCCGAGGGCGGTTTCATCCCGCGAAACCTGCGATTCGTCTCAAACGAAGCGCCGAATGCGCGGATTGTGGCATCCTGTGCCCATCAGCGGAACCATTCGCTGCACAAACAAACCCAAACCGAACCAAGACAATGAAAACAACCCTGATCCTCGCTTCCGCGCTCTTCGGCGCTTCACTGAGCCTCTCCATCGCCCAAGGCCCCAGCGGCCCTGGCGGACGCGGCCCCGGTGGTCCTGGTGGCCAAGGCGGCGAACGCCCGGCTCCTCCTTCGCCAGCCGAAGCTGCGGCGGAACTCAGCAAGCGTTATGCGGCTCTCGCCGCTTTCGATGCCGACAAGAGCGGCAAGCTCGAGGCTGCGGAACTCGACAAGGTCGCGGCTGCCATCGAAGACGGTTCCCTCGAAATGGGGCCTCCCGGGGGCCGTCCTCCTGGTGGACCTGACGGTGGCAAAGGTGGTAAGCCCCCAGGTGGTTCCGAGGGCGGCAAAGGCGGCAAGCCTAACGGGAAGCGCGCCGCCTCCGCTGCTGCTAAGCTTTTCGAATCCCTTGCACCGTACGACAAGGACAAGAGCGGCACAATCGACGAAACCGAACAGGCAGCGGTGGCCACTGCCATTGAAGACGGTTCCCTCAAGCTCCCGCGTGCCGGTGGTCGCGGCCCGGGTGGTCCTGGCGGCCGCCCTCCCGGTGGTCCGGAAGGTGGTCCGGAAGGCGGACGCGGTGGACGTGGCCCGGGCCGCCCTCCCGGTGGTCAGTAAGCGTTTCAGCAGCGCTCCCGCTTCCCAACCCTGAAGCCCATGGCGCCCGCCGGGAATCCCTGCCCGGCGGGCGCTGCATGTGATAGATTCCAAGGTCATGACTGCGCTCCGTTCATGGAAATCCCTGATGCTCGCCTTCGTGGCGCTGGCGTCTGTGTGGGGTGCGCTCGTGATGTTCTTCGCTGCGCAGTTCGTTCTCACGGGATCGCTCGAATGGACGGAAGCCCTACGGCGTTCATCGGTCTTCTGGATGCCATGGGTGCTGCTGCTTCCGCTGACATGGGGACTGACCCGCTGGCTGCTCCATCGCGAGACACCGCTGGCATGGAGTCTCGGGGCCCACGTGCTCGGCTGCACGACGGCTGTCATGGCCTGCCACCTGTACACATCGGAACGCATGCCATACCGGGATGCCGAACGGCCCCGCGATATCCCCGGCCCGCCCGCGGAAATGGGGGAACGAGGGAATCGCCCGCGTGACTTTCAAGGACCGCCGCCCCGCGACGGCGGTGAGCGGCCGCGTGAGTTCCAAGGACCGCCGCCAGGGGCGTACCGCAACGATGGCCCGGGGCCGCCAAGGCAGGGCCGCCCGCCCGGCCGCCAAGGCCGCCCCGACGAACCCGGTCGCCCGCGCAACGGATTCGGGGCCTTCGGTTTCCGCACGGTGATTGACACCGTCATCTATGGAGGCGTCGTCAGCATGACCTGCGCGCTCGCTTTTCTCCGGCGGTCACGTCAGCGCGAACGCCGCACGCTTGAACTCGAAGCGAGCCTGTCCCGGGCCCGACTCGATGCGCTCCGTCTCCAGATCAATCCGCACTTCCTCTTCAACACTCTCAATGCCGCCGCTTCGCTGGTGCACTCCCGCCCCGATGCCGCAGACGAGATGATCGGGAGCCTTAGCGAACTGCTGCGCGCATCGCTCCAGGGGACCGGCAGTCACGAAATCACGCTCGCCCGCGAACTGGAACTGCTAGGGCTCTACACGAGCATCGAATGCACGAGGTTCGGGGAACGCATCGAATTCACCGAGTCGATCGACGCTGAAGCCCGTACCGCGCTTGTCCCGGCCTTGGTGCTACAGCCGCTTGTTGAGAACGCGGTGCGCCACGGTCTCGAACCTCGCCCCGGACCCGGCAAAGTTTCCGTCAACGCGCGCCGGGAAGGTGACCGCCTCATCCTGACGGTTTGCGATGACGGCATCGGGTTCGATCCCGGCCGTCCGGCCCGCGGCAGCGGCATCGGACTCTCTAACACCAGAGACCGGCTCCGCGCGCTTTACGGTGACGCGCAGCACCTCACGATTGCGGCCGCACCCCGCGGCGGCACCTGTATCACGCTTTCGCTGCCATGGCATCTCCCGTGACCCTTCGCGCCATCATCGCCGATGACGAACCGCTTGCCCGCGAGCGCGTCCGACATCTTCTCCGCAGTCACCCTGACATCGAGGTCGTCGCGGAATGCGAAGACGGTCCCGCCGCCGTCACGGCTGTTACGGAACACCGTCCGGACCTGCTCTTCCTTGACATCCAAATGCCCGGGCTCGATGGATTCGGCGTGCTTGAAGCACTGGATCCCGCGCACCTTCCGACGGTC
This sequence comes from Verrucomicrobiaceae bacterium, assembly GCA_027486335.1. Classification (GTDB taxonomy): domain Bacteria; phylum Verrucomicrobiota; class Verrucomicrobiia; order Verrucomicrobiales; family V1-33; genus V1-33. The sequence goes on along the minus strand of JAIXPK010000242.1, from coordinate 3,596 downwards.
ATTTTCACGACGGCATGGGACCAGCATGCGCTGCGCGCCTTCGATGCCCATGCGCTCGATTATCTGCTCAAACCCTTCAAGCCCGCCCGCTTCAGCGAAGCCGTGCAGCGAGCGCGCGACCTGCATGCGCGCCGCGACGCGGGAGCGGAAACTCGCCGACTACTCGGTCTGCTGGAGCAGCGATCCGCCCGCCATCTCAGCCGCCTTCCAGTGAAGAATGGCGAGAAGATCACTTTCGTGAAGGCTGCGGACATCGAGTGCATCGAAAGCGCCGGCAATTACGTCGTCGTTCACTCAGAGGGCCGCGAGCATGTCATTCGGGAGACGCTCTCTGAATTGGAGGCGCAGCTGGATCCTACCCGATTCCTCCGTGTCAGCCGCGGCGCGATTGTCAATCTCGACCATGTGCGCGAGTTGCAGCCGCTTTTCAAAGGCGACCATGTGGTCATCCTTCAAAGCGGCCGCAGCGTTCCCATGACCCGCGGGCTAAGGGAAATCGAGCGGGCACTGCGCTACAGCTGAAGCATCAGCCGGTCCTTTCCTCAGGCGAGGAATTTCGCGCGCAGGTATTCGAGATGATAGTCAGCACGGGTGGGCTCGCCTGTGGCATGGCGCATCAGTTCCGGCGCGGACCAGCGGCGGCCATGCGCATGAACCCGGCTGCGCAGCCAGTTCAGCAGCGGGGCGTATTGCCCCGACGCTAGCGAACTGTCGAGTCCCGGATCGTCGCGCCGAGCGGCCCGCATCAGTTGCGAGGCATTGAGGTTCCCAAGGGTGTAGGTGCAGAAGTACCCGAAGCCGGCGAAACTCCAGTGAATGTCCTGCAGGCAGCCCCGGGCGTCGTCGGGCACGGTGAGCCCGGTCAGTTCTCTGAACCGCGCGTTCCATGCCTCTGGCAGATCATTGACTTCGAGCCCGCCGTTGATCAGCAGGTTCTCGATCTCGAACCGCAGAATAATGTGCAGGTCGTACGTCACCTCGTCCGCATCCACACGGATGAAGCTAGGGGACACTCGCCGCGCCGCGGCCGCAACCTGCTGCGGTGTGAAGGCGGCCAATCCCGGGAAATGCACCGCTGCCCGCGGCAGCCAGTGATTCCAGAATGCTTCGCTGCCGCCGATGTGGTTTTCCCAGAGACGGCTCTGACTCTCATGAATGCCCAGCGAGCAGGCGTCACCCGCGGGGAGACTCCACTCGCTTTTGTTCAGCCCCTGTTCGTAAAGGCCGTGCCCGGCTTCATGGAGCACGCCATAAAGCGACGACAGGAAATCTCCCTCGTCATAACGGGTCGTCAGCCGGGTGTCTTCAGGTCCGAGGCTGGTGCAGAACGGATGCGTGGTCGTGTCGATCCGCCCGGCGAAGAAGTCGAATCCGAATGCTTCGGCGACCTCTCGGTTGAAGGCCTGCTGCGCGGTAATCGGATAGTGGCCCGCCAGCAGATCCGCCGGAGTTCGCGCGGAAACCTCCGTGGCGGGCCCGACGAGTGCGGCAATCTGAGGCGCGAGTTCGGCAAAGAGCGCACTGATGTCCGCGGTGCGTGCGCCGGGTTCGTATTCGTCGAGCAGTGCGTCGTAACGGCACGCCTTCCAGCCTAGCAGATCAGCTTTCTGCCGGGTCAGCGGCACCAGCTTTTCCAGCATCGGGCGGTAGTGCGCGAAATCCGAACGGCGGCGGGCTTCGGCCCACACGTGTGTTGCTTCCGAGGTGGTGCGGGAGAGTTCTTCCACGAATGCCGAGGGGAGCTTCGCCGCGAGGTCGTAATCCCGCCGCCAGCCGCGCACGTTAGTGGCTTCTACTGTGTCTGCGGCAAATCCGGCGGCTTCACAGGCGTCGATGCCCGCCGCCGTTTCCGGTGCGGTGACGAGCCGGTGATGCGCTCCGGCAAGCCACGAAAGCTGCTCGCCGCGCCAGGCGGCTGCTTTGTCAGGGAGAAACGTTTCCTGATCCCACCCGAGGACCGCCTGGATGGATTTGATGCGGGCGGCTTCGCGGAAGCGGGCGGAAAGTTCCTCGTAGGGTTTCATGCAGACACTGAGACCACGGGCAGCAGCCGCTGCAAGCGCCGGGCGAGGCGTTCCGGTTGCCGCGTTTCGCATTCCCAGATCACCGCCACGCGCCATCCCTCCCGCTTCAGGGCCGCTGTGTTCCGACGGTCGCGAGCCGTGTTCGCATCGAATTTCGCCTGCCAGAAGGCTGCGTTCGCCGACGGCATGGACGCCAACCGGCAACCCCGGTGCTGGTGCCAGAAACACCCGTGGACAAACAACACCAGCCGCCGAGGACCGAAGACAATGTCAGGCTTTCCCGGCAGGTCGCGCCGATGCAGTCGGTAGCGCAGCCCCATTTCCGTGATCAGGCGGCGCACGGCCAGTTCCGGATGCGTATCCTTGCTCCCGATCCGCGACATGTTCCACGACCGCCGTTCCGGAGAAAGACGGTCGCGGCCAGCCGATGGCGGGCCCTCAGGCTTTCTTACTGCGCGCGCTGCCATGAACGCGTTTGAGCAATTCCGTCTTCAGCGCGGCAATCCCGTCGCCTTCCTGCGCGGAAACCGGCATGACCTTGATCTTCGGAAACCGGGCCTTGATGGCCGCGAGATTGTCCGCCGCCTCCGGCAGGTCCGTCTTGTTTGCCAGAATGATCCACGGACGCTTTGCGAGGCTCTCGTCGTAGAGAGAGATCTCCTTGCGTAGAATCGTCAGGTCGGAACACGGATCGCGGCCCTCGCTGCCCGCCGTATCGACCACAAACAGCAGAAAGCGGCAGCGCAGCAGGTGCCGGAGGAATTCATGGCCCAGCCCGATGTTCGCGTGCGCGCCTTCAATCAGCCCGGGAATGTCCGCTACGACCACGCGCTTGTACTCAGGGTACTCGATGACGCCCACCATCGGATGCAGCGTCGTAAACGGATAGGCCGCCACTTTCGGACGCGCTGCGCTCAGCTGCGTGAGCAGTGAACTCTTCCCCGCATTTGGGAAACCCACAAACCCCGCGTCGGCAATCTGCCGCAGCTCGAAATAGAAGTGCCCGCCCTCACCCTCTTCGCCAGGGGTGAACTCATAAGGCACCCGGTGGGTCGGTGTCTTGAAATTGTTGTTCCCTTTGCCACCTTTGCCGCCGCGGCAGAGGATGAATTCCTGACCGATTTCCGTGAGGTCGGCGGCCAGTTCCAGTTCATGGCCGGCATCAATGCGTTCCTTGAGCGACCGGCGTACCGTGGCTGCCTCCTCGGTCTCGCCCCCTTCTTCCTCATCCACCAGGAAGTCATCGCCGGAAGCCTCGGCGGTGCCGTCATCGGCCGGAACGTCCGCCGTCTTGTCGCGGTACACCAGCGTTCCCTGCGGCACTAGAACCACAAGGTCTTTGCCGCTGCGGCCGCTGCGCAGACGGAATCCGCCTTTCGCGCCATGCTCGGCCTTCAGATTCGGATTGTAGAAAAACGGCCGCAGGTTGTCGATGTGAGGATCGACGCGGAGAACGACGTCGCCGCCCTTGCCGCCGTCGCCGCCGTCCGGGCCGCCTCGGGGGATGAACTTCTCGCGGCGGAAACTGACCGCACCGTCGCCGCCGTCGCCGGCCTGAGCTAGAATGCGGAT
>JAIXPK010000160.1 GCA_027486335.1 Verrucomicrobiaceae bacterium | reverse complement strand
GCGCGGACGCTGGCGCGGAGGGCTCCGGGGGTGCGGAGGAAGACCCGTTCGAGGAGCCAGACACAGCCGACGCAGGAGATGCCCTGGACGGCGAGGTCGAGGGAGGCCGCGCCGTTGGAGGCGGCGAGTTCGGCGGCGTGGGCGGATTCGGTTAGCCATGTGTAGTCGCGTTTCTGGAAGGCGACGGATTTGACAGGGGCGGTGACCTTTGCGCCTTTGAGATTGTAGTACTGGTCGAAGCCGCTGTCGTGGATGAGCTGGTGGACGAAGGAGCAGCCGCCGCAGCAGAATTCGTCTGCTGGTTCGAGGGGATCGAAGTGGGTGCCGCAGTGTTTGCAGAGGTGGTCGGCGGCGGTTTTCATTGGTTAGGGATGGTGGGGGTGGAAGCGTTTTTTTCGGCGTCGCAGAACGGGCAGGAGGCTTCGGGGACGGTGCCTTCGGCGAGCGGTGGTTGTGCGGCGTTGGCTGGGAGGGTTGGCCAGAGCCGGAGGGCGATCATGACGGCACCGGTTAGGGCGACGGCGCGGCGGACGCGGGCCATGGCGGTGGGGCTGAGGCGGTGCTGCCAGATGTGGAATTTGTGCTGGCCGTACCAGAGGAGCGGGACGGTGCCGAGGGCGAAGGCGAGCATGAATTCAGCGCCGCGGATGGCGGAGCCGCTGACGAGGGCGATGCCTGCCATGAGGTAGAGAGGGCTGCAGGGCATGAGCGGGGTGGCGAGGCCGAGGGCCAGGGAGCCTTTACGGGCGGGGATTCGGGCCATGCGGAGGCGGGTGCGGGCGGACCATTTGCGGAGGAAGGCTGGGCGCGGGAGTCTGACGTGGAGGCCGAGGGCGATGGCTAGGAGGACGGCGGCGAGGAGCCATGGGAGGACCATGACGGGGGAGTTAGAGAGTTTTTCGAGAGGCCAGCGGCCGAGGGCACCTGCGGTGGCGCCGAGGAGCGTGTAGGAGAGCATGCGGCCGGAGTGATAGAGAGCGGCGGCTTTGAGTTGTTCGTCCTCGCCGTCTTTGAGGGACATGAGACTGCAGGCGACGGGGCCGCACATGCCGGCGCAGTGGAGGCTGGTGGCGAGGCCGGCGACGAAGGCACCGGCGGCGGTGTTGACGGATTCAATGAGCGGCATGGGAGCGGGCGGTGGGGACGTCGATGTTTTCGGGGGTGTGGTGGGAGGCCCAGACGACGAAGCAGATCCACCATGCGACGAAGAGGACCTTGACGGCGACGATGATGAGCCACGGGCGCTGACGGATGAGGGCTTTCATGGGTTGGGGGAGTGAGGGTGATGGGTGATAGGGTTGTCAGTTTTTCATGCCGGAGATGGCGGCGGGGTCCGGGCCGAGGAATTCGATGTCCTTGCGGATGACATCGCCGCCGTTTTCGGGTCGGGCCTCGATGTGGAATTTGAACGGCCCGTGGTAGTCGGCCTGACTGATGGAGAACATGAGGGTTTTCTGGGTTTCCTTCTGTGGTTCGAGGCTAACTGATTCTTCCATGCCTGAGACGGAGAGACCGTGGGGAGCGTCGACGGTGGTGAGGGTGTAGACGTGGGGTTTCTGGTCCTTGCTCATGAGGCGGAGGATGAACTGATTGCGGACGGTGCCGTGGTCGGTCATGTAGGGCATGCCGCGCATGCGGACGAGGCTCATCTCGAAGGAGTGGACGCGGGTCATGGCCCATGTGGCGACGGAAGCGCCGAGGAGCATGAGGCCGGAATAGAGGATGATGCGTGGGCGGACAATGCGGCGTTTCTTGCCGGCGAGGCCGTTGAGGGAGTCGTAGCGGACGAGGCCTTTGGGGCGCTGGAGTTTGGCCATGATGTCGTCGCAGGCGTCGACGCAGGCGGCGCAGCCGATGCATTCCATCTGGAGCCCGTTGCGGATATCGATGCCAGTGGGGCAGACCTGGACGCAGCGGCGGCAGTCGATGCAGTGGCCATTGGAGGGGTCGGAGGCTTTGCCGCGGGGTTCGCCGCGGGTTTTGTCGTAGCCGATGTTGAGCGTGTCGTCGTCGGTTAGGGCGGATTGGAGCCTGCCGTAGGGGCACATGATGACGCAGAACTGTTCACGGAACCAACTGAAGCAGAAGTAGAGGACGCCGGTGAGGGCCATGACACCGAGGAAGACGGAGAAGTGTTTTTCCGGGCTCTGGTGCATCCAGCCGTAGAGATTCTGGAGGGAGATGAAGTAGCTGAGGAAGATGTGGGCGATGGCGCCGGCGCAGAGGAGGAAGAGGGCGTGTTTGAGGGTGCGTTTGAAGAGTTTGGCGGGGCCCCATGGGGCGGCGTCGAGTTGTTTGCGGGCGGTGGCGTCGCCTTCGATCCAGCGTTCGATGCGGCGGAAGACGTGGTCGAGGAAGACGGTGTAGGGGCAGGCCCAGCCGCACCAGAGACGGCCGAGGAGAGCGGTGATGAAGAAGAGGGCGAAGCCGAGGCCGCTGATGACGAAGAAGAGGAGCCAGACGTCCTGGACGAGGAGGGTGAGGCCGAGGAGGTGGAAGCGGCGGTTTTCGATGTCGAGGAAGACTGCGGGGTGGCCGTTGATAGGGATCCAGGGGAGGAGGATGTAGACGGCGATGAGGAGGATGCCGGTGAGCCTGCGGCCGAGGGTGAAGCGGCCGGTGACGTCGGAGGGGTGGAGGAAGAAGCGCGAACCGTCCGAATTGATGGTGGTGACGGAGTCGAGGTTCGGGCGTTTGGGGATGGTGGCCATGGCGGTTTGGGCGGACGGGGCCATGACCAGAGGTCCGGTGATGGCATGATCCGGTAGGCCGGGCCGTGGCGAGGGGCTACGCATCCCCTGGGGAGTGCTGCGCAATTTCTACGGTGGGGCGGTGGGGAAGGTGGAAGATTGAGGTTGTTCCGGGGCCGGAATTCCGGACAGGTGGTGGCATGGATGCAGCGATTGCGAAAGAGACTGGCGTCTGGTTCCAAGCCGTGCGGGCGGCGGCAGCCGGGATGGCGATGGTGACGTTGGTGAGTGGATGCGGGGTGTACGGAGCGGCGATGACGCGGAGTCAGCGGGTGCTGAGAGAGCGGAGGGAGCCGAGTCTAGCGGAACTGGAGCGATCGGAGCCTGAGCGGGGTCGGGCGATTCGGAAGGCGGTGAGCCGGACCGGTTTACTGCTGGAGCATGCGAAGGTTGGCAGCGTTTCGGGGTCGCTGACGGAGCATGAGATGAAGTTTGAAGTGAGCTGGAAGAATGAAGCCAAGGGTGCGCTGAGTGCTGCGGTGCCGATCACGAGGGACGGGTACTTTCTGACGGCGGCGCATTGTGTGAATATGGAATCGCTGACGCTGGTGGCGTTTGATGCGAAGCGGAGACTGGTGAACTTGCCTGCGCGGGTGGTGTGGAAGGGGGAGGAGGCGGATCTGGCGCTGGTGCATGCGGAGATGCGGCCGCTGGAGCCGTTCAGAGTGGCGGATGGGAGTGTGTTGACTGCGGGTACCCGGGTGGTGATTGCCGGGTGGTCAGGAGCGATCAAGAACACAGCGCCGCCGCTGGCGGCGGGCCGGGTGAGGCAGGTGTCCAGGTGGCGTCGGACGGCGTCCGGGGCGGTGTGGTGCGAGGTGGAGCACGATGCGCCGCTCAATCAGGGGGACAGCGGCGGGCCTTTACTGACGCTGGATGGCGGGCTGGTGGGGATCAACAGCCAGCTGGGGTTTGAGTTTGGCGGGATGTGGCGGGCGCTGCTGGGGATTGCGGGGCCGCTGGATCAGCCGTTTGCGGGGTACAATGGGTTGGCGGTTTGTCCGGAATCGGGATGGGTCATGGGGATGGTGGAAGCGGACCGGGCTAGGGTGCGCTGAGGGGAGGAGGCGGTGGGTCAGTCGCGGGGTTCGAGGTAGTGGCGGGCGAGAGCGGAGTAGTCTTCGTCGCCGTGGCCACCGGCTTCGAGGCCTGCCATGCAGGCGGCGGCGGCGGTGAGGACGGGGACTTCCATGCCGCCGTGGCCGGCGAGGGCGAGGGCGTAGCGGGCGTCCTTGAGCATGTTTTTGAGGGAGAAGTGGGGCGTGTAGTCGCCGGCGATCATGGCAGGGAGTTTCATGCGGACGAGGCCAGAGCAGTTGGCGTTGACCTCCATGGCTTCGCGGAATTTTTCGAGGGGGACACCCTGGGAAGCGACGACGCCGAGGGCCTCGGAGAGTGCCTGGACGGTGACGGCGGAGACCATGTTAGTGGCGATCTTGAGGATGGTGGCGGAGCCGATGTCGCCGGTGGTGAGGATTTGTTTACCGGAGGCCTCGAGGATGGGGCGGACGCGTTCGATGACCTTGGGTGAGCCGCCTGCGTAGTAGGTGAGTTGGCCGTCGGCGGCGGCGTCGCGGGAGCCGGTGAAGGGGGCGTCGAGGAAGTCGGCGCCGGTTTTCTTGATGATTTTGGCGGCTTCGCGGGTGGCGGCGAGGGAGACGGTGGCGGAATTGACGACGGTTTTGCCTTTGGCGAGGGAAGGGAGCATGGCGTCGATGACTTCCTTGAGGGCTTTGGCGTCGCGGACGAAGATCTGGATGATGTCGGATGCGGCCGCGAGGGCAGCGGGGTCTGGGCACCAGCCTTCGAGATCGGAGCGTTCCGTGCGGTTCCAGACGTGGACGGAGAAGCCGCGGGAGCGGAGGCTGGAGGCGACGCGGCTGCCGATGATGCCCATGCCGGCGATGCCGACGGAAGGAGATGAGGGAACGGTCATCCGTGCGGATAACGTCGACGGAGGAGCGGCGCAAGGGGTGTGGGGCAGGGGATTGGTCTGGGGCTTCTGTAGAAAAGGAGGGCCGGTGTGCGAAGTGGATGGAATCCCCGGCGGGTTTGGCGGGGGCAGTGAACGCACGGGTTCCTGCGGGGTGATGCAGTATTGAGCGGATGGCGGCTCAGCAATTACTCAGATAGTCGACCCATGTTTCGGAGTGCTGGTCCCTTTCGAGGTTGTACTTCCGGCGGATTCTGAAGGGGATGGCGGTACCGTCGTCCTTGATGAAGCGGCCCTCGATGAGGAGGGTGAATGGTTCGTCGCGGTTGATGGTGCGGGGGATTTCAGCCTCGATTCGGCGGGGCTTTGCCTTGACGACAGAGCCGTCAGGTTTGCGGTCGGTGTATTC
>JAIXPK010000315.1 GCA_027486335.1 Verrucomicrobiaceae bacterium | reverse complement strand
GTGATTTCGAAGTTGAGGCGGAAGCTGCGGTTGTCGAAGTTGGCGGTGCCGATGCCTGCGACGTCGTCGACGAGGATGGCTTTTTCGTGGAGGAAGCCGGCGTGGTAGCGGTAGGTGCGGACGCCTGCTTTTTCGAGATCTGGGAGGAAGGTGAAGCCTGAGAGCCAGACCATGCGGCTGTCGGCTTTGGCTGGGACGAGGATGCGGACATCGACGCCGCGGAGGGCGGCGAGCTGGAGGGCGGAGATGAGTTGTTCGTCCGGGACGAAGTAGGGGCTGGCGATCCAGACGCGGCGTCTGGCGGAGTGGATGGCGTGGAGGAAGAAGAGCGTGCAGGTTTCGAATTCGTCGGCTGGGCCTGAGGGGAGGCAGAAGGCTAGGCCGTCGGCGACTGGTGAGGGTTCGGGTTTCCAGTTGAGGGCTGGCTGGGAGTTGGCGGCCCAGTTCCAGTCTTCGGCCCACGAGACCTGGATGCATTGGACGACTGGGCCGGTGACCTTGACGTGGGTGTCGCGCCATGGGCCGATGGAAGGGTTTTTGCCGAGGTATTCGTCGCCGACGTTGTGACCGCCGACGAAGGCGGTGCGGCCGTCGGTGATGACGATTTTGCGGTGGTTGCGGAAGTTGAGCTGGAAGCGGTTGGCGTCGCCTTTGCGGGAGTTGAAGGGACGAATGTCGACGCCTGCGTCGCGGAGGGAGCGGAGATAGGACGAGGGGAGACTGTGGCTGCCGACCTCGTCGAAGAGGACGTAGCAGCGGACCCCGGCGCGGGCGCGTTCTGTAAGGGCGGCGGCGAGGCGCTGGCCGAGGGAGTCGTCGTGGATGATGTAGAACTGGACGAGGACGTAGTCGCGAGCGGAGGCGATGTTAGAGAGGATGGCGTTGAAGGTGGCTTCGCCGTCGATGAGGAGTTCGGTGTGATTGCCGCGGGTGGCGGGGAGTTTGGCTAGCTTTTCGAGGAGGTGAGCGGCGGGAGGTTCGGTGCCTTGTGCGGGGCGCATGGCGACGAGGTCTGCGGCGATCTGGCTGGAGGTGGCGGAGAGGTCTCTGGCGGCTTCGCGGCGGAGGACGGAGTAGCCTTCGAAGTTGGAGCGGCCGAGGACCCAGTAGGCGGGGACGGCGAGGTAGGGGAAGGTGTTGAGGGAGACGGCCCATGCGACAGCGCCTTGAGAGGTGCGGACGCTCATGATGGCGTGGAGGGAGGTGATGGCACCGAGGAGGTGGCAGAAGAGGATGAAGGTCATGCGGCGCAGACGGCGGGAAGGGAGGAGTCGGGCGAGTCGGGAGCGCGCGGGGGCGGGGGCCCGCGGTGGTTCTGGGACGGCGGGCGAGTCGGGCATGGGGAGCGGGGAGATGTCAGGGATGTTCGTTGCTATTTCGCTTTCGGGGTGGAGCCGGGCAGCTGGATGGTGTTAGGGACGTGGGCGGGATTGACCTTGAGGGAGGCGGAGAGTTTGAGGAGCGCGGCGTCGTCGTCCGGGCTGGGCGGGAGCGGGGCGTCTTTGAAGCCTGGGAGGAGGTGATTCCAGACGAGGTTGAGTTCGTGCTGCATGTCTTTGGTGTCGGCGGTGAGGACGACGACGGCGTCCTCTTTAGGGAGGACGATGCAGAACTGGCCGAAGGCACCGTCGCCGCGGTAGGCGTCGTGGCGGCAGCGCCAGAACTGGAAGCCGTAGCCCTGGGCCCAGTCGCTATCGGGTTTATCGCCGTTAGGGACTTGTTTTGAGGTGGCCTGTTCGACCCATGAGGCCGGGATGAGTTGCTTGCCGAGCCAGTTGCCTTTCTGGAGATAGAGCTGGCCGAATTTGGCGATGTCTTCGGTGCGGAGGAAGAGGCCCCAGCCGCCGGCGGAGATGCCTTGCGGGCTGGTGGACCATTCGGGGTTTTCGATGCCGAGGGGGGTGAAGAGACGCGGTTTGAGGTACTCGAGGAGGGACTGGCCGGTGAGGCGGGAGATGATGGCGGAGCAGAGGTAGGTGGCGGAGGAATTGTAGAGGAAGTGGGCGCCGGGGGCGTGGGGGACGGGTTGGGCGAAGAAGGAATCGGTCCAGGGGACGTCGGAGGAGAGTTTTGGCTCGGTAGCGTGGCCGGTGGACATGGTTAGGAGGTCGCGGACGCGCATGGCCTTGAGGTGGTCTGTGGCGGAGGCGGGGGCGTTGTCGGGGAGGAGTTTGAGGACTGGGTCGTCGATGGAGAGCTTGCCTTCTGCGACGGCGAGGCCGATGGCGGTGGAGGTGAAGCTTTTGCTGAGGGAGTAGAGGACGTGAGGTTTGTCAGGGGATTGGGGCTGCCACCATGCTTCGGCGACGACCTTGCCGTGCCGGAGGAGCATGAAGCTGTGCATGGTGTCGACTTCCTTGTCGGCGGCGGAGATGAAGGCGTGGAGTGCGGTGGTGGAGACGCCTTCGGCGGCTGGGGTGCTGCGGGGGAGCGGGTTGGCGGCGAAGGCGGGGAGGGAGCAGGCGAGAGCGAGGAGGGAGCGGAGCGGCAGGGTCATGGCGGAGGCAGGGGAATGCGGGTGGGGAGAGGGAGTGGCAGGGGAATGGGGGCAGGGGAATGCGGGTTGGGAGAGGGATTGGCAGGGGAATGGGGGGCAGGGGAATGCGTGTTGGGAGAGGGATTGGCAGGGGAATGGATAGCAGGGGAATGCGGGTGGGGAGAGGGAGTGGCGGGGGAATGTCAGGAGAGGATGGCTTTGACGACGTCGCCGTGGACGTCGGTGAGGCGGTAATCGCGGCCGGAGTGGTGGAAGGTGAGGCGTTCGTGATTGAGGCCCATGAGGTGGAGGATGGTGGCGTGGAAGTCGTGGACGTGGACGCCAT
>JAIXPK010000260.1 GCA_027486335.1 Verrucomicrobiaceae bacterium | reverse complement strand
GCGCGGGAGGCGGCGGCGCGGCGGATTGCGTGGTCGTTCGGGCTGGTGCTGGTGGTGGTGGCGGTGCTGCTGAGCGGGTACTTCCGGAGTGTTTCACTGGCGATGCAGGTGCTGCTGAATATTCCGCTAGCGCTGATTGGCGGGCTGGCGCTGACGTGGCGGATGATTGACAACATCAGCATTGCGACGGTGGTGGGATTCATTGCAGTGGGCGGGGTGGCGGCGCGCAACGGGATCATGATGATCAGCCATTACCTGCATCTGATGAGGCATGAGGGCGAGGGATTCAGCCGGGCAATGATTGTGCGGGGGACGCTGGAGCGGCTAGTGCCGGTGCTGATGACGGCGCTGAGCGCGGGGATTGCGCTGGTGCCGCTGGTGCTGTCTGCGGGCGAGCCGGGGAAGGAGATTCTGCATCCGGTGGCGGTGGTGATGGCGGGCGGGCTGGTGAGTTCAACGCTGCTGGATCTGATGGTGACACCTGCGGTTTTCTGGATGTTCGGCAGACGGGCGGCACTGGCGGCGGTTTCCGGGACGGCACCTGCGGCGGGATGAGCGGGCCGAATTGCGATTTTTCTTAGCCTAGACAACAACAACCCATAACAAACCTATGAAAATGAAACTGACATCCATGATTCTCGCGTTCCTGAGCGGAGCGGCGGTGCTGACGGCGCATGAAGGAGTCGAGCGCGGCCCTAACGGGGGACGGCTGCTTGAGTTCAGCAAGGACGAGACGATGCACGGGGAAGTGACGGTGAAGGAGGGCAAGTTCCACATTGCGCTGCTCGACAAGGACATGAAGCCGGTGGCGGTGGCGGCGCAGACGCTGACGGCGTCGACGGGTGACCGCGCGAAGCCGGTGAAGCTGGAGGTAGCGAAGGCAGCGACGGGTTTCTCGATGCCGGTGGTGAGCGAAGGGGCGTGGCTGATTCTGCAATTCCGGAGTGGTCCGGAAGGCAAGCCGATCACGGCTCGGATGGAATACAACACCGCGACGTGCGATGGCTGCAAGGAACCGGAGTGGCTGTGCAAGTGCGAGCCTGAGAAGGAGAAGGAGAAGCCTGCGGCGAAGGCGAAGGCGGCCAAGCCTTGAGGTTTTGAGGCGGCCCCGCCTTCCGGTGAGTGCCGGGGGGCGGGGGGCTTGCCGGAGGAGCTACTGAACGGCTGTGAGGCGACGTCGTGGCCGACCGAGGTGATGTTGAGATCTGCTGTTGCGGGTGGGGGTTGGCAGGAGTGGTCTGGCAAGGTTCCGCGCAACGAGTCTTCATGTCATGAGCTTCACCTGGATTCCCATCTATTCCGAGATTGCCCGCAAGGTGCTGGCGTTTGAATCGCGTCAGGATGAACTGCTGGATCTGTTGAGGGAGATGAGGTCGGAAGGCATGAAGGTGATTCTTCTAAATGACCGGGATGCGGAGGGGGCGCGCATTTCGCTGGAGGAGATTGATCCGTTTACGTTTTTTGCCAGTTTCAACCGGACGAGTTCCGTGAGTGGTCGGCAGGCAATGCTGGCGAAAATCAAGGGAGCATGGGATCTGTCGTCGGCGGTGCCGGATGATTTCGACGGAATTCCGCTGGCGAACGCGCAGAACAGCTGGTCGTTTGGTTATCGAGAGGGTCGGGGAGAGGGTGATGTAGGGTTGCTGTGGCGTGTGGCGAAGGCGGCGATTGGGGCGTCGTGGAGGTCGTTTGACTGGGGGCTTTTTGATCAGGCGCTAGGGATCCGGCAGATGGGGTTTGCGAAGCTGACGACGAGTTTATTCTGGGTCGAGCCGATGGGGTTTCTACCGGGTGACAAGCACACGGAGGCGTATTTCAGACAGCGTGGAATAGTCCTGTCGAGCCGGACGGGGGCGGGCTACGCTGCCTGGCTCGATGCGGTGGAGTCGAAAGCGGGGAGTGATTTTCCTCAGTTCTCATGGGATGCGTATCTCGAGAGCGTGGTGGAGGAAGGGCTTGAAGGTGGCGATGAGGGGGTGCCAATGGGGTTGAATGAGGGTGATCCGGGTGACCCGGGAGGGCCGAGGTTCGTGCGCTTCTTTGGTCCTGTTCTGGACGCATTGCGTGATCTTGGAGGCGAAGGAACGCCGAAGGCGGTGACAGAATGGATTGGGGAGCGAATGAATCTGACGGAGGAAGAGAAGGGAGAGACAATTTCTTCGGGGGTGCCCCGCTTGAAGAATCGTGTCGAATGGGCGCGTTTTTATCTGAGCAAAGCCGGACTGATTGAGTTGGCAAAGCGTGGGGTCTGGCGCCTGACGCCAGACGGCGAGCAGGCGAGGCCAACGATTGCGGAATCGCTGGAGATTTTCCGGAGGGTTCGGGAGGTGATGAAGGACGAGGCGTCGGAGCAAGACGAGGATGGTGAAGCGGGTCAGGCTGGCGGGGAGGCGGAGCCGCGTCGATACTGGACTTGGTCAGCAGGTGCAGGGGGTGAGCACTGGGAAGCGCTATATCGGGATGAGATCGCCGCGATTGGCTGGGACGAGATGGGTGATCTGCGGGGGTACAGTGACAAGGGCGCGATTCATGAGCGGCTCAAGGAATTGTGGCCAGCGGATTCTTCGAAGAAGAACGATGCGAATGCCTGCTGGCAGTTTGCGCACGAGATGGGGATCGGAGATGTGGTTTTTGCGAAGCAGGGATTCAGCAGGCTGCTGGGATACGGGGTGGTGGAAGGGGAGTATGAGTTTGATGTCGAGAGGGCGCAGTTCAAGCACGTGCGTCGGGTGAAGTGGCTGAGGAAGGGGCAGTGGGAGATGCCAGCAGACAGTAAGATGGCGATGAAGACGCTCACGGACATTACGCAGTACCGTGATCTGGTGCAGAGTATTGCGGCGATGGTGGGATACGATATTGGCTCGGGGGTGATGGCAGCTGGGGCGGTGCCGTTTACGAGAGCGGAGGCGTTATTGGATTTGTTTATGTCTGCGGAGGCGCTGGATGGGGTGCTGGCGCGTCTGCGGCGCAAGAAGGCATTGATCCTGCAGGGGCCGCCAGGGGTTGGGAAAACCTTTGTGGCTCGGCGTCTCGCGTTTGCGTTGATGGGTGAGCGAGATGAGCGGCGGGTGGCGACGGTGCAGTTTCATCCGAGCTACGGGTATGAGGATTTCGTGCAGGGGTTCAGGCCGAGCCGTACGGGGTTGGAGCGCCGGGATGGGGTGCTGCATCAGTTTGCGCGGCTGGCGAGGAACGATCCTGGTCGGGATTGGTTTTTCATTATTGATGAGATCAACCGGGGCAATCTTGCGAAGATTTTCGGGGAATTGCTGATGCTGATTGAGTCTGACAAGCGCGGGCCGGAGCATGCAATCCCGCTGACGTATTCCGAGGGTCCGGAGGAAAAGTTTTACCTGCCGAAGAATCTGTATTTCATCGGGACGATGAATACAGCGGATCGATCGCTGGCGATGGTGGATTATGCGCTGCGGCGGCGGTTTGCGTTTTTGACGGTAGAGCCGGCGATGGATTCGCCTGAATTTGCCGGATGGATGAAGAAGCGTGGCGCGTCCGAGGCACTGATAGCGCGGATTCGCCGGAATGTTGGCGAGCTGAATGCGGTGATCGAGAAGGAGCGGGACTTGGGGCCGGGATTCCGGGTCGGGCACAGCTTCTTTTGTCCGCAGGAGGGTGATCGACCTGACGAATTGTGGTATCGGGAGGTGATAGCCGGGGAGATTCGGCCGCTGCTTGAGGAGTATTTTGATTCCGGCGAGCGGGTGAGGAAGCTGGTGGCGGAGTTGCTGGCGGATTGAGCGAGTCGGGATGATGAATGCTTCCGCTCATTTTGAAACGACTGCCTCTGCGGAAGCGGAGGGCGTTCATGCTTCTGCGGCTGGGATGGGCGGTTCGGGAGGAAGGGCGATTCCGATAGCAAACATCTACTACCTATTGTGCTATGCGTGGGATGCGCTGGCCGAGGCGGAGACGCTGGCGGATGTGGATGCGGTGGGTTCAACTGATCTTGCGGGACTGTTTGCGAGGGTGCTGGCGAACGGGACTCGCCGCCTGCTGAGGCGGGGTTTGGACCGGGGTTATCTTCCGCGAGAGGAGGAGATTCCCGGAGTGAGGGGCAAGTTGCTAACGACTGCGACGGTGCGGCGTGATCTGATTCGGCGGGGTTGTTCGGCGTGTGTGTGGGAGGAACTGGAATATGACACGCTTCCGAACCGGATTCTGAAGGTGACGCTGGAGCGCCTTCGGGCGGCTGAGGAACTGGAAGCGGGGGTGCGGGCGGAATTGCACGATTTGCTCCGCTGGCTTGAACCGGTTCGAAGTGTGGTGCTGCGTGCGGAGGATTTCCGGCGTGTGCAGCTGCATCGGAACAATCGGATTTATGCGTTTCTGCTGCACATCTGCGAGTTTGTCCATGAGCACTGGCTTCCGGATGAGGGTGGTGGTGCACGCCGGTTCCGGGATTTTGTTCGAGATGGCCTGCCGCGGCTTTTCGAGAGCTTCGTGAGGAAGTTCTACGAGCGTGAGTTGCCTGGGTGGCAAGTGAGTGCATTGAAAGTGGAATGGCAAATGCAGGATCCGAATAATGATGCGCTGGAGCTGGTGCCGCGGATGGAGACGGATGTGTGTATCCGGGGGCCAGGGCGGGCGATTATCATCGATACGAAGTTTTATGCGAAGGCGCTGAGGGTCGGGGCGTATGGGCAAGCAAAGCTGCCGGCGGCGAATTTTTATCAGTTGTTCACCTATCTGCGGCAGCAGTCGTGCCAGCAGGGGTGGGAACGGGCGGAGGGTGTGCTACTTTACCCGCGCACGGACCGGGACTTTGCTGTCGAGTTTGTGACTCACGGCCATCGCATTCGGGCGCTTTCGCTGGATCTCACGAGGACGTGGCAGGAGATTCACGGTGGGCTGATGAGGATTGCGATGGGTTCGGGGTGACCGAAGGTGGGCAAATGAGCGAGCAGTTTGCTGGGGATTCGTGGGGGCGGTTGACTTGGAGCGGGCCGCGTTGCCGAAGATGGGCGGGAAATGAGACAGACTGTCCGGCGACAATTAGGAATTCCCTCCGCGACAATTAGAATTGACCCCTGAGATGTCAGGCGATGGGGGTAGTCCGGGTTGCTTTGGGGCGCGGGATGGTTGTCGTCGCTACGGTTGGTTGGAGGAGTTGGGAACGAATGGCCAGACCTCTTCGGGCGCTGAACAAGTGCTTGAAGCGGGTCGTCTGCTCGCAGTGCAGCGCGTGTTCGGACAATGGTCTGAAACACCGTCAACAGCATGGAGATTCCCATCCCTGCTATAGAAGTGAGGAAAGCGGTTTTCAGGCCGTCGAGCAATGGAGGAATGCTTTCCTGAATGCTGCGAGGATCAAAGGTCTGCAGTCCGATGAAGATCCCGAAGAAGGTTCCGAGAATACCTAACCCGACGATCTCTCCCTTGAAGTTGCGGTGATGCTCGCCCGCCTTCCAAAAGTAGGAAGCGATATCGATCAGAGCCAGGACGATCATCATCCCAAAGAACACGAGATTCGTCGGCTGTAGTAGTGCAGAGACGAGTGTCGGATTCATTGGAATGAGAGCAGTGGTGTCGATATTGAAGCTACAGGTTCGAGGTCCCCATCATGCAATGATGGGTCGCAAACAACGCCCTGTATCCGACTGTTCGTGTCGGCGGGACGCGGTCGGCATTGGTGCAATCTCGATTTCCTGGAGTGGTATCGGGAATAGTGTGAGGCTTTGCATTGGGAGAGGCTGAGTGGAATGTTTGTCAAGGCAGTCCTTACCTGAGAGAAAATCAATGGCAAGTCTGTTGTCCGAGCGCGGTTGGACAGTCCTCCTCGGGCAAGGGATGCAAGGGTGTGCGGCGTTCCTAAAGAACGCCGGGCCGCGGGCGGGCGGTGTGGTACCCAGAGCGTTGCTCTGGGCTGGAATCCTGTGTCCCGATGGGACACCGGTCGGAAGTGAATGGCGCAAAGATGAGACAGGTCTTCGGGCATGCTGGCGTGTGAAGTTGGTGCGGCGGGAGGGGGGTGGGAGACGGGGGTGCTGGTTGGGAGGTAAGCGGCGGGACGCCGCTTCCACTCTCTGCAATTAGACAGACCTCTTGGGGCTGTCTGTCGACCACTCCGTGTTCGACAATGAGACAGACGACTGTGGAGTGCGTTGCCTGCTATCACACCGCTGGGGTTCAGGCGGGCTGACGGTCTGGTGGATTGGCGACCGGATCGGGGGCGAACTGCGGGTGTTCCCTGATGCGGCGGGCGAAGGCTTCCTGCGAGGCGGGAGGCAGATCGTCGGGGAACTGGACGTGGGAACGCTCCCATCGAGCCAGCCATGACTTATCGAGGAGGTCCCATGATGCGTTGGCGGCGGAGGGGGTGAGGGCGATGGTGGTTTCGCTTTTCGGTCCGGTGCCGACGCCCCGGGCGAGGTGCCATCCGCTGGCCAACATGGCGACGCGAGCGGCGGTGGAAGTGGTGTAGGTGAACAGGGCGCAGGGTTTCGCGTGGCAGGCGTCGAAGAGTTGCTGGAAAGCGGCGATGTTCCATGCGTCGCTCTGGGTGCGGCCGGACCACATGTCGTAGAAGATGAAGTCCGGGAGGGCATCGACCTGCGTGAGCGTTTCCTTGAAATCCCCATGGACAAGGCGCCATGAAAGGCGGGGGAAACGGCGGGAATGCCATGCGCCCCTGATCGCGAGAGCGTCGGCAGCGCCGTGCTCGAGGTAGGGGAACCGTTTCTTGTGGCGCAGGGCGAGGCGGAGGGGATCGAGATCGTTTTCGAAACTGATGATCTGCAAGCCGCGCACGGGGCCGGTGCCTGCGGCGGCCTCGTAGGCTAGAATGGCGGCCATGGCGTTGGCGGCGGCCCCGAGGCCAACGTCCCAAATGATGAGCGGGGCAGCCGTTTCTGGCGATTCGCCGGGGACGAGTCGGGCGCGTTCGGTCAGCCGTGACTGATCCACATAAAGCGATTGGGCCTCGACGATGGGAGAAGTGCACGAGTGCATGATCTCGCCGGAAGTGGTGTTCCGGATGCTGGAAAACCCTTCTGAAGCGGTGTGGACTTCGTATTCCCCCAGCACCAGCGGGCGGGGCGGAGCCGGGCGTGCGGCGTCGGAGGTGGGGAAATCCATGTCTTCCACAGCGAGGATCCTGCGCCTTGCATGGTAGTATGCGAGAAAGGTGCCAGACAGAATGGCGGCCCGGATTTCGTCCATCATCCGATGATAAAACCAGATATTGTGCTGGCCCATCAGCTGCCAGCCGAGAGTCTCCTGAGTCTTGGTGAGATGGTGCAGGTAGGCGCGGCTGTACTTAGAGCAGACCGGGCAGGCGCAGGCCGGGTCGGCGGGAGAGTCCTGGAATTTATAGACACCGCGGCGCAGCTGGACTATGCCGCGGGATGTGAACAGCGTGCCGCGTTTGGCGACCTGAGTGGGAATGATGCAGTCGAACATGTCCACGCCTCGGTGCACTGCTTCCAGCACATCCAGCGGGGTGCCGACGCCCATGAGATAGCGGGGTTTTTCCGAGGGAAGGAGTGCGGCGGTGAATTCGCAGGTATCCTCGCGCTCCGCTTTAGCCTCGCCGACAGCGAGGCCGCCAATTGCAAAACCGTCGAAGGGAAGGGGAGTCAGGCCCTCGGCGCTTTCCTTGCGGAGATCCTGATGGAGTGCGCCCTGCACGATGGCGAACAGGGATTGGGGCGAGTCGCCGCGCGCAGCCAGACTGCGCTCTGCCCAGCGCTGAGTGATGCCGAGGGCGGCGCGCGCGCTGCGGCGGTCGGCTGTGGACGGGATGCACTGATCGAGCACCATCATGATGTCGCTGCCGATGCTGCGCTGGGTTAGGATGGAGCGCTCCGGGCTGAGCAGGATCGTTCTGCCATCGACGTAGCTCTGAAAGATGGCGCCTTCCTCGCTCATGGAGCGGGAGTGAGGCAGGGAGAAGATCTGGAAGCCGCCGGAATCGGTGAGGACGGAACGGTTCCATTTCATGAAACGGTGGATGCCGCCCATGCGCTCGAAGACTTCCGGGCCCGGGCGCAGGAGAAGGTGATAGGTATTGGCAAGGAGGATCTGGGAGCCCGATTCTTCGAGCGCTTCCGGCAGCTGCGCCTTCACCGTCGCCTGCGTGCCCACAGGCATGAAGAGGGGCGTGCGCACCTCGTTGTGCAGCGTCCGGAAGACGGCCGCCCGCGCCCGGGAGCCGTCCGCCACTGCTTCAAGCCGGAAATCCAAGCGGGAGGGAACCATGTGGCCGCTTC
>JAIXPK010000538.1 GCA_027486335.1 Verrucomicrobiaceae bacterium | reverse complement strand
GGCCGCTTCGTGAACACAAGGTGGTCGCCATACTTGTGGTGCACTTCCCGCGACCCGTTCCCCCAGCGCAGCGCCGTCTCAAACCACCGCCCCGCTTCGTCATACCGCTGCAGCGCATCGCACGACCTCCCTAGCCACATCGCCATGTACGGATGCGGCGGATACAGGCGGATGCCCTGCTCAAAATGCTCGATCGCCTTCTCCACATACTGACGGCTGATCGCCGGCATCTCGTCCGCCGCCTTCAGATCCGCCATCCCCCAGTAGAAGTAAATATTCGGATCCTCAGGGTTCGCCTCCGCCGCCTTCGCAAATCCCGCCGCCGCCTGCAGATAACCCCCAAGGCCATCCGCACGCGAGAACACATTCACCGACCGCCGGAAATGATAGTCGCCCATCGCACGGTGCGGCGCAGATACCAGCAGCACCAGCGCCACCACCGCCGTCCCCAGCAGCGCCAACCCGCCCGCCGCCCGCTGCCCGCGCTCGACCGTCACGCCCGACTGCCGTTCATCAGGCTCCCCCGGATTCGCCAGAATCCCCAGCAGCATCGCCGCCGTCACCACATTCACCCCCACGTGCATCTGAAAATCTCCCGCACAGTGCACCGCAAACGCACACAGCCCGGCCAGCGCCCCGACCACTAGCGACCCGCGGTAATCCGGAAACAACCCGCGGTGCATCCGTTCATGCCCAGTCTCTCCTAGCAGAAAAACCAGCGCATTCCACGCGTGCGCCAGCAGCATCACCACCACCAGCACCAGCCCGATCAGGCCGTAATCCGCCAGCACCTGCAGCCAGTCATTGTGCGCAAACACCGCGTCAATCTCCGTGTCGCTCCAGAAAACCCAGTTCGTCTTCAGATCCCGGAAATACCGCTCATAATACTCGTACGACCTCGCCCCGGTCCCTGTGATCGGACTCAACTGCCACTGCTCGATCGCCCGCTCCCACATCCCCCCGCGCCCGTTCAGATTCTCAAACACCCGGCCCTCGCCGAACTTCGCCTCCAGCACCCGCAGCGCCACCACGCCGCCGCCCGCACCCAGCAGCAGCAATCCCGTCAGCACCGCCATCCCCGCCCGGTTGTTCGTCCGGCGCCCCGTCGACCGCCCCGCCCGCAGCACAAACAACATCCCCGCCAGCGCCACCACACCCACCCCGAACGCCAGTCCGCCACGGCTCGTCGACATCACCACACACGTCACCGCCGCCGCAAACACGATCCAGCACACCATCCGCACAAAACTGTGCACCCGGGAAAAACACGCGAGCGCCAGCAGCGGAAACGCCGCCAGTTCCATGAACCCGCACAGGTGATTCGAATTCGGAAACAACCCGCCGAACACCGCATCCTGCACCGGCCGCCTCTGCCCGATGAACCACAGCGGATTCGCCGACGCATGCCCCGCCCACTGATACAACCCCAGCCCGAGATTCAGCATGATCAGCGCCCCCCACACGCTCACCACCGAAAACCGCTGCCACGGCCGGTCAAACCGCACCGCCATCAGATAATACGCCACCGCCCCAGTCCCCGCAAAATAAACATCCTCCAGCGCCAGTGCCCGCACCCCGTGCGTCAGCGCCCGAAACCCGATCCACCCCGCAAACACCAGCATCGCCCCCGCCGGCACCGTCGCCAGTCGCCCCCGAATCCCCCCGCCCGCCGTCGCCACCACAAGGACCGCCGACGCCCATATCAGCGGCGCTCCCAGCCACATCGGTGCCATCACCGTCCAGGTGCCGAACACCCCGGTCAGCAGTACCCCGGCAAGAAAAAGAAAGAAGGCAATGGATTCAAAGGCACGCATGCAAACCCAGCCTAATGGCTCCCAGCCACCGCAGCAAGCACGTCCGAACCTGTGCAACTCCCGGTTTGACTCGCCCGCGCCTGTGCATAACTTCCGCCCCTCCTTCCCCGGACCGGGGTGATCCGTGCCAGTTCTCTACGGCCCAGTCTCGCCGTCCGTTTCTACACCAACCATAACAAACATAGCACACATCATGCCTGCCAAGAAAGCCGCCGCGAAATCCTCCGGCAAAGCCGCCAAATACGTTTACACATGGGGAGCCGGTAAAGCCGACGGCGACGGTTCCATGAAGGCCCTCCTCGGCGGAAAAGGCGCCAATCTCGCGGAAATGAC
Organism: Verrucomicrobiaceae bacterium; assembly: GCA_027486335.1. Taxonomy (GTDB): domain Bacteria; phylum Verrucomicrobiota; class Verrucomicrobiia; order Verrucomicrobiales; family V1-33; genus V1-33. The sequence continues at coordinate 2,526 of JAIXPK010000538.1, read as the reverse complement.
CCGCATCAGCCTCCCCGTCCCTCCAGGATTCACCATCACCACCGAGGTCTGCACTTACTTCTACGCCAACAAGAAGACCTACCCATCCGTCCTCCAGTCCCAGATGGAAGCCGGTGTCAAAAACATGGAGAAAATCATGGGCTGCAAGTTCGGTGACGCCAAGGGCATGCCCCTCCTCGTCGCCGTCCGCTCCGGCGCCCGCGACTCCATGCCCGGCATGATGGACACCATCCTCAACCTCGGTCTCAACGACCAGACGGTCCTCTCCCTCAGCTCCGCCACCAAAAACGAACGCTTCGCATGGGACTGCTACCGCCGCTTCATCCAGATGTACGGCGACGTCGTCCTCGGCGTCCAGAAGCGCGAAGGTGAAGACCACGAACCATTCGAAGTCGTCATCGAAAGCTTCAAACACCACAAGTACGGCAAGGACATCCTCGACTCCGACCTCACCGCCGACGACCAGAAGGATCTCGTCAAGCAGTTCAAGGCCCTCGTCAAGGAACGCACCGGCAAGGTCTTCCCGAACGACCCATGGGACCAGCTCCGCGGTGCCGCCGGCGCCGTCTTCGGCTCGTGGATGAACGACCGCGCCATCGTCTATCGCCGCAAGTACAACATCCCCTCCGAGTGGGGTACCGCCGTCAACGTCCAGGCCATGGTCTACGGCAACACCGGCAATGACTCCGGTTCCGGCGTCGCCTTCACCCGTAACCCAGCCAACGGGGTCAACGAGTTCTACGGCGAATTCCTCATCAACGCCCAGGGCGAAGACGTCGTCGCCGGTGTCCGTACCCCGGAACCCGTCGCCCAGCTCAAAAACGAAATGCCCAAGGCCTACGCGGAACTCCTCAAGGTCCGCGCCACGCTCGAAAAGCACTTCAAGGACGTTCAGGACGTCGAGTTCACCATCCAGGCCGGCAAGCTCTTCATGCTCCAGACCCGGAACGGCAAGCGCACCGCCGCCGCCGCCCTCAAGTTCGCCTCCGACATGGTGAAGGAAAAACTCATCGACTGGGAAACCGCCATCCTGCGCAACCCAGCTGATCAGCTCGAGCAACTCCTCGCTCCTGACTTCGACCTCGCCGAACTCAAAAAGGCCAAGATCCTCGCCTCCGGTCTCCCCGCAGGTCCAGGTGCCGCTTCCGGCGTCATCTACCTCAATGCCGACCGCGCTGCCGCCGCCGCCGAAAAAGGCGCCGACGTCCTGCTCGTCCGCAACGAAACCTCCCCGGAAGACCTCCGCGGCATGATCGCCGCCGTCGGGATCCTCACCGCAAAGGGCGGGGTTTCCTCCCACGCCGCGCTCGTCGCCCGTCAGATGGGTAAGGTCTGTATCTGCGGCGCCAGCGCCGTCGAAATCGACTACGACAAGAAGACGGTCACCATCGCCGGCCAGACGTTCCACGAAGGCAAAGACAGCCTCAGCATCGACGGCACCGCCGGCACGATCTACGGCGGTAAGCTCAAGACCGGTCCGTCCTCCATCGTCATGGGCCTCCTCTTCGGCGACAAGGCCGCTCAGAAGACGGAGAAATTCGCCGCCTTCAAGGAACTCATGGACTGGTGCTCCAAGGCCACCCGCCTCGCCGTCCGCACCAACGCCGACAACCCGGAACAAACCGCCCAGGCCATCGCCTTCGGCGCTCAGGGCATCGGCCTCACCCGCACGGAACACATGTTCTTCGAAGGCGACCGCATCGACGCGGTCCGCGAAATGATCCTCGCGGAAACCCTCGAAGCCCGCAAGGCCGCCCTCGCCAAGCTCCTCCCCTATCAACGCGAGGACTTCACCGGCATCTTCACAGCCCTCAAGGGTCTCCCAGCCACCATCCGTCTCCTCGACCCACCGCTGCACGAATTCGTGCCGCATGAGGCCAAGGCCCAGGCGGACCTCGCCAAGAAGATGGGCGTCTCCGCCGACAAGGTGAAACACCGCGTCGAACAACTCCACGAGTTCAACCCGATGCTCGGTCACCGCGGCTGCCGTCTCGGCATCGCCTACCCCGAAATCACCGAAATGCAGGCCCGCGCCATCTTCGAAGCCGCCGCCGACGTGGCCAAGAAGAAAATCCCCGTGAAGCCAGAAGTCATGATCCCGCTCGTCGGGTTCAAAAAGGAATTCGACCTCCAGGCCGAAATCGTCCACCGCGTCGCCGCTGAAGTCATGGCCGAGAAGAAGATCAAATTCTCCTATCAGGTCGGCACCATGATCGAAGTCCCGCGCGGCGCCCTCACCGCCGACGAAATCGCCGTCAATGCCGAGTTCTTCAGCTTCGGCACGAACGACCTCACACAGACCGCTCTCGGCATCAGCCGCGACGACATGGGTTCCTTCCTCATGCCGTACACCGAAAACGAGATCTTCAAAAAGAACCCGTTCGCCACCCTCGACACCACCGGCGTCGGTCAGCTCATGCAGACCGCCGTCACCAAAGGCCGCTCCGTCCGCCCGGACATCAAGCTCGGCATCTGCGGTGAACACGGCGGTGACCCGGACAGCGTCAAGTTCTGTCACAAGATCGG
>JAIXPK010000001.1 GCA_027486335.1 Verrucomicrobiaceae bacterium | reverse complement strand
TCGACCAGTACGGCAATGTCATCGACGGCGATGTCGACAACCGCACCGACCGCCCACCCGCAGGCCTCAAATTCGAAGGCGCCAAAATGACCAACTTCATGCGCCTCACCAACGACGGCGTCGGCATGCACGCAGGCTTCCTCCCTGGCTACCCAGCCAGCCACGGCTGCATCCGCATGCCCGAACACATGTCCGCTCACTTCTTCGACAACGTCGCCATGGGCACCCCGGTCACCATCGAGCCCTGACCCCCCGCGCCCCGCGCGCCCTTCTCCCAACATGCCAGCCGAAGGCTCTGGACTGCTGGGAGAATCACAGCTCTCGGGGCGCACGGAGTGCGCGCGGTCAGCCCTCCCCACAAGCCCTCCCTCAGTTACGGGAACCGTAACCTTGGACTGCGGAAGCCTGCTGCCGCTTTCCCGGAGCCAGCCCGCTGGCCCGGCCCAACCCAAGCACATCTCCCCACACGCCCCCTGGGAGCGATGAGCCCCAGCTCGGCGTTCTACGAACTCGCACCTCTCCGTTCAAGCCCGGGACCGCGAGGCTCCGTACTCGCCCCTCTCCCAACCCGCCCACCGTCACCATTCCGAGTCTCCAATCTCCAATTCTCTATTTCTAACTTCCCAATCCCCCTTCCGTTCCCGCCCCTCTCCACCAGCGAGCGCCAACGGCGCGTCCTATCGAAGCCCGGGGCAACGTCTGATTTCCCAATCCCCCTTCCGTTCCCGCCCCTCTCCACCAGCGAGCGCCAACGGCGCGCCCTATCGAAGCCCGGGGCAACGTCTGATTTCCCAATCCCCCTTCCGTTCCAACCCCTCTCCACCAGCGAGCGCCAAGGGCGCGTCCTATCGAAGCCCGGGGCAACGCCCCGGGTCTAACCAACCAACCAGTCAGAGCCCTGAAAGGGCGCCCTATCTTTTCCACGGGCATCGCCCTGGAAAACACCCCACCACCCCCACGACCCGCCCCTGCCTCTAGACTGCTGTCTGAATCACAGCTCTCTCTGCGTGCGGAGCACGCCTACCCGCCCCTCTCCCAACACGTAATTCAAACTTCTCACTTCTCACTTCTCACTTCTCACTTCTCACTTCTCACTTCCCTCCCCCCGCTCACTTGATCGCAATAACCCGATGCCGGGTGCGGAAATACAACACCCCATCGGCAATCGCCGGAGACGCCATGGCCGGTTCCCCGAGATCATTCTCAGCAACCCTCTCGAACTTGTCGCCCGCCCGCACCACTACAACCCGACCGTTCTCCGCTGTCCAGTAAACGAGCCCGCCAGCCGCGACCGGCGAGGCCGTGAAGCCAGTCGAACCATTCCCCAGACGCTCCAGCCACTTTTCCTCTCCCGTTGCCGCGTCCTGACACGACGCAATGCCGCCGTCGCTGCAGAGATAGAGCCGGCCACTGTGAATGAGTGGCGTCTGCATGTAGTTGCCCCGGCGCGGCAACGACCAGCGCAGGAACTTGTTCTTTTCGCCGCCATCGGCCGCCCCAAGATCCCCCGCCGCATCCGTGCCGATCGCAAAAACCGGGGCAAGGCGGCCATGGGCATTCGTCAGGGTGATCAGTTCCCCCGCCACCACTGGCGCAGGCACAGGAATGTCTCCCCCGCCCTGCATGTGCCAGACCTCGCGGCCCGACGCCAGATCGTAGGCAGCCAGTCGCTCGTAACCGTTAGCCACGATGCGGACCGTGCCGTCATGTGTGTACGAGGAAGGCGTCGCCCACGACGGCTTGTTCCCCCGCTGCGTGCGCCAGAGTTCTTTTCCATCCTTGATGTCGAAAGCCGCGATCCACGACTGCTTCTCCACATCGCACTGCACGATGACACGCCCATCCCGGATGATCGGCGACGAGGCATAGCCCCATGTATCGTCCGGTGCCTTGTAATAGCCGCCACGCAGCGGACCGATCTCCACGCGCCAGCGAACCGCGCCGGTTTGCGCATCGAGACAGGCCAGCGTCTCGTTGAAAATGCCCACCAGACTGCTGCCGTCCGTGGCCGGCGTGCAATTGGCGTGGGATGACTTGGGATGCCGACGTGATGCCGGCACGGCACTGACCACGATTTTCTCCCAGACCACCGCACCAGTCAGACGATCAAGACAGAACACCGTCCAATCGTGCTTCAGATTGTCCTCCGAAGTCACAGACTTGATATCACCATAAAGCCCGATCTTAAGTTCGGAATCCTCCTTTCCGGAAACCGCCGTCGTGGTGAATAGGTGAGCCCCCCAGATCACCGGCGACGCCAGCGCCAACCCCGGAATCTCCCGCTTCCACAGCACCTGTGCCCCCGTCGCCACATCCCACTTTTCCGGCGTTTGGCCATCGCCAACCCCGGAAGCATTGGGACCGCGGAACTGAGGCCACCACCCCGGATCGGCAGCATCAGCCCCGCAAACAGAGAAAAACAAGGCAGCAAACAGGCGTGCGTTCATGTCAGAAATCCTCGCAGGGAGCACGCATCCCGTCAACAATGACCCAAGCGCCCAGACGTGAGACAGCTTGCCTCCCCGTCGCAGCGCTGCTAACGTGGAACACCCGCATGGAATTGAATGTCCCCGCCACCATGAAATCGTCCCCCCGTCTCCCCCTGCTCCTCCTTCTCGCCACCGCCGTGCCGGGATTTCAGCACCCGCTGCCCGCGCAGGCCCCGCAACCAAAAGATGGTGACTCGACTGGAGTTGAACGCCCCGAGGGCCTGCACCTAGGTATCCACCACAAGATTCAAAGCGTATCGCCGACCGAAAAGCCCAGCGCCAGCGAGGTGCGCCAGCGGCTGGCCACCATCTCCAGAGACCTGAGGACCGAGGGCAAACTGCCGCTGGCAGAGCGCATCGACGATGCGGTGCGCTCACTGGCCCGGCTGGACGACACCACCGAGCGCGATGCGGAACTCCTCCTCCTCCAGACACGGATGGCAGCGATGGAGACTCAGGTGACGCGCCTCGCGGCTGACCTGCGGCTGATCGCCAGCTTCACCAATACCGCCGCCGTCCCGGAGGGCATCGACGTCCTGCGCTCCGTGCAGGCCCGGCAGCCGGCGCTTTTCGGAAATGCAGGCCGCATCGAGCTGCTCAGAACATTCGATGCCGCGCGGCCGCCCATGCAGCAACATAGCGGCAAGGCGATCGCCACCGCGGGTGCCTACTCAGGCGCAGCGCTCGTCGATCAAGACCCGGCTTTCATGTGCGTCTTCGGTCCCTACACACCACTGGAACAAGGCCGCTACGTCATCACATGGCGGGTGAAATTCCACGGACCAGTCGCAGAAAAGGATGTCTGTTTTCTCGACGTCGCCCACAATGCCGTAACCGTCAGCGGTCGGAACCCAGACGGCCCCGAGTGCCATCCTGGCGAATGGGTGGAAATGTCCGTGCCTCTGGCCAATCCCGCTACGCGCGAACACGAATTCCGCTTCTGGCCGCATCGGCACCCCCTAACCCTAGACCGCATCTACGTCTTCAAACTCCACGATAAACCCGCAAAATCCGCCGACACGCCAAAGCCGCCACAAGATCGTTGAAACAGAGCCTCCGAAACCCCGGCATCACTTACTGACAGCTAGTCCCTTCATTCAGCATGAACTGGCCCGCGGCACCGTCAGTCCAGATCCAGCACCCGCCCCGCCGCGCCCCCACCCGGATCCGCGCACCAGTTCTAAGGCTTGCGCACCTTCCCCTCAGACCGCACCATGCCGCCGCCCATGATGAAGAAACCTCGCTTTCCTGCCGGCCCGGCAGTCGCTGCCTTGTGTGCCGCAGGACTGGTGATCCCGCTCTTTTCCTTTGATGGCCCGCTCCCGCCAGGCAACCGGCCGCTTCCCGCTTCCGTCCACGCCCTCGTCTTTGGCCGCGTCGTCCTCAGCCCAGGCAAGGAGCTGGACAAAGCCACCATCATCCTCTCTGACGGTCGCATCGCCGCCGTCACAACCGATGCCGCAATCCCCGCCGATGCCCAGGTCCACGACATGACCGGCACCACCATCTACGCAGGGTTCATCGACGCCCACCTTTCGCTCGGAAAAAAAGGTGCCCTCCGCGCAGACCCAATCGAAGAAGATCCGCCCGTCGACTCCCGCCGTTTGACTTCCGGCGCAGGCATGGGCTTCCCCGGAGCCCCCTCCCTGGCCAATGGTTCCGACGCAAATTCCCTCGTCACCCCCCAGCTCCGCATCGCCCGCACCTACAACCCGGACCCCGAACAACTGAAAGCCTTGCGGGCGGAAGGATTCACCGCCGCCAATGTCGTTCCAGACCGAGGCGTCATCCGCGGCACCAGCACCTTCGTCTCCCTCGGCTCCTCCGATCCCGATGAAGCCATCATCCGCCCGGATACGTTCCAGCACATCGCCCTCAACGTCCCCGCCGAATCCCCGGACGCCGATCGCCGCGACCAGCCAGAAGCCTATCCAGCCTCGCTCATGGGTGTCATCGCCGTCGTCCGCCAGTCGTTCTTCGACGCCCAATTCCAAGCCGTCGACGCCGCCCACTTCGCCGCCAACCCCACCAACCGTCCGCGTCCCTCCATAAGCGAAGCCCTCACCGCCCTGCTCCCGGCCGCCCGGAAATCCATGCCCGTCCTCTTCGAACCCGGCAGCATGCTCATGGTCGACCGCGCCATGCAACTCTCCCGCGAACTGGCCCTCCAACCCCTCATGCTCGCAACCGGACAGGAATGGCGACGCCCAGACCTCATGCGCGCCGCCGCCGTCCCCTTCATCGTTCCCGTCGACTTCCCGGAGGTCCCCACTCTCCCGGACGATGATGACTGGCTGGCCGTTCCCACCGATCAACTGCGCGCATGGGACCAGGCACCGGGCAATCCCGCTCTGCTCCGCCGCGAAGGCCTCGACATCGCCCTCACCACCCACGGCCTCGAAAAACCTCAGCAGTTCCGCTCCAATGCCCGCCTCGCCATCGCCCGAGGCCTTACCGAATCCGACGCCATCGCCGCTCTCACCACCGTGCCCGCACGCCTCTGCGGCGTCGCCGATCAACTCGGCGATATCGCCTCCGGCAAACTCGCCAACCTCACCGTCGTCGAAAACGGCCGCTACTTCGACCCAGAATCCCGCATCCGCGAGGTCTGGATCGAAGGCCAAATCTTCCACGCCACCCCCGACGACGACAAAAAGAAAAACCCGGACGGCAACGCCAAACCCGAAGATCCTGACAAACCCGACAAACCTGACAAACCCGAGAACCCGGAAAAACCTGACAAGAAAAAGGAACTCGAGGAACTGCGGGCCAAACTCACCGACGCCCCCGCTCAGCAGGACCGCGGGCCTCTCCTGTCTCCTCCCGCCGTCTTCATCAAATCCGCCACCATCTGGACATCCGGTCCACAGGGCCGCATCGAAAATGCCAGTCTCCTCATCGTCGATGGCAAAATCAAGGCCCTCGGAACCATCGCGCCTAACGATGTCCCCAAGGGAGCCCACGTGATCGACCGCCCCGACATCCACGTCACCCCCGGCATGATCGATTGCCACAGCCACAGCATGATCATCGGCGGAGTCAACGAAGCCACGCTGCCCTCAACCGCCATGGTCCGGGTCGGCGACGTCGTGAACTCTGAGTCGGAAACCATCCATCAGCAACTCGCCGGCGGCTTGACCGTCGCCAACCTGCTCCATGGCTCGGCAAATCCCATCGGTGGACAGAACTGCGTCATCAAACTCCGCGAGGGAGCCAGCCCGGAAGGGCTCAAACTTGCCGGTGCCCCCGGCGGCATCAAATTCGCCCTCGGCGAAAACGTCAAGCAATCCAACTGGGGCGACGGTTTCCGCAATCGCTTCCCGCAGTCCCGCATGGGCGTCCCCGCCTTCCACACCAACCGCTTCACCGCCGCACGCCAGTACGCCGATGCCCTCGCAAAACACCAGCGCGACGGCGGCCCGCCAGTCCGGCGCGATCTCGAACTCGAAACCATCGCCGAAATCATCCGCGGCGAGCGGCTGATCCACTGCCACAGTTACCGTCAGGACGAAGTCATCGTCTTCCTCCGCGTCATGGAAAGCTTCGGTGTGCGCGTCGGCACCCTTCAGCACATCCTCGAAGGCTATAAGGTCGCTGACGAAATCGCCAGACATGGTGCCGGTGCCTCCGCCTTCGCCGACTGGTGGGCCTACAAGCTCGAAGTCTATGACGCCATCCCCCACGCCGGCAGCATCATGCGGGAACGCGGGGTCCTCGTCTCCTTCAACTCCGACTCATCTGACCTCTCACGACGCATGAACCTGGAAGCCGCCAAGGCCGTCAAGTACGGTGGCACCCCCGAAGAAGAAGCCCTCAAATACGTCACCGCAAATCCCGCCAGACAACTCGGCATCGATAAATGGGTCGGTTCCCTCGAGCCCGGCAAGGACGGTGACTTCGTCGTCTGGTCCGGCCATCCCCTCGACACCGCAAGCATCTGTCAGGAAACATGGATCGACGGCAGACAGTACTTCGAAACCGACGCCGCCCACCGCCGCGCAGCCGCCCGCAACACCCTGCGCAATGCTCTCCTCGCCAAGGCCAAAACGCTCGCCGGTGACGGACCCGAAGACGCCGCCTCCGACAAGGCCCGCGATAAATTCTTCCGGCGCTCCCTCGAGGACCGCCTCAGTATCCTCTGCGTCGATTGCTGCCTCGATCACGAAATGCCATGGAAAAACTAGCCGCTTTCTTTCTCGCCCTGCTGCTCCCAGCCGCAGCAGCCCCCGCCGGCACGCTCCTCCTCCGCGGTGCCACCGTCCACACCGTCACCCACGGCACGCTCACACCCGGCGATGTCCTCGTGCGCAACGGAAAGATCGCTGCCGTCGCCCCGAAGATTGACGAACCCGCAGACACTTCCATCGACCTCGCAGGACTGCATCTCTTCCCCGGTCTCATCAGTGCCTCCACCGACCTCGGTCTCGTCGAAATCTCCTCCGTTAGGGGCTCCATCGACAGTCAGGAAACCGGCCAGTTCACCCCGGAGATCGAATCATGGACCGCCGTGAACCCTGACTCCGAATTGATCCCAGTCTCCCGGGCCAACGGCATCACGCACTTCGTTCCAGTCCCAAGGGGCGATCTCATCGCCGGAGCCTCGGGGCTCATGGCCGCCCGCGGATGGACTGTCGAGGACATGACGGTCCGCCGCCGCACCGCTATGCACCTGTTCTGGCCGGATCACTCGCTCACCGTCCCCGGTCCAAAAGCATCCAAGAAAACTAAGCCCCTCGATGAACAGGCCCGCGAGCGAGCAGAACGGGTCCGCACCATCGATCAGTTCTTCGCCGATGCCGAAGCATGGGAAAAACGTCCCGCTGGCAGCCCCGTCGTCCCCGCATGGCAGGCCATGCTCCCCGTCGTCCGCGGCGAATTGCCCCTCGTCGTTCACGCTCAAGGGCTCCGCGAAATCCGCGCCGCATTGAAGTGGTCCGCCTCCCGTCCCCGCCTCCGACTCATCATCGAAGGCGGCCGCGACGCATGGATGCTCGCCACTGAATTGGCCGAACGGAAGATCCCCGTCATCTACAGCGAGGTCTTCTCCCTGCCTAGCCAAAGCTCCGATGCCTACGACGTCCAATTCCGGGCCCCCTCAATCCTCCAGAAAGCCGGCGTCACCGTCGCTATCACCGAATCCTCCGGCGACAGTGCCTCCAACCAGCGCAATCTCCCCTACAGCGCAGCCCAAGCCGCCGCATTCGGTCTCTCCCGCGACGCCGCCCTCGCCGCCATCACCCTCATCCCAGCCCAACTCCACGGCGCCGGCGACTCCCTCGGATCCATCGAAGTCGGCAAGGAAGCCTCCTTCTTCGCCGCCACCGGCGACATCCTCGACATCCGCTCAGAAGTAAGGCGCCTCTGGATCTCCGGAGCCGAACAATCCCTAGCCAGCCGCCATTCCCGCCTCGCCGAACGCTACCGCACCCGCCCCACCCCACCCCCAAAATAACACCACGGGGCGCCCCCTCTCCCCACACGCCCCCCTCCGAACCAGCAGCCGAAGGCTCTGGACTGCTGTCAGAATTACAGCTCTCCCTGCGCACGGAGTGCGCCTGCCAGCCCGCCCTCCCCACACGCCCCCTCCGAACCAGCCCCGGGATCGCGAGGCTCTGTACTCGCGCTCCTCCCCACAAGCATCTCCCAACACTGCCCTCCCCATAAGCAGACTTTTACTATTCACTATTTTCAATTTCCAATTTCCCCCCCTCCCCACAAACCTTTCCCACTTCTCACTTCGCACTTCTCACCTCCCTCCCCCCTCTCCGAACGCGCCCCATCTCAAATCTCAAATTTCAAATCCCCTTCGGCCGCCGCAGGCTCTGGACTGCTGTCAGAATTACAGCTCTCCCTGCGCACGGAGTGCGCGCGGCCCGCCCCCTCCCCACTTCTCACTTCTCACTTCTCACTTCTCACTTCCCACCCGCCCCCCCCGGTTACCGCTGGATTAAGCCCTTCGCTCCCCCCAACAGCTCCAATTACCGCACGGTTTTCTTGACGTAGCGGTCTCACTGTTCCCATCTTTCCCGCACCTCCGGCACTGCTCAGCAGGGTCGCTCGCTCGTCTGCACCGCCAGCCCTCACGTTCGACCCGCATGCCCCCCTCCACAGATCCCACCTCAATTCCTTCACCAGGGCAGATCGTCTTTCTCAGAACCCGCCGCTGGCTCGTCGAAAACACCGCGCCAGACCCCGACTTCGGCACCACCGTCGACCTCGCCTGTCTCGACGACGACGCTCAGGGCGATCCACTTTCGGTCGTCTGGGAAATGGAACTCGACCGCCGCATCATCGGCGAAGAAGCGTGGCGCAGCATCGGAAAACGCGGCTTCGACGACTCCCGCCAGTTCGCCGCCTACCTCAATACCCTGCGCTGGAACTGCGTTACCGCCACCGATCCCGCCCTCTTCCAGGCCCCCTTCCGCGCCGGAATCCGCATCGACCCCTACCAACTCGAACCGCTTCGCAAGGCCCTGCGACTCCCCCGTGTCAATCTTTTCATCGCCGACGATGTCGGCCTCGGCAAAACCATCGAAGCCGGTCTCATCGCCAGCGAACTCCTCCTGCGCCGCCGCGTGCGCGACATCGTCGTCGCCTGCCCTCCCTCCATGCTCCACCAATGGAAAGAAGAACTCGAAAACCGCTTCGGTCTCACCTTCGAAATCTTTGACCGCACCTACATGGAAAGAATCCGGCGGGAACGCGGGCACTCCATCAACGCATGGACCACCTTCCCTCGCTTCCTCATCTCCCACAAACTCCTCATCGACGAGACCTACGCCGCACCGTTGCGGGAATGGCTCGACAACCTGCGCCCAGGCTCACTCCTCATCCTCGACGAAGCCCACCACGCCGCTCCCGCCAGCAGTTCAAAATACGCCATCGACTCCCGCATCACTCGCTCTGTCCGTGATCTCGCCGCACGCTTCGAACACCGACTCTTCCTCTCAGCCACTCCTCACAACGGCCACAGTAACAGCTTCTCAGCCCTCCTCGAAATCCTCGACCGCGAACGCTTCATCCGCGGTGTCCGCGTCCTCAAGGAAAACCGCGACGCCGTCATGGTCCGGCGGCTCAAGGACGACCTCCGCGCCATCGGCATCACCGGTTTCCCCGAACGCATCGTCGAACAAATCGATCTCCCGGCCGCCCTCGGCTTCCCCCAACTTCCCCCTGACACCCCGGAACTCCTCCTCGCGGAATGGCTCGACGAATACCGAGCCCTGCGCCTCGACCGTCTCTCCGCAGCCCCTCGCCGCCTCCGCTCACACTTCGAACTCCTCGCCACGCAACTCCAGCAGCGGCTCCTCTCCTCCATCGAAGCCTTCGCAAAAACCCTGCGCGTCCACTCCCGCTCCATGGAACGCATCTGGAACAAGGAAATCACCTCATCCCCAGACCTCCGTCCCCACACCGACCGTCTCGCTCCCGTCGACCCGGACGATGAACGATCCCTCCTCCCGGAAGACGAACTCGCTAGTCTCTTCGATCTCGAAACGGAACGCGCCACCCTCGCTTCAGCAGGATCCCTGGAACCCGTCGACGCCACCGCCCCGGAACGCGCCCTACTAGCCCGCATGACCGACCTCGCCGAGAACGCACGCTTCGCCCCCGACGCCAAGCTGCGCTACCTCGTCCAGTGGATCCGCGCTAACCTCTGCGCTGGCGCTGCCCTCCCTGACAATGGCGGCCCCCAGCCCCTCGCCCCGTGGAACGACCGCCGCGTCATCGTCTTCACCGAATGGGACGACACCAAACGCTACCTCGAACAACACCTCCGCAGCGCCATCGCAGGCACCGACCGCTGGGAAGAACGTATCGAAATCTTCCACGGCCCAACCCCGCCTCTAAAAAAAGAAGACCTCAAGCGCGCCTTCAATACCCCGCCAGCCCAACACCCCGTCCGCATCCTCATCTGCACCGATGCCGCTCGCGAGGGCCTCAACCTCCAGGCTCATTGCCACGACCTCTTCCACTTCGATGTCCCATGGAACCCGGCCCGTATGGAACAGCGCAACGGCCGCATCGATCGCAAACTCCAGCCCGCCCCCAAGGTCTTCTGCCGCTACTTCTTCTACTCCCAGCGCCCGGAAGACAAGGTCCTCCGCGTCCTCGCTCGCAAATCCCGCACCATCAAAGACGAACTCGGCAGCTTCACCGACGTCATCTCCCAACGACTCAAAAGCGGCATCTCCCGCCGCAGCGCCTCCTCCACCGCCGACGATCTCGAACAGCTCGCCACCTCAGACCTTCCCGACCCACGGGACGAGGACCTCGAATCCTCACGCCTCCGCCACGATGACCTCCGCCGCGAAATCGATGGCCTCGACCGCCGCCTCGCCTCCGCACGCGCCGCCCTTCGCTTCGATTCCCATCTCCTTCGCGACGCCATCTCCTGCTCACTCGAACTCCTCGGCGCAGAACCCCTCACCGACTCCGGAGCCGGCCGCTTCTCCCTCCCGGACCTTGAACTCCGCCGCGGGGCCGACCCCACATGGTCCCCCACCCTCGATACCCTCCGCGCCCCTCCCGAAAACGGCCGCCGCGACTTCACATGGCGACGCGACTCCCGCATCCGCCCAGTCGTCTTTGACCCTCCGGACGGCTTCGACGAATCCGTCGTCCAGCTCCACCTCTCCCACCGCATCGTCCAGCGGCTCCTCGGCCGCTTCTCCTCTCAAGGCTTCGTCTGCGATGACCTCTCCCGCGCCTGCCTCACCTCCGTCGGCGATCCCCTCCCAAGGGTCGCCCTCCTCGGCAGGCTTTCCCTCTACGGTGCCCGCGCCGCCCGTCTCCACGAGGAAATCCTCACCATCACCGCCCGCTGGTCTCCCCCTGCCGACCGCCGCGGTCCTCTCGTCCCCTTCGGCCGCGACGGCGAAGCCCGCACCATGGAACTCCTCCACGCTAGCCTCGCCCCGGATGCCCGCCTCCCGGTCCCCGATCCCATCCGTGCCCAGCTCGCCGCCTCCCTCGCCGACGATGTCCGCGACCTCCACGCCCACCTTCAGCCCCGCGGTGAGGAACTCTGCGAAATCGCACGCACCCGCCTCTCCGAACGCGGTCAGCGCGAAGCCGACGATCTCACCCGCATCCTCGTCGATCAGCAGCGCCGCGTCACCGCCGAACTCGAAAAAGCCCGCTCCCCGCAACTCGAACTCGCCTTCTCCGAAGACGAAAAACGCCAGCGCGACCAGGATGTCCGCCACTGGGAACAGTGGCTCCTCAACGTCAAAGACGACATCGCCCGCGAACCGGATCGCATCCGCGACTTCTACCGCGTCCAATCATGGCGCATCGAACCCGTCGGCCTCGTCTACCTCTGGCCCGCCTGATTTCCCATGACCCCCGATCCGCGCAAGTCCGCCCTCGCCGAACACCAGCGCTGGCTGGGCCACCTCCAGCCAGAAGGCCTAGTCGTCTCGCCTGCCGCCCTCGTCGATTCCCAGATCCTTCCCGACCCCTCTTCCTACGCCCGTCTCCAGGACCAGTTCCTCAATGCCCTCGGCGGCGACCCCGACCACCCGGCCCTCTCCGACTTCCCGCGCTTCGCCACCTCATTCCTCGGCTGGCAGGACGAACTCTTCAGTCTCTTCTCCGTCACCGCCGAAATCCCCGACGGCCTCCGCGTCTCCACCGGCGAACACGGCGAAATCCTCCAGCCAGACGCCGCCTACCGCCACTTCCGCCCGGACGACGCCGCCCGCCCATGGCTCCTCCTCATCCGCCAGCTCCCCCCCGGCACCGACCCCGATGCCCTCCCCGACGCCCGCTCGGACCGCGGCTGGATCGCGTCTCCCCACCAGAAATTCGAACGCCTCCTCCGCGAAACCAACGTCCCCATCGGCCTCCTCTGCTCTGAAGCCGCCATCCGCCTCATCTACGCCCCGCGCGGCGAAAATGCCGGCTGGCTCACCTTCCCAGTCGACTTCATGGCCTCCCTCCCCGGCCGCCCCGCACTCGCCGCCCTCCACCTCCTCCTCTCCCACTCCCGCCTCGTCGCCGTCCCCGAACCAGTCCGGCTCCCCGCGCTCCTCCGCAAAAGCCGCGACTACCAGGCCAATGTCTCCACCGACCTCTCCACCCAGGTCCTCGAAGCCCTCTTTGAACTCGCCCGCGGCTTCCAGGCCGCCGACGAAAAAGCCTCCGGCCATCTCCTCGCCACCCCATGGGCCCACGACCCCCAGCAGATCTACGGCGGTCTCATCACGTCCCTCCTCCGCATGGTCTTCCTCCTCTACGCTGAAGACCGCGGCCTCATGCCCTCCGGCGACCTCTACCAGCGCAACTACTCCGTCCAGGGCCTCTACGACGCCCTCCGCTCAGACCACGAGCGCTACCCAGATACCATGGACGTCCGCTTCGCCGCATGGCCGCGTCTCCTCGCTCTCTTCCGCGCCATCCACAGCGGCTGCCGCCACCGCAGCATGTCCCTCCCCGCCCGCAAGGGCCACCTCTTCGACCCAGACCGCTTCCCCTTCCTCGAAGGCCGCTCCTCCGCCACCGACCCGCTCCCAGACCATCTCCCCCGTCTCTCCGACGGCACCCTCCACCGCGTCCTCTCCCTCCTCCTCTACCTGGACGGAGAACGGCTCTCCTACCGTACCCTCGATGTCGAACAAATCGGCTCTGTCTACGAAACCATCATGGGCTTCGCCGTCGAAAAAGCCAAGGGCCGCATGATCGCCCTCAAACCCAAAAAATCCCACGGCGCTCCCCTCCACATCTCCCTCGACTCCCTCCTCGCCTCCAAACCCGCCGATCGCGAAAAATTCCTCCTCGAACACGCCGACACCAAACTCCCCGACGCCGCCTCCAAAGCCCTCCGCTCCGCCACCTCCCACGACGATCTCCTCGCCGCCCTCGATAAACGCATCGACCGCCGCGCCACTCCCCACCCAGTCCCCCAGGGCTCGCTCATCCTCCAACCCACCGACGAACGCCGCCGCTCAGGCTCCCACTACACGCCACGCTCGTTCACCGAACCCATCGTCCGCAAAACCCTCGAACCCATCCTCGACCGTCTCGGCCGTCACCCACTCCCCGACGCGATCCTCAATCTCAAAGTCGCCGACATCGCCGTCGGCTCCGCAGCCTTCCTCGTCGAGGTCTGCCGCCAGCTCGCCGACGAACTCGTCTCCTCATGGCACTTCCATAAATACCACCAAGTCATCCCACCCGACGAAGACGAGCTCCTCTTCGCTCGCCGCCTCGTCGCCCAGCGCTGTCTCTACGGAGTCGACCGCAACCCCATGGCCGTCGATCTCGCCAAACTCTCCCTCTGGCTCGCCACCATGGCCAAGGACCACCCCTTCACGTTCCTCGACCATTCCATCAAATGCGGCGACTCCCTCGTCGGTCTCTCCAACCACCAAATCGCCGCCTTCCACTGGGACCCCTCCGCCGCCAGCAATCGCTTCCTCGGCCAGGAATCCCTCGACCAGCAACTCGCCAAAGTCACCTCCCTCCGCCTCTCCATCGCCTCTGACCCCGACGACTCCGAAGCCGCCGTCCTCCGCAAACAAGCCATCCTCGCCGAAGCCGAAACCGCCTCCCTCTCCCTCAAAACCGCCGCCGACCTCGTCATCGCCGCTTTCTTCGCCGGCGATAAACCAAAGGAACGTCAGCAGAACCGCGACGATTTCCTCCTCCGACAGCTCGAACTCCAAAACGGGAACGCCGACCAGATCCCCTGGCAGGTCCAGACGCTCAAGGATCTCCGCGGCGGTGAATTCCCAATCCGCCCGTTCCACTGGGAACTCGAATTCCCAGAGGTCTTCTCACGGGAAAATCCCGGCTTCGATGCCATTGCGGGGAATCCGCCGTTTCTGGGATCCATTACGCTTCACGAATCATCTCATACCCAATACACCACCTTTCTCCGCGCAATTACGCCTGAATCTGGAGGGAAGTGTGATCTCGTCGCCTTCTTTTTTCGCCGCGCATATCTGCTGCTGCGCGAACCCGGTTGCTTCGGGCTCATTGCTACAAATACAATAAGCCAAGGGAGCACACGTGCTTCAGGATTAAGGTGGATCTGCACTCAGGGCGGGAACATCTATGCTGCACGCAGTCGGCACAAATGGCCCGGACAAGCTGTCGTTGTCGTCAGTATCGTCTGGGTATCAAAATCGTTCAGCCCACCCCCACCTTTTGAACTCGACGGCAAAGCGGTCTCGCGAATCACCGCCTATCTCTTTTCATCAGGAGGCAATGAAGACCCGGCACCTCTTCCTTCAAACAAGTCAAAGTCTTTCGTAGGAGTGAAAATCTACGGACAAGGATTCCTATTCAGCGACGAACGCAAGGATGGCGACGTAACCCCGTTCTCGGTTGGCTCCCGATTACTATTGGATAATTCAATTAACGAGTCAGTAATTAAGCCATACATCGGCGGCGAAGAAATAAACGAAGGCCCGATTCCGAAGAACCGCCGATTGGTCATCGACTTTGGGGAACGAAGCGAAAGCGAGGCAGCACAATGGATAGATGCGTTCCGAATCGTCGAAGAAAAAGTCAAGCCAGAGCGCCTTGCCCTTACAACGCAGTCGGGCGCAGAGAAGCTCAAGAAATTTTGGTGGCGCTACTACCACCCGGCGAAGGACCTCTACAAAGCCATATCTTCGCTTGCCCATGTGTTAGCATGCTCGCAGACAAGCAAGTATCTATCTTTCGCCTTCCTCCCCAGCACATGGGTTTATGGACAAAAGGCAGTTGTTCTCGCCTTTGACAGCTTCGGAGCGTTTTGCATTCTGCAATCCCGCAGCCACAGTGAGTGGGCCGACTTCATGGGTTCATCGATGAAAGACGACCCTGTCTACACCTCCTCAGTGTGCTTCGAAACCTTCCCCTTCCCGCGCGGCTGGGAGACGAACGCTGTCCTCGAGGCGGCTGGAAAAGAGTACTACGAATTCCGTGCCGCCCTGATGATCCAGAACGACGAAGGCCTCACCAAGACCTACAACCGCTTCCACGACCCCGACGAACCCTCGCCGGACATCCAGCAACTCCGCGCCCTCCACGCTGGCATGGACCGCGCCGTCCTCGACGCCTACGGCTGGACCGACATCCCCACCACCTGCCAGTTCCTCCTCGATTACGAGGACGATGACGACGAAACCGACACCGGCAGTCGCAAGCGCCAGAAGAAAAAACCATGGCGCTACCGCTGGCCGGACGACGTCCGCGACGAAGTCCTCGCCCGCCTCCTCGCCCTCAACGCCGAACGCCACGCCGAAGAAGTCCGCCTCGGCATCGCCCCCGGCATGAAACCTCCCACCCCCGCCAAAAAGAAACGCCCCCGCAACCCCGAGCCCCCCCAAGAAGACCCCGACGCCTTCGCCCTGATGTAAACCGCCACGCCGATCTCAGAACGCATTCCCTGCCTTCCTCATGACCCAAGATCAAGACAACCGCCCGCAACCAGTCATTGCTCCACTTTACAAGTTTTCTTCGTGTGAAGGCGCGGCCGAGATTCTTAAGAGTTGCAGCCTCTGGGCCAAAAGCCCGCTAGACTTCAATGACCCGTTCGAAGTGCTCCCTGCATTTGATGAAGAGCGGAAAAACATGGCGATCAATTCGAAAAAGAGATTTTACCAAACCTTAGGCCGGCAGGATGGCGGACGCCTCACGCCTGATGGAAACGAACATGAAATCCCAGTCGAGGACTTTGTGGATTTGCAACGGAACTACCACGAACCCTTCTTCAGCGCCATTTATCCCCGGTTCCGTGTTCTTTGCTTGAGCGAGCATGCGGAACCAATCCTCCTTTGGTCTCACTACGCAAAGTCCCACACCGGAATCGCTATCGGATTTGATGTAAATAGAGAAAACCTCCCTCGCGGGATCATTCCGTCCGGCATTTCTGTAAACTACATAGAAAACCGGGACTCATTGTTCCTTCCCCTGGAATTCTACCAGTTTAGAGGGCTTGATATGATCGACCCGAATCCAGCACCTGTAGGATTCTCGAAAGCGGCTTCGGGATTGATTCTTTCGAATTCGGAGCAACAGACGCGGTATTTCGACGCCTTGAAATCAATGATTTCTAACAAATACAATGTTTGGAACTACGAGGCAGAAAGGAGATTCCTTTACGATTTACGTGCCGATGGGAATGGCGGATTGAGCGATACTGAGCTGGATCAAGCAGGCACAAAGTACAACTCCGCGCATTTCGCCAGAGAGGCCGTGACTCAGATCGTTTTCGGATACTACTGCGATGCCGATTGCATCCGCTCGCTCCAACCATTGATCGCCAACTTCCCGCAAGCCATCCTGTACTACGTTGACTTTCACCCAACAAAGTACGAGGTGCGGCTAATCCATGGGCGATTCGACCATATCCTGAGCATCCACAACGAGCGACGGAAGGGTCATCGCCGAATCCGTTCTGCCGCCGAATAGGAAAGCCCAGTGATTTTCCAGATGACACATAGTCGTCGATAATGGTTATCTCCGCATCCACCCACCGCTGCTTTGATCGGTCTCATCGATGACTGACCGCCGATGATGCCTGAGCGGTGCAGCTAGCACAAAGCAAATCATCAACCCAGTCTGGCACCGGGTGCATTTGCGAGCCGGGATCGCAGGGCGTCTCGCTCCTCGGTTCCGATGTAGCCGCGGTTGCAGAGGTGCTGGCTCAGTGCGTCGAGGCTAACGTCGAGCCGCTTGGCGATTACGAGGAGGTCGTCAAAATCGAATCGGCGGCCGTCGTTGTCGATGCTCTTGAACGCCTCTCTTAGAAGGTGATCTGGCATCAGGAGCGCCGCGGCAAACGCGTTGGCCCGCTTCTCAATCGCAATGGGTGCCCACGGCCCAGACACCAGCGCAAGATCTGCCCCTGCGGTCCGGTCCACTAGAAGGTGACAAAGTTCGTGCGCGAGAGTGAAGCGGATTCCGCTCCGGTAAGGATGCTCCCCGTCAGGGCCGTGCTTTGCACAATTGCCGTTCAGCAGGATCAAAGGCGCCCGCCCTTCAAGCAGAATCGCCGCTCCGGACGTATTGCGGTCCGAAAGCCGAACAGATAGGACTGAAACGCCCAGCTCGGCAAGATGGCGATCCATATCCAATGGATTCCGCTCGTCTACGCCAGCGACCTCAAGCCATTCCTCCGCCAGTTGATATCCCTGATCCCATGGCTGCAATCCATCGTCGGATTCCAGAGGAGTCAGTTCGCTGACCAACTCCATCAGCTTGCCGGCATCAGCCACCGGTTTATCGTGCTGCATCATCGCAGCTGCGAGTTCCAATCGGTCCTCGCCGGTAAGCACAGGCGCAATCGAACCAAAGAGGATCGCTCCCTGACAATGCCCGCCGACAAAGAGTCCCTCCTTCGCTTCCGGAAAGAAACTCTCCCAGACCTTCCCGATCAGACAATTCACCCTCTTGGCGAGATTCTCCCGGAACCGTGTTCCATATTCCGCCGTCCGACTACCAAACCCGGCGAGCATCCCGAGCCGACGTTCCCAGGCCCCTGCCGTCCGCAGGCCCGCCACCCGCTCCGCAAGGCTCGCCGCCGCAATCGTTTCGGCACGCTGACACACGAAATTCGCGGCATGAAGGAGAAACTGGTGCAGCGGTTCGGCAACCTCGGCAACCGGCAGTCTCACCCCGCCATCATTGGCATGGAATCGGTAGTGCTCAGGTGCCCCCGGAGGGCGGTGATGCGTCCACGAAATCTCTTCTTCATCATAAAAACGCCGGAACGCCAGATTCGGCAGCAGGCCTCCCTCACGGCAAGCCCAGACGCAGTGCCTCCGGAACCAGGCATCGGCCTCCATCTCCCCCTCTTCATCCCACCCGCGCGGCCCGTAGAATGTTCTCGGGTGATTGATCGCCATGATCCCCGCCGCAGCCCACTCCGCTGCGTTCTTCAAAGGCAGCGCCTGCTCGTGAAACAGCGGGTCCCAGTTGTCCGCCAGCCAGTGCAGCAATGCCCACCAGTTCCAGTGCACGCTATCCCGGAGTTCACCATCCTCGTAGTGCGTACAAAGGTTGTAGCCCCCGACCCAGATCCGCAGGGCACCCCACGACGCCGCTTCCTCCGGAGTGGACCGATCCGGAACAGGATCCGGCCCGAAACTCAGTTCCATCATGAACCGGTCGCGATCCCCGTAACACAGAGAACTTGAGCCAACGTGGTTCATGTCGCACTCCAGAATCTGCCCAAGTCCCGGTTACTCACGGCACGCTCACGAACCCACCGGTTCCGGAGGCCTGCGGGGACTTCAACCCAACCGACCGGCCACCCGTGCCACTTTCCCGCAGCATGTTCCTTTGCCCGGAAGGCACGCCCGTTTGCAGTAGCCCAACGTGACCGCCCGTCTTCATGGCTCGCCTTAAGCAGCCGTGCGGCCCCCAGCAGCGACAGGTCTTTCGGACAGAGCGATCCCTTCCGGCCCGGCTGCCAGGGCTCCTTGTGCTTGGGATTCGGTTCGTAGACGGGATCCGCGGCCAGATCCTCATCCGCACCGTCTCCCGATGTTGTCGGGTCATTCGTCATCTCTTGGGATCACTCTCACCCCGAATCATGAATCAGACCGCCCTCTCCGCAATCCCCAAATCACCCCCCCGAGGATCGCACCTCCATCCACTAGGCAAGAAATCCCTCCCCCCCACCTCATCCACACCGCCACCTTCGCTTCCTCACCCTCTCCCCAACTTCAACCGGCCGCCTCACCCGAGCTCCAAAGCACCCCAGAAACTATTCCCAACGCTCGCTCCATCCCAAAAATCAAGAGCGTCCAAATTCCTCACAATGCGCGCTGGATCAACATTCCGCCACGAATCACCCAACACCACCACCCTATGACTCAGTCGGTTAGCAAACCACACCAAGCCGCCACCAAATCACACATGCCTGACCGCGCCTCCCTCACCGCTCCCAACCCATCACCGTACGTCTACGCGTAAACCCAACGAATTTAATTGTCGGGCAGCGGAGTTTCCACTTTAACAGATAGTCAATGAATCAGCGACTATCCACCACCCCTGATTTTGAGCGTCTCGAGCTCCGCTTCCTGCTCGTCACCGGCTTCAGCCAGTTGCCCACCAATGTCTGAACCCGCAGGAAAACCAAAACTCTCAACAGCAACCCCCGAGGAGTTCCCCACGCCTCCCACTCCACGTCAAACCTAAAGCCGGACCCCTAACTACCCGCAATGTCTAATCCTGCCGACTCTACAGTTCCACAATGTCCGCCTGCCCAGATTGTCGGCATCAGTGACATCTTCCGCTCCTCTCAGAATCAGCACAGCTTAAAACCAATCTTCCCCGCCGAATCTTCGCTCGTCATCAGCGGCCCCCCCGGTTCCGGGAAAACCACCATGGCACTGGCCCTCGTCCGTTCCATGCTCCGTTCAGACCCCAAAAACAACATCGCCTATTTCATCAGCACCGAACTCTCCAGAGAACGCTTGGAGCAAATGTACGCCCCTTTTGGATGGTTCACAAATGACGATCAACTCTTCGCCCGTTCCACAGGCCCTGCAACATCCGGCCTCCACGTCATCAATCCCCCTGTCGAACTGGAACGCCCAGTCCGCTCCTCCGAGGACACCGTCAATGCCGTCATTCGCGAGATCCGCCACCGCCCCAGACCAGAACCCGGCCAGTACGCCTACGTCATCATCGACAGCATCACCGCCCTCTTCAAAGACTGCCCCAACCCCGGCGAAACTCGGCGGCAAACGCATGAACTGATCCACCGCATCCATAAAGCCTTCCATTCTCATTCGACCCGCAAAGACTCGGAATTGCACCTCCTCATCCTCGTCGCCGAGGAACCCCTCCACTCCACCACTCCCCTCGGAATCGAATCCTACCTCTGCAACTTCGTCTTCAGACTCGGAGTCAAATCCCTGTCCATGGGCACCCGCCTCAGGACTCTCGAAGTCCTCAAATCCATCGGCGTCAATCTCATGATGGGCGTCCACACGTGGATCATCGTTACCAAAGATTCACTCGACCGAGTATTCCGATCGAATGTCCTCAAAGAAAAAATCAAGAAAACCCTCGAGCGGGTTGAAGTGTCAATCCCCTCGTCTTGGTGCACCATCGTCATTTGCTCCCGTCCCTATATCTGGTCTCGCACCGAACCGCTCATCCGCACCCGCACCCCCACAAAACAACCCTGTGGTGTAACCGGCCTCGCGGAAATGCTCACGGGCAGTAGGGACTACTGGTTTCATGATGATTCGAGGCAGCATCAGGAACATCGCGATGCCTGCCTGCCATCCGGATCCGTCACCATCATTACCGGCTCGGCGGGTACCGCCATCACCTCCCTCGCCCTCCGCATCGCTCTCTCCAACTCGACAGTCGTCGGCTCGACAGACGCCGTATCGCCTCCCGAACCAACTCCGCCAAACGCTACGCTCCTCGTCTGCTTCGAGAACGATCTCGAACCAGCTCTGCCTCACGATGATGAAGGAAACCTTCTCCATGCTGGAATCGATTGCATCCACCGCGGGCGCTCCGGCCTCCATTTCAACCTCCTCCTCATGGAGGTCCGTGAATGGATCGCCAAACAATTACCACCGAAAACGCCGGAAGCAGAACCATCGCCGAAAAAAAAGGGGGCCTCTTCCAACAGAAGCATCCGCATCGTCATCGATGGTGTCTCTAACCTTAGCACCACAACCACCGCCCAGGCATTCCCGAGAATGCTCGATGCACTGATTCAGATCATCCACGAAAAACCGGGACGCAATGTCACCATGATCCTCACCTATGAGGTTCCCTTCGAGCGCCATTCCATCGCTTCAGAAGTCTATCGCCTCCCTGCCGACAACATCATCCACCTCCGCAACGATGAGGATGACCAATCAAAGGTCCTCATCCAGATCCTGAAATCGCACGACCCCAATCACGACCGTTCCATTCGTGCCCTTGAATTCCCCGTCAACCTCGACCAGCCGTGCCGGATCATTGACCGCAATTCAAAATCGAAACTCACCCTCGAACTTCTCAACGAGAACAAATACGAATCCGACTTCAATTTCGAAACCGCTGACTCGCTCTCCGACGTCTTGTCTTGCGAAGTGGAACCCCGGTTCTTCTCCCGCCCGGAGATCAACACCACCCATTCAACCAGTCGCAGACCCCAGGCTTCATCCTCGGCTCATGCACACCTGACCCAGCTCGATGAATGGTGGATCGCATGGAAGGTCGCAGGTCCGACAACGACAAGTATTGGCCTTACAGAGTTGATGCCCCATGGCAGCTGGAACCTTCCAGACCGCCTCGTGCCCGATATCAATGACTTCCTTCCCTATGAACGTGATAAGGTCACAAGACCTCGTCCCAAACCAAAGCAACCACAGGTTTTTGCCCTCCCTCTGTACTTCGACTATGGAAATCTGTGCGTCCATACTCGCTTTCTCAAATCTCTACCCGATAATCCAATCAAAACGGAATCTGTGGATTCCGCGAAACCCGCCGAGGAGAAAGAATCCTTCGATCCATGGCCTTTTGTCTCTAAAGATGATGCGGGAAATTTCGCTGTGTTCCAGGAACGATTCCTCCCTGCGTGGTGCACCTCAGATGACCTGAAGCATGGACCCTTCAAACAGAATAGAACGAGGAGGCAATCCAAAGGTTTAACCTTGTTTTCGTTATTCGAAAAGCATTTCCCCTTTACCCAAGAGGGCGAAGACATAAAGAGGCCATTCCAATACGGGATCGCATGGGACAGTCAGACAGCGGAAACCAATGTCGCCTTCTTTTTCGAGCTCTGCTGGGCATTCGGCAGTGGAGAGGATATTGTCGGCACAAACGCGACCGCTGTCACCCCTGAGTATTTCGACCGCGCCGTCCGAGCCCTCATGTACATGATCGCCGCCAAGTATGCTCCCTCTCATCCGACGTTGAGCGATACAGCGGAATCCCTCTACAGCAGACAGTTCTACTCAACCATGATGGACGTGAACACGCGGCTCTTCGAGCAATCCAAAACTGGCGACCGATTGGTCAGCTTGGGCCTCATGCCACCA
Organism: Verrucomicrobiaceae bacterium; assembly: GCA_027486335.1. Classification (GTDB taxonomy): domain Bacteria; phylum Verrucomicrobiota; class Verrucomicrobiia; order Verrucomicrobiales; family V1-33; genus V1-33. Next base: position 12,343 of record JAIXPK010000001.1, on the reverse strand, counting down.
GGGTTTCCCAACGATGCACCACCTCAAGTAATCCTCGAAAAACACGATGACTCCCTCTTGAAAGGCGAATGCAAGTCCCGTGTCCATAGGATTCTCACCAGCCAGACCTGCTGCGGATGGGGGTGTTCGGGCTCATGGTCCGTTGGCTTGCGCGACTCTGTGACCGCCCCGGAAGTCGCCAAGAATGCTCTTGCTCAACTCACGTGTCTGCGCACCGCCAAGCGCCGCGCCGTCATCGGGGCCGGCTTTCCCTCACGAAGCGACTTCTATCGCCATTATGGCAACCGCAGCGTAAAGGGACTGGCCGGAGCCACTTGGTTCGACGTTCTCGCGTACCGCTCCTTCACCCGACGCCGGGATCGCTCTTCCATCGCCGGTGATCGAGCGTTGTTCACTCGAGAGGTCAACAAACTCATCAGGAGCATTATGTCCATTGCCGCCGGCATCACCGACAACACCGGATGGACCGATTCCGTCAGCCGGATTGATGAATGGTGGAAACAGTTCAACGCCATCGCTCGCAACGAAACAGCATGAAATCCCGCCTCGCGCGCTATTCCCGCTTTCCTCACTCTCAGTTTACTTAATCATTTCAAATGCCTAAATCTGCTTCACGTACCACGAGGCGAAAGCCAGATCCGCTAAAGATTCGCCTGCTCCTTCCCGTTCGGCACATTCGTCGTGTCGTTCGCAAGCCCGTCGCAGAAGTGGATCTTATCGATGAGCTTCCTGGCGAACGGGAAATCATTCGTAAAATGCTACTGGAACAGATCAAAGGATCCGAACTGAATCAAGCTAGAAAGCCACCTCACCCGAACTCGACCAATCAAAGGGTTCTGGAAATCTCGTCGTTTGAATGCGCCCCCGAACAAAGCGGCTACCTCCCTCCCTGCGCCCGCGTACTTAGAGTCCTCAAAAGCAATCTGTATGACGACACCGAAGAGGGTAATGCTAAACTCAGGAAATGGACGCTCGCCGAGCTCAAAGCTGAGACCAGCTCATCCGATCCATCTCACATATTGGCAGTTAGCGAGGAGTTCAGCGGCTTTCTCGGCAAATCGGATTTTCGCGGCGAAATCTTCTTCGGACTCGATTGGTGGCCTTGCCTTCCATCGTTCGCCAATCAAGCTGCCCGGGCTTATAAAGTCAATTCTCACCACCGGATCTTTCAAATCGACGTCAGTCGCATCGCCGAATGCGCATCCGTGCAAGTTGACACTTCATATGAAAAGACTATCGCGGACTTACTAACCTTTTTTGCGGGCGATTCGATCCGGAACGATGTCCGTGAATTCTTCTTCTCAGGAGATCAGCAGTCGCCCGTCTGGCTGATGGTTAGAATCGGCAATGCAGCCGTGGGTATGTTCAAATTCTCAGCAACTGGCGTTACCGCAAACTTGTGTTTCCATGTGAATCGTCCCGCACCCACGCGACCCACAGGCCTTGGTGACATGACTGCCTATCGTTGGATCCTGATGACATCGATCCTGTGCTCAATATCTCAGTCGACGTCGGATTTTGCTTTGCACCTTAAAAAGGGTGTAAAATCAGGTGTTTATGCTTCTCACGCATGTTTTCTCGGAGGCTTTGGAATCAATTTTGACGGAACCAAGCAGTTGCCGCGCAGCTACTTCGCTGATGACGCCAAGCCAGCCGATTTGTTCGGAAAATACGTCCGTGCCGGACTTTCTCTCTTCCTCGGCGATATCAATGAGGCGAAATTTCGGAAGAATCGGTCCACAGCACGCAAGTTCCCCGCAGACATTGTCCTTCCCGACTTCGACATCGGAGGCCAACTGCGCACAATGAGGGATGTTGTGGATGATGTCATTTTGTGCCCAGTAGATTCCGTCTTGGCGTTATCCAAGAATGTCTTCTGGAGACTCTCCAGCGCGTGCGCTGGCTGGCCCGAAGCGAAGGGAGACAACTTTTCAGAACATCTTGATAAAGCGATCCGGGTCGTCAAAATAAGTCCGAAAAAATCCAAGTTCCCGATCGTTCGCATCGGGAAACTTGAGCTGATCGACCGCTTCGAAATCCAGGACTATCTTTTCCTCAATGGATTGCTCCAGGACTATGCCGAAGATCAGAGCCGTGATAAACCGCTTTCCATCTCGGTTTTTGGACAGCCCGGTTCAGGCAAGTCTTTCGGCGTGCGCGAATTGGTTAAGGCGATGTCCGGCGGGCGAAGTCTGTACTCCGACAGACCCATCACCTTCAACCTCTCCCAACTCCGATCGGTACCAGACCTCATCGCCGCCTTCCACCAGATCCGGGACGCGTGCCTGCGAGGCCCCATCCCGCTCATCTTCTTCGATGAGTTCGATTCCCTCTTTGAAGGGGAACCGTTCGGGTGGTTGAAGTACTTCCTCGCTCCCATGGAAGATGGCGAATTCAGCGAAGCTCGCTCAACGTTTCATTTCGGACGCGCTGTTTTCGTCTTCGCAGGCGGCGTCAACCACACGTTTTCTGAATTCAACGAGCGGGCCAGAAACCCTCAGTTCTGCACCGCCAAGGGTCCGGACTTCATCAGCAGACTGCGCGGGGTCCTCAATATCCGCAGCATTAACAGGCCCGAAGACGACTCCGTCCCGGACGGCATCTACCTCCAGCGGCGCGCCTACATCCTCTGGCAGGCTCTCAAACAAAAGACAGGTCTGTCCCAGGACGCCGCCACCGATCAGGTTATCAATGCCTTCATTAGAGTCGGACGCTTCAAACACGGCATCCGATCGCTCAAGGCCATCATCGAGATGAGCCGTGTCGGCTACGGCAAGAGGCTGTCCGTAGGGCAGCTCCCCCCTCATGATCAGTTGGAGATGCACGTCGACGCCAGAGAGTTTCTCGCTTTCGCTTCCGCCACCTGACCCGCTCCGCCGCATTCCATCAGAGGATACCCAACGGTCACCCATCGCTGTCGTCCGCCAGCCCCACCAGATACCTGAGTCAGACACCCGCATTTCCCCTCCTCCGCTCACCTGACCGACCTTCGGCAGCCCATCATGTGGCACCCGAACTGGCGAGTCGTTCTCGATGCAATCGGACGCACCGGGCGCTGATCACCTTCACCATCGCCGGAGGCAAGCGGATCACGGATCGAAGGACCCTCTTTTCACTCCTCTCCACGTCAATTTTCCAGGACACCGCGTCAAAGAACCGCTACTCATGCCGCGAATCACCCACACTGAAAGGAATTCCGTCGCTCCCAAGGTGCGGAAAGCCCAGCCGTTCTGATCTGCCATGCTTCCTGATGACGCCCCCATCGCCGATTCGCGCTCGAGTCTGCCGCTATCATCGCAGACCACCGCCGTCAGCTACCGGCAACTACCGACACCGTCCATCCAGCCACTCCCTCCCGTCCCGCCTCCCCAGTCCAGCGAGGCCGTCCGCACACGCTTGGTCGAAACACTTCAGCTCGACCTCATCGGCCCCAATAACGACCACCCCTGCGCTCATGAGCTGCTCCCGCAATCGCCTCAGCGGTGGTACCTGACCGGCTATCTCGTGCCCCAGCGCGCCCCCGAACCCGAAAGAAAATGCTCGGACGAGGAAGACCATGGCGATGCCACCGCAGATGCCGAAGACGACGAGAACGCTGACAGCAACGCCCAAGTCAGCTACCTGCCGTCCTCCATGGGCCTCAGTGTGCTGACCAGCCCCGCCACCTCCGAAATCAGAGCCGTGGTCCGCTGGGGCGACTACCTCTGGGAAGAATCGGGCGCCATTCTGGATACCGGCGACAAAGCGGCTATCGACGAGGAGGCCGAAAACAGCGCGCACGACCGCGAACTGGCACACGCGCTCAATGACTCCGCCACACCAGGGGATGACCCTCAGCCAACCCGCTACGATCTCCGTGGTTTTCGCCGCGAGTGCCGCGAGGAGTTCGCCACCCTTCTCCTCACCGGCACTGCGGGCTCCGCAGAAATCAATCTCCCCAACAGTCAGGGCGTCAAGGTCGTCTGCTCATGGCGCTCCCTCCCCGAGGGCCGCCTCGCCGAACTCCCGGATGGCACAAGGTCGGTCTCCGTTTTCGTACTCAATGACCGTGAATGCCGGTCCGGCAGAATGACCTACCGTGACATCATCTGCCAGGTTTCCCTGGAACTGCAATGCTCAGACGGCTTCATCGGCCGCCCGGACCTGCGCGGCTCGGCGTTCGCCGATGATGTCGATCCCGACGAACGCATCGCAGACCTCCATTACCGCGATGTCCTCGAATTCGCCACCGGTCACGGGGTCGCCACCCACCCGCCCGTCCTAACCGACGGCCGTTGTCTCTCTGTCCAAAGCACATGGATCCCCGCAGGTGAAGTCGCCCGCGTCGATCACCTCACCCTCCCTGGATTGGACCTTTCTATGGAACTCCTCGGTGCCTTCCAGGACGGCACCACCGCAAGGCGTCACCTCGCCCCCCTCGCCACCGCCTTCCGCACGTGGATCACTTCCCAGCAGCAGAACGTCGCTGCCGAAAACCTCAGCACCACGCGCAGAGAAACCGCCACCCACCTCATCACCGGCGCCATGGTCGCCGCAGACCGCATCGAAGCCGGCATCGCCCTGCTCGATGACCCACAGTGCCTCAAAGCATTCTGCATCGCCAACCGCGCCATGGCCCGATCGGCCCGCCAGCGCTTCGCAGTACAATCAGGCAAGCAACCCGCCGATGTCACCGCCCCGTCATGGCGCGCCTTCCAGCTCGCGTTCATCCTCATGAATCTCAACGGGCTCTTCGACCCGGCTCACGACGACCGTGCCAAAGTCGACCTGCTCTTCTTCCCCACCGGCGGCGGCAAAACCGAAGCCTATCTCGGTCTCGCCGCCTTCAGCCTCTGCCTCCGCCGCCTCCAGAACGACGGCCCTGCCTCCGCTGGCGTTTCCATCATCATGCGCTACACCCTGCGCCTCCTCACCCTCGACCAGTTAGGCCGTGCCGCCGCCCTCATGTGCGCCCTCGAACTGGAGCGCAACGACGATCCCGCTCTCGGCTCATGGCCTTTCGAAATCGGCTTGTGGGTCGGCAGCGCCGCCACTCCCAACCGCATGGGCAAAAAGGGCGACAATTCCCCAGGCGCAGACACCACCGCTTACGCCAAGCTCCAACGCTATCTCAGCAACCCCGGCAAGCACCCATCACCAATCCCCCTCGAAGAATGCCCGTGGTGCAGCACCCGATTCACCCCGGAATCATTCCAGCTCGAACCGCCAGGCGCAGCAGTCCCCGATGACCTCCGCGTCGCCTGCATGAACATGCATTGCCAGTTTTCCGCAGCCAACGGGCGCAACCTCCCGGTGCTAGGCGTCGATGATGCCATCTACCGCCGACTCCCCTGCTTCCTCATCGCTACCGTCGACAAGTTCGCGGCCCTTCCATGGACAGGGCGTACCGGAACCCTCTTCGGAAATGTCCAGCGCCACGACCCCAAGGGATTCTACGGGCCATGCGACCCAGGCCGCGGCAAACCCCTCCCCGGCCCCGGTCTGCTCCCGCCAGACCTCATCATTCAGGACGAACTTCACCTCATCTCTGGTCCCCTCGGTACCGTGGCCGGAATCTACGAAACCGCCATCGAACACCTCTGCCGCCGCACTCTCCCTTCAGGCAGCATCGCTCTCCCCAAAATCGTCGCCTCCACCGCCACCGTCCGCCGCGCCGACCGTCAGATCCGTGCCCTCTTCGGCCGTCAGGACACCGCCATCTTCCCTCCCCCAGGCCCAGACCGCCACGACTCTTTCTTTGCCCACACCGTCCCAGTCACCAGCGAAAACCCCGGACGTCTCTACCTCGGCATCGCCGCTCAGGGCCGCAGCATGAAGGTCTCGTACCTCCGCACCTGCCTCGCCCTCCTCTCGGGCGCTCAGGCCCTCTACGAGGCAGCCGGTGCCAAAATCCCCGGCAACCCAGCCGATCCCTACATGACGCTGCTCGCCTACTTCAACAGCCTCCGCGAACTCGGCGGCAGCCGCCGCATCGTCGAAGACGAAATTACCGCACGCCTCCGCATCTACTGGAAACGTCATCGCCGCTCCCCAACAGAACGCCGCTTTGTCTCCCGCATCATCAGGCGCTCGCCCGTCGAACTCACCTCCCGCGTCAGCACCGACGAGGTCGCCGCCGCCCGCCGTAAGCTCGCCCTAGATATCTCCTCCGACGAACGCGTCGACTTCGCGCTCGCCACCAACATGATCTCCGTCGGCCTCGACATCGTCAGGCTCGGCCTCATGGTCGTCTACGGTCAGCCGAAAACCTCCTCAGAATACATCCAGGCCACCAGCCGCGTCGGCCGCGACCGCCACCGCCCCGGCCTCGTCGTCGCCCTCCTCAACGCCCATCGCCCACGCGACCGCTCCCACTACGAGCGTTTCGGAATCTACCACCAGACATTCTACCGCTCCGTCGAAGCAACCAGCGTCACCCCGTTCTCCCCACGCGCACTCGACCGCGCCCTCGCCGCCGCGCTCGTCGGTCTCTGCCGCCACTCCATCAACCCCATGGAACCTCCCTCCGGCGCCGGATCCGCTCCGGAACACCATGCCGCACTCAGCAGCCTCGCCGCGGTCTTCGGCGATCGCGCCCTCATCCACGACGCCGACAAAGCCAGCTCCCCAGAAGGTGATGCCCTCCGCCACTCCGTCGAAAACCGCGCCCGTTCCCTGATCGCCGACTGGTGCGCCATCACCCGCCTCTGCTCAAGCGAAGGCACCGGGCTCTCCTACCAGAAATTCGAGGACCAAAGCGAGGGCGACCACCTCCTTCGCGATTTCCTCGATCCCGATCTCCTCGGAAAACAGCCAGTCTACGCAAAGTTCCGCGCCAATCGCTCCATGCGCGAAGTGGAACCTGCCATCGACATCATCAGCAAACCATCAACCATCGGCACCAACCAGTGAGTCGCCATCAGATCCGCGCCAATCAGGTGATCACGACTTTCGGCCCCGGCGCCATGGTCGACTTTCCTGACAAATCCGTCATCATCGCCGGTCTCGAGGACTGGTCTTACGAGAAAGACCACGGCTGTCTCATCCACGAACCCCGGCTCGCCGCAAAAGTTGGCCGTCTTCTCCAGAAAAAATCCGTCGAACTGCGCGTCCCGCCACCAGCCTCAGAAGGACGCTTCATCAAAGGAAGGATCACCCCAGGCGTCACCGGCTACGTCTTCCCTCACTGGTTCATCGTTCAGAACATCGAAATCTCCAAAGAAAAACACCGCCGCCGCCGGCTCGTGAACCGCGCCGAACTCAACCCCCAACAGCGGTTCCGCGACGGCGACAAAACCCACCCCGTCGTCCCCGTCCGCTTCGTCAGGGCCTGCCGCAATGGTCACGTCGGCGACCTCGCATGGCGCGCCTTCGCCCACCATGGACCCAATCCCTGCTCCCGCCCGCTCTGGATCGAGGAACGCGGCACCACCGGCGATCTCTCGGATGCATGGATCGTCTGCGACTGCGGTGCCTCCCGCTGCATGCGCGACGCCGCTCTCAAAGGCAGCCTCGGCCGCTGCAACGGTTCACGCCCGTGGCTCGACGACCACGAGGCCGGCTGCAAGGACGATAGTCTCCTCCTCATCCGCACCGCCAGCAATGCCTACTTCGCACAGATGCTGTCCGTCATCTCCATACCTGATAGCATCAGCACCATCCACGCGACCACACTCTCGATGATCGATGATGCGCTCGCTAAGATCACCAGCGCTCAGGAACTCAGAATCTTGCGGAATCTGGTGTCGTCAGTCGATGAACGCCTCAAGCATTTTTCCGACGAACAAGTTATCACCGCCATCACCGAGGTCCGCGAAGGAACGGTCGCAGCCGTCGCCAAACCCGTGAAAAAGGTCGAATTCGACAAGCTCGCCTCCGCCGTTCAAGGCGCTGCCACCGATCAGATGGAAGATGATTTCTTCGCAAGGGAAATGGACCGCTCCCATTGGAATGCCCCTGGCCTCGAAGGCATCGAAAAAGTCGTCATGGTGCACCGTCTGCGGGAGGTCTCCGCCCTCATCGGCTTCACCCGCTTCGACCCCGCCTCGTCCGACGTCTCGGGAGAATTGGACATCGAAGTCCAGCGCGCCCCCATCTCGCGCGCTCCTCGCTGGATGCCCGTCTCCGAAAACCGCGGAGAGGGGATCTTCATCCAGTTCCGTCCCGATGCCATCGCTGAATGGGCCGCCCGTGACGCCGTCATGCGCCGGGCCATCGAACTCGAGGAATCGTTTTCCCAATGGAAGGCCAATCACCCCTCAGCCAAGGGCGACTTCCCCGGAGCCATCTACATCATGCTCCATTCTCTGGCACACCTCCTCATCACCAGCATCGCCATGGAATGCGGTTACCCGCTCTCGTCACTCCGCGAACGCATCTACGCACCCGCGCCAGGATCCGCCGATATGGCCGACTGCTACGGCATCCTCATCTTCACTTCCTCAGCAGGCTCCGAAGGCACCCTCGGCGGCCTCGTCACCTCCGCCCAGGACATCCGTCGTCAGATCCTCAAAGCCGTCCAGCTCGGCAGTCTCTGCTCCAATGATCCTGTCTGCTCTTCCCGTGGCATCGGCTATGGCAGCATCGACCGCATCTCCGGCAATGCCTGCCACGGCTGCCTCTACATCGCAGAAACCTCCTGCGAACGGTTCAATCAGTATCTCGACCGCTGCCTCGTCGCCCCCACCATCGAGGCACGCGGCTGCGAATTCCTCCGCATTTGATTTCATGAGCAAGGACGATCTCTCCGGCTTCCTCGATCTTCCAGCCTCCACGCTCGGCGCCCTCGCCGCTTCACTCAGATCAGGCCCTCTTAAATTCAGCATCTCCCCTCAGGCCATCCAGCCCCTAACGGGCCACACCAAAGCACCCGCGTTCTCAGCCGCGCTCCTTCGCCTCCTCGATAATGGCTGCCCTCCCGCCACTATCGCAGACTTCTGCGACGCCATGGCGTCCGCGCGCACCCGCATCGATGCCAGCGATGCCGCCACCAGCCTCGCGCTCAGCGGCCCTCCCGTCCACGGAACACCAGTCTCTGACACCGCCACCATGGTCTCATCTCTGTTCCGCGAGGCCCGCGCCCGGGTCACCGTCGCCAGCTTCGTCTTCGTCAACGCACGGGATCACCTCGAACCACTCGCCTCCCGCCACGACGAAGACCCCGCATTCCACGTGCGCTTCATTGTCGACCTGACTCACCTCCGCAGGTCACCCTCTGAACCGCTCTCCATCACCTCCTCGCGTTTTAGAAAACAATTCCTCTCGGATCACTGGGCCGGTAACCGACCACCGGAATTCTGGCACGACCCAAGGGGCTTCAGCCCTTCGCCCGATTCACCCCCGGGTGTCATGCACGCCAAGGCCGTCATGATCGACACTACCGCCGCTCTCATCACTTCCGCCAACTTCACCGCCGCAGCTCAGACCCGGAACATCGAAGCAGGTGTCATCATCAGAAACCCCGTCGTCGTCGACCGCCTCGTCCGGTATTTCGACGGCCTCGTCACCGGAGGTCAGCTCAAGCAAGTCTGACAACCACTCCGCACTCACCAAAAAAAGCGCTCCCGCATGGATTCGAACCATGGACCCACGGCTTAGAAGGCCGTTGCTCTAATCCACTGAGCTACAGGAGCGTGATCTGCACTCTGAATCCCCCCGCGCCGAAGTGCAAGCGCACGCGCCATCTTCAGACCGGAAAACCCAGTCCCGCCCGAAGCGCCATTGCCCGACCCAGCGCCGCCTCCACCGTTTCCCCCAGCACCGTGAAATGCCCCATCTTCCGCTTCGGCTTCGCCAGCCGCTTCCCGTAAAGATGCAGAAACGCGCCGCCATCCTCCAGCACCGCCGTCCAGTCCGGATGCTTCTCCGGCGCAGGCCACAGATCCCCTAGCAGATTAACCATCACCGCCGGCGTGTGCTGCCGCGCATCCCCCGGCGCAAACCCGCACACCGTCCGCAATTGCTGCTGGAACTGACTCGTCACGCACGAATCAATCGTGTGGTGCCCGGAATTGTGCGGCCGTGGCGCGATCTCATTCACCAGAATCTCCCCACCCGCCGTCAGAAACATCTCCACCGCCAGCGTCCCCGTGTAATCCAGCGCATGCGCCACCGCCTCCGCCAGCTCCGTCGCCCGCGCCGCCGTCGCCGCATCAATCCTCGCCGGTGATATCGTCACATCGAGGATATGATCCCGATGCATGTTCTCAGCCACCGGAAACGCCGCAAACGCCCCGCTAGCCGACCTCGCCGCCACCACCGACAACTCCTTCTCGAACGTCACCCATTGCTCCACCACCCCGCGCGGCGCACCCAGTGCGGCCCACGCCGCCGCCAGATCATCACCCGCCATCAGCTTCTGCTGCCCCTTCCCGTCATAACCAAAATCCGCCGTCTTCAGCACACACGGATACCCCAGCTTCTTTACCGCCAGCTCCAATCCCTCCGCATCCGTCACCACCTCGAACGCCGCATGCGGAATCCCCTGCTTCCTCAGAAACAACTTCTCCCGCTCCCGGTTCTGACACGTCGATACCGCCACCCTCGAAGGATGCAGCCGCGCCCGGCTCTCAATCGCATCCAGAAACGCCGCCGGTATGTTCTCAAACTCCACCGTCACCACATCCACCTCCTTCAGAAACAACCCTCGCGCCTCTTCATCAAAATAACTCGCGTTGATCTCCGTGTCCGCAAGCTGTCCCGCCGGCGAACCATTCGGCTCGTCCGTGTAAACCGCCACACGGTACCCCGCACGACGCGCCTCCACCGCCGCCATCCGCCCTAACTGCCCGCCTCCCACAATGCCGAGCGTCTGCCCGGGATAAACAGCTCCGTTCCCCCTCATTCCGGAAGCTGCGACTGGGATTCAAGCACCTTCTCCGCCTGCAAGTCACGGAACGCAATCAGCTCCGTCGCCAGCTCGCGGCTGTGCAGCGCCAATATCGACACCGCAAACAGCGCCGCATTCACCGCTCCGGACTTCCCGATCGCAAACGTCCCCACCGGCACACCCCCAGGCATCTGCACAATGCTCAGCAGGCTGTCCATCCCCTTCAGCGCCTTGCTCTCCACAGGCACTCCTAACACTGGCAAATCCGTCATGCTCGCCGTCATCCCCGGCAGATGCGCCGCACCACCAGCCCCCGCAATAATCACCTTCAACCCGCGCTTCCGCGCCGTCGTCGCATAATTCACCAGCAACTGCGGCGTCCGGTGCGCACTCACCACCTTCGTCTCATACGGCACCCCGAAATCCGCCAGCAGCTTCGCCGCATTCTCCATCGTCTCCCAATCCGAAATGCTCCCCATGATGATCCCCACCACCGGCGGCCCCTTCGGCTTAACCTTTGGCTTAACCTTCGGCTTCGAAACGGCCGCCGCCTTGGGCTTCGGCACTGGTGCACTCTTTTTGGCTGGCATGGTCAGAGGATTCTTGAATTGAAAAACTGCTCCCACCCCTCCGGCGGGTCACGCACCGCGTCAAGTGCCGCAGCCATCAGGCCGCTTCGCCGTATAAACCGTCGCAATCCCGAAACTCAACGGCCGCGCCACCGGTTCCACGAACCCGCAACTCTCCAGCAGTTCCCCCATCGCCTTCCCCGACGGAAACTGATGAATCGACCCCGCAAGGTACTGATAAGCCCCCCGCTCCCCAGTCAGCAGCCCCGCAATCAACGGCAGCACCCGGTTCAGATAAAACCCATACAGCGGCCGAATCACCGGCAGCGACGGCAGCGAAAAATCCAGAATCACCAGATGCCCTCCCGGCCGCAGCACCCGCAGCATGCTCCGCAACGCCTCCGGCCACGACGCCATGTTCCGCAACCCGAACGCCACCGTCACACAGTCAAACGTCCCATCCGCAAACGGCAACCGCATCGCATCCGCCACCAGCAGCGTCACCCCAGGCATCTGCCGCGCCCGCGCCCGATCCAGCATCGGCGCGCAGAAATCCGCACCCGTCAGCCGAATCCCCGGCGCCACCTTCAATATCTCCGCCGCCAGATCACCACTCCCAGTCGCCAGATCCAGCAGGGTCTCCGGTCCCAGGTCCCTCACCAGACGCGCCACTTTCCGCCGCCACAAGATATCAGTCCCAAACGACAACGCGTGATTCGTCACCACATACCTTCCGGCAATCTTCGCAAAAGCACTCTGAACAAACTCGGGATCCTGCATGAAAAAGAGAACGTCAGCCACCCCGCCACACGGCAGGGAAAGTTGGTGCTCTCGAGAGGATTCGAACCTCCACAGGTCGCCCCATATGATCCTGAGTCATACGCGTCTACCAATTCCGCCACGAGAGCATTGCTTGCGGGGAGGTCACTAAAAGCACGGCTCCGCGCCGCAGACAACTGGAATTTCT